>JBILKY010000062.1:0-14744 GCA_044376395.1 Chthoniobacteraceae bacterium | reverse complement strand
ATCTCGCGTATTCGCCGCCCTTCGGATCCGCGAATGATCCCGTGAATGTGGCGGGTTATGTGGCGGCGCACATTGCGCGCGGGGATGTCGCGACTGTTTCCGCGGAGAACTGGCGTCCGGCCACTGAACTGCTGTTGGACGTCCGAGACGCGGACGAGGTGGCCGAATCGGGCCGGTTGGCTGGCGCCGTGCACATCCCGTTGAGCGAACTGCGGACGAGGGCGCGGGACCTTCGGATCGACAGGGGAATTGTGACGTATTGCCAGAAAGGGCAGAGAGGTTATTTCGCAGCCTGCACCCTCCACGGCCTGGGTTTTGAAAATGTGTGGAACCTTCGGGGCGGCTTTCTTCAGGCGCGGTTGAACGGGTTCGCGGTTGAGAGATAATTGAGGGGGGGGCTCAGGTCGGGGCGTTTTTATCGGCACAGGTTCTCTGAAAGCCTCAGCAATGATGGGGCGCGCCCGCGTTTACACCGGTTTCCCAAGGCAAAATGCACGGAAAGTTCCCGCTTTCTGCCATTGGCAGGTGGGCTTCCAGCACAGATAATCAGGATCACCCAAAAAGCATGGCGGCCCCCGTGAACACCCTCAAAAAACGATCGAAGTTTCGCGGCTTCTTCCAAGCGTGCGCTGTTTTTGCGGGAATCTGCCTGAGCATCGGGCTTTCGCTCGCGCTTTGGCAGCGTTCGTTGTGGGTGGAAAAGGCGGCCGCGCTGGATTACCGCAAACTTCGTGAGATGGAGTCGGCGAGTCTCATTTTTGACCGGCACGGCGAGCTGCTGGGCCGGATTTTCGTCCAAAACAGGGATCAGAAGCCGTTGAGTGAGATCTCGGTGAACCTCCAAAAAGCGGTTGTCTCGGCGGAGGACGCCCGGTTTCGCATGCATAACGGTGTCGACTATTACGGGGTCGGGCGTGCGCTTTCCCGAAACCTGCAGGCCGGCAAGACCCGACAGGGCGCAAGCACGCTCACGCAGCAGCTGGCCCGCAATAGTTTTCCGGACGCACTGCCCAGCGATGACAGGTCATACCGCCGGAAATTTCTCGAGATGTTCGTGGCCTTCGAGATCGAGAACCGTCTGAAAAAGGATGAGATTCTAGAGTTGTACCTGAACCGGGTGTACTTCGGGGCGGGGTTCTACGGGGCCGAGGCCGCTGCGCAGGGTTATTTTGGAAAAAAAGCGGCAGATCTCACGATCAGCGAAGCAGCGCTGCTGGCGGGCCTTTTGCGGAGTCCGAACCATCTTTCCCCGTGGAGAAACCGCCGCGCGGGCATGGAATCGCGCAACCACGTGCTCTCACGGATGAGGGAGTTGAATGCGATCACGAGCAGCCAGTACGAGGAAGCCCTGGCGAGCGAGCCAGAGGTGAAGAACCGCCGGCCGATCCTGATGGAGAACTACGCGACGGACATGGTTGCTGCGCAGATGACGAAGCTTGTGGGGCAGGAGGAGAGTTCCAGCGAAGGCTACCGGATTTACACAACCATCGACCTGGGCCTCCAGCGTCAGGCGGAGGCCTCTCTTAAAAAGCAGCTGGAGGCTGTTGAGCACCGCCCAGAGTTTAAGACGCGGCAATCCTTCGAGACCTTCGATGCCCTCTACCGCGCTTGGCGCAAGCAGATCACGGCGGGTCAGGACGAGCCGCCGCCCCGCCCGGAGTACCTTCAGGGTGCGCTCGTTGTTCTCGATAATCACACGGGCGCGATCCGCGCGATTGTCGGCGGGCGCGATGCCCGTCACAGCGAGTTCAACCGCGTGACCCAGGCCAGGCGCGCCCCCGGCAGCGCATTCAAGCCGTTTGTGTTCGCCACAGCCTTTGAAATGGGGTTGCACCCTTTCTTCCCGATTCAGGATGCGGTGATGGACAACCGGAAGGTGATGGTGGGCGGGACGAGCGGGATTTTGGGCGAATGGGCTCGGGAACAAACCAACACCCCGTATGAAGGCGTCATTGAGGCGCGCAAAGCGCTCATCAAGTCGAAGAACGCGGCGACCGTGAGGCTTGGCATGCTTCTTGGCGACGACTTGAAGGAGTCGGTCGAGCACGTAGCCGCCCTCTCCGCAGCGGCTGGAATCCAGAGCCCCTTGCGCGCTTATCCCGCCAGCTTCATCGGCAGTAGCGAGTTGACTCTCATGGAACTGGCACTCGCCTACAGCAGCTTCCCTGGCGGCGGAACGCGTCCCTCCAAGAGCGTCCTGATCGAGAGGATCGAGGACAACCAAGGCAAGGTGATCTTTCGGGAGGATTCCTACCGTCAGAAAGTCATGAGCCCTGGCACCGCCTTTCAAGTGCACGAATGTTTGACGGCCGCCCTCGAGGAAGGCACCGGGGCCGCGGCGTTCTCGAATCTTGCGTTGAGGCGGCTTCCTTTCGCGGGCAAGACAGGGTCAACGTATGACTTCGCGGACGCGTGGTTCGTGGGGTACTCCAGCGAACTCACTTGCGGGGTTTGGACCGGGTTCGACAAGACGCGCACGCCGATTTTCTTCGGGGCCTTTGGCAGCGAAATTGCAATGCCGGTGTGGACCGAGATCATGAATGCAAGCATCGGGGCGTACCCTCCGCAGCCTTTCACGCGTCCCGATGATTTGCGCAAATGCAAGGTCTGTTCCAAGTCTGGGTACGGGTTGATCCCGAATTGTCAGGAGTTGAACGCCGCCGGCGAACCGGTAGTGACCGAGATGGAGGTTTGGCTCACTGGCGCTCAAACGCCCGGTCCCGCAGACCTCTGCGACGTCCACGGCCCGAAGCGGCCCCGCAGGAAAAAGACTCCTGATGGGTCGGCGCCCTCGAAGGTGGAATTGACCTTTGACTTGAGCGCGGTCGCGAGCGTCGTGATGAAAAGCCCCACGGTGCTTGGCGAGGATCCCTATCGGTCCACCGAGGCCGAGCGAACTGCGCGGGCGATTCGAAACTTCAAGGAAACCGGCCAGGCCGCGCCCCTCAACAACAAGATCCCCCTTGACGATAAGGCCGAGCCCGAGGCCACCGAGGTGCCGAGGGTCCAGATTGTGACGCCGATCCAGATCCAGCAGCCGAACCAGAATGTGCCCGCGAACCCATCGCTGCCAAAGCTAGAGTTCTAGCGGGCCAACAATCTTGGCGCTGCGCCTCAGCTGGAGCTCTGCGGCGGACCTCTCAGTCGCAGGTTTTCTCGGAAGGGCTGAACGGAATGTCGAACGGCTCAAGTTTCATTGGGTTTGAGTGGTCAAGAAACTCGCGGCAAAGGTCGAGGAACGTGGCTTGGGTGGTTGCCCTTCGAATCTCGCTTAAAAATCTGCCGCTCGGGTCGACTCCGAGCGCGAGAAAGTTCATGTACTTCTTCATGTGGTTCACATACGAGCTCTCTGGAACGCCCTCGCTCGAGCGCATTTCGTAGAGCCCGTGGACGTACGACAGCACATCCTTCCCGCGCGGGACGAAGCGCGGTTCGCCTCTGCGATGCTGGCGGATTTGTTGGAAAAGCCACGGGTTGCGGATGACACCTCTGCCGATCATTAGCCCCTTGGCTCCGGTTTGATCGAGTGCGGCTTGCGCGCTTTCTGCGGAAGAAACGTTTCCATTTACGAGCACGGGACACTGCATGACCTCAACGGCCCGGGCCACATAATCGTAGTGGACGATGTTCCGGTACTTTTCCGCCACCGTCCGCGCATGCACCGTCAACAAATCCAGCGAATGCCGCGCGTAAACTGCGAGGAGATCCTCGAAGACGGATGGATCATCGAAACCGATCCGGGTTTTAACCGAAAAATGGACATGAACCGCCTCGCGGAGCGCCCCCAAGATCGAGTCAATGCGTGCAACATCGCGGAGCAGGCCGCCACCGGCGTTTTTGCGGTAGACCACGGGAACTGGGCAGCCGAGGTTTAGGTCGATTCCCGCGATGGGATGTTTCTGAAGCTCGCGTGCGATCCGGACGAGCGATGGGATATGGTTTCCGATCAACTGCGCGATGACCGGACGTCCCGTGGGGTTTTGGGTGATGGACGAAAGAATCCAAGGGTCCAAACCGGAGTCCTCATGGACTCGGAAATATTCTGTAAAATACAAGTCCGCGCCGCCGTAGCCGTGGATGAGCCGCAGAAATGGCAAGTCGGTGACATCTTGCATTGGTGCCAGAACGAGCAGCGGTTCCGGTTCGCGGAAGAGGGCGGAAAGCTGTTCTGATGCGAGAGTAGTCAGATGGTGGAGCGGGTGTATGGCCGCGGGATCATCGCGATAAAGAAGAGGGTGGAAAGTCTTAAAAAATCACAGGTATCCGGGCTCTCCTCGCGCTGCGCATTTCTTCATTTGCGGCGGTCGCGCCGGTCTATCGAAGGCGGATGGGAAAGGTTCGCGCTCTCAGCCCTCAAGGGCGCCGTTCTGCGTTTATTTCGTCTTTTTGTTTTTCTGGGTTTGAGCTGCGATGACCTCGGCGGTTTCAAAAACAGCCCCCTGATCGTCCGTTTCCTTGATCCAAGTCTCAAGCAGCTCGCGCATGCGCCGCAAGGCGGCCTGCGCCTCCGGTTGGGCGGACCCGGCCAGGTTGCGAATTTCGTGCGGGTCATTCTCGAGATCGTACAGTTCTTCCTCCGGCATCACGGGCTGGCAGAGGAAGTCCTGTGCTGGCGTGAGTTTTCCTTCAGCATGAAGTTCCTTGAGCAGGTTCCAGACGGGATAAGAGCGTTCCTTGTAGGCGTTCGGCTGCAGGAACGGGCGGTCCGGCGTGAAGTTGCGGATGTAGCGGTAGCGGGTGTCGCGCACGGTCCTGAGCCGGAACACCGTCTCGTCGCATCGGTCGCGCGCTCCGAAGACACAGGTTCTTTCAGCCTCTGCATTGTCGCCCAAAAAATTGCGGCCTTGCATCTTCTCGGGTTTCGTCGTGCCGGCGATTTGCAGGAGGGTTGGAGCGATGTCGATGGCTTCGATAAAGCGTGCGTCCACCCTGCCTGGCGCGATCTGTTTGGGAGACGTGAAATTTTTCGGCCAGCGGACGATCAGCGGAATGTGAAGGCCTTCTTCGTAGCAAAATTGTTTGCCCCGGACATGCGCTTCGCCGTGGTCGCCCATGAAGAGAACGATCGTGTCATCGGCAAGGCCTGAGAATTCCAGTTCCTGTAGCACGACGCCGATTTTACGGTCAAGTTCTGCGAGGTCGTCGAGGTACGCGGCCATGTCTGCGCGCGTCACCGGATGGTCCGGGTAGTAGGGAGGGAGCGTGACTTTGCTGGGATCTACTTTGCCTGTTGGATGAAACGCGCGGTGGGTTTCGTGGAAGTTGATCTGGGCGCAGAATGGTTTTTGTTTTTGTAAATCCTCCCATTTTGCAGGCTCGAACGCAGTCCCTTCAAAGCTGAAGTTCCAGTCGGTCTTGCCGCTGCCTTTGAACCCAAACGAAGCGGGAAGCTCGGTCAGGTTTGTCACGAGGTAGCCAGCTGCGCGCAGCCAGCAAGGAAGCGGCTGCACGCCGTTTGGGAGCATGTACCCGTCACCGCGGTGCGATCGGTGGTTGTGCGCACCGATGGTGGTCTGGTACATGCCGGTCATGAACGACGAACGGCTTGCAGAGCACACTGGCGCTGTCGTGTAAGCGCGCGTGTAACGCACCCCCTGAGATGCCAGTCGGTCGAGGTTCGGCGTGAGAACGTCCCGGTTCCCGTAGCAGCTCATTGCCGGCCCCAGGTCTTCTGCAATGAGCCAGAGAATGTTTGGGCGGTCTGCAGCGCGGCTTTCCGGCGAGAAGAGCGATGCCGCGAGAAAGGCCAGACAAGCCACTTTGAGCGCGGGAATGGGTCGGAGCATAGGGGTGGTGTAGGAGCGAGGATCCGGTTTCAGACCGGTGCCAGCATGGGAGGCAAACACCTTCCAAAGTCAAAAGTTATTGGGTAAAGACCAAGATCGCGAGCGTTTCACCGACCGCCCGCCAAGTTTTCGTTTATCCTGCGGTGGGAAACCATCTTCTCCCTAAATCCATGCCAGCTCTCATTCATGTTGTTGACGCCTTCACAAGCAGCCCGTTTGGAGGAAACCCAGCCGGGGTCTGCGTGCTGAATGAGCCACGTGATGCGCACTGGATGCAGCAGGTCGCTGGGGAGATGCATCTGTCGGAAACCGCTTTTGTTCACGCGATCGACGGCGGGTTCGCGCTGCGTTGGTTCACGCCCACCGTGGAGGTGGACCTGTGCGGTCACGCGACGCTCGCGAGCGCTTTCGCGCTCTGGGAAACTGGGGACATCCCTCGCGGGGAGCAGGCGAGGTTCCTCACTCGCAGCGGCTGGCTGCACTGCCGCGAGTCGAATGGCTGGATCGAGATGAATTTTCCAGCCAAGCCGTGCGTGCCGTTTACCGTACCAAACGATCTTGAGCGCGCGCTGGACTGCGTGCCGCTTTTTACTGGAGGCAACGGAATGGACTATCTGGTCGAGTTTTCCAGCGCCGATGCCGTGCGTGGGTTGCTTCCTGATTTGGCTGCGATTTCCTGCCTTCCGTGCCGCGGACTAATTGTCACCGCTCGCAGCGACTCCGCCGAGTTTGATTTTGTGAGCCGTTTTTTTGCACCCGCGGCGGGCATCAATGAGGATCCGGTGACCGGATCCGCGCACTGCGCTCTCGGCCCGTACTGGGCGGCACGACTCGGCAGGACGGACTTGACTGGTTTTCAAGCGAGCAGCAGGGGCGGCGTGGTAAAGGTCAGGGTGGATGGCGACCGGGTGTTTTTGTCCGGACAGGCTGTTATGATGAGCCGGGTTGAGTTGCTGCACTGACTGGCTACCGGCAGTAAATCTGTGGCGTAAAAGGAGGCGGGACGCGATTTGCGGGTATTGGCGCCGGCAACTGCGCTCCCTGTTGCCAAAAATCCAGCGTCGAAACTGGGTGCTCATGGGTTTCGCCGGTGGGAAGCCTGCTTGGCCCTCGCAAGGAGGGCCGCGCGCAGCCGGCAGAACGGAAGGATCCCTGAACATTTTCAGATTGCGGTCAACTTGTCTCATCTAAGTTTTGCCTCTGGAATGACTTTTTGTGTTAGGGTCCACACCGTCGGTCTGGCTCTTCTGTCCTTAATCACCCACCCAGATGTGCGGCCCCTCGATCCACTCACGCTTTTCGACCCTCGCCGCTGAAGCAAGCCTGTCGCTTAGATCATTCGGGCGCGTCCTGGCTCAGGGTGTTTCGGTAGTCGTGCTGGCAAGCGCGCCTTGCGTGGCGCAAACAGCGGACCAAAAGCCTTTAAGCCCTGCACAAAAAACAGACGCACCGCCCCCGGCCGGCAAAGATGCGCCCGCAGCCAGGACGCCAGCCAAGGCGCGGCGGGAGGTGAAATCTGTCGAACAGATCGCAGAGCAAATCAAACCGTCGCTTGTGAGCGTCACGCAGGTGGGTCGCGACGGCCCGTTTGGTGTGGGTAGCGGATTCGCGATCGGTGCGGATTTAATCGCTACCAACAGGCACGTGATCGGCGAGGCGCGGCGGATCTTGGTGGAGACCAGCGACCGGCGCTCCCTTGAAGTCACGGAGATTGTGGCAAACGATGCCCGACTGGATCTTGCGATCCTGCGCGTCTCGCAAAAAGGGCTCAAGGCGCTCCCTCTTGGGGATTCGGATTCCATGCGGCAAGGGCAGCCGATTGTGGCGATGGGCAATCCGGCTGGACTCGCTTTCAGCGTTGTGGACGGCGTTATTTCCGAACCGAACCGTGATGTTGATGGCACGCCGATGATCCAGATCGCGATTCCCATCGAGCGTGGAAATAGCGGCGGCCCCCTTGTGGACCGGCAGGGCAGGGTGCTCGGCGTCCTTACCCTCAAGTCTGCGCGAACGAAGAACCTCGGATTCGCGATGCCGGTGAACGCTCTCAAGAAGCTGGTTGAACACCCGAACCCAATCCCCATGGAACGCTGGCTGACCATCGGCGTGCTGAACCCGCGGCTGTGGACGACACTCATGGGCGCACAGTGGACCCAGCGCGCCGGGATGATCCAGGTCACGCAGTCAGGGCAGTCGTTCGGAGGCCGGTCGCTTTGTTTATCGACCGAGACTCCGCAACCGGAGTCGTTCGAGGCGTCCGTCGCCGTGAAGCTCGACGACGAGGGCGGGGCGGCGGGCCTGGCGTTCTGCTCAGACGGCGGGGACAGGCACTATGGGTTCTACCCGACCGCGGGCAAACTGCGCCTGACGCGCTTCGACGGGCCCGATGTGTACTCGTGGAAGATTTTGGACGAACTCGCTTCGGACGCGTACATGCCTGAGGAATGGAACACGCTCAGGGTCCGCGTGGAGGGCGCGAGGATCCGGTGTTACGTGAACGGACGCCAGGTTGTGGACCGGGAAGATTCCGGTTTGCGCGGTGGCCTCGCGGGGCTGTGCAAGTTCAGAACAACCTCGGCGAGTTACAAGAACTTCAGGGTTGGATCGGATGTTTCTGAAAAGCCATTGCCTCCTGAGCTGGAGAAGAATTTCAAGGGACTGCTTGAAGATCTGCTGGCGAAACGCCTGCAACCGGCGCAGGCAGTGGATGCGTTGGTGAACGAAGCGGAGGCCAATCGATTGCTACTGCTCAAGCAGCATGGAGAGCTGGAGAAGGCTTCAAAAATGCTAAAGGACATGGCCGTTGAGCTGCACCAGCGCTCGGTGCGCGAAGCCCTCGTCGCGGAATTGGAAAAGCCCGAAGCGGAGGCGGATTTGCTGCGTTGCGCTCTGCTTCTCTCCAAACACGACAACCCTGATTTGGATACGGAGAGTTATCGCCGCGGATTCGCGCAGATGGCAGATGAGCTTTCAACCGATGAAGAGGTCTCGAAGGGCACTGCGTCTGCGGTGCGCAGACTGAACCGGTATTTGTTCGAGGAAAACGGGTTTCATGGCAGCCGCAGCGATTATTCGAGCCGCTCAAACAGCTACGTGAACGAGGTGCTGGACGACCGGGAAGGGCTGCCCATCACCTTGTCCATCGTCTACATCGAGCTTGCGCGCACTCTGGGCGTCAGGGGTGTGGTGGGTATTCCGCTACCGGGCCGGTTTATGGTTGGGTACCGCGCCTCGGAGCAGGATGAGTTTTCGTTGGTCGATGTGTACGACGGGGGGAAAGTATTAAGCATGCGGGAAGCGCTGGAAATTGTGAGCGACGGTGCGCTCGTTCCGGAGAAGGCGAGGCAGCCTGCACTCAAGCGCGATATCGTGGTGCGGATGATTCGCAATCTTGCCGGGCCGCAGTTGGAGGCGCGCAATGGCGCGCAGGAGGCGTTGCCTTACCTCGACCTGCTCATCGCGCTGGATCCCGACGCAGGCCGGGAGCGGCTGAGCCGCGCGATGATTCGCGAGTTTCAAGGGAACAGACCCGGCGCCGCCGAGGACGTGGGTTGGATGCTGGAGCATCTGCCCGAGGGAATCCGCGCCAACCAGCGCGAGATGCTCGAGGAATGGCTCCGAAAATTAACGCGGTGATAATCGCCCGGAACATTCGCCCGCGTGGGTTAAAGCCCATCTTCTTTTTCATATTCAATCACCACATGAAGCAAATAAAACTCCCAAGTATTGTGACCGTCCTCGGTGCGGCAATCAGCATCTGGTTCTCAACGGTTGCCGGCGCATCCGCCGCGAGCACCAGACCGAACGTTCTTTTTATCCTTTGTGACGACATCCGGTGGAATGCGATGAGTTGCGCGGGCCATCCCGCCTTGAAGACGCCCCAGATTGACAGGATTGCGAAGGAAGGGGTGCGGTTTGAGAACATGTTCTGCACGACCTCCCTTTGTTCTCCTAGCCGTGCATCCATCCTGACCGGCATGTATGCGCATCGGCATGGCGTGCGGGACAATTTCACGGAACTCCCGTCCAACCTCACGCATTGGCCGGGGCGCCTGACTTCCGAGGGATACGAAACGGCCTATATGGGCAAATGGCACATGGGCGAGAACAATGACAATCCGAGGGCGGGGTTTTCGTTTTTTGCGACCCACAAGGGGCAGGGGAAATATTTCGACACCGAATGGAATATCAACGGCGAAGCGGGCAAAGTGGTGCCCGGATACTACACCACGGTGGTGACGGATATGGCGCTCGACTGGCTCAAACGCGACCATTCGGGCAAGCCGTGGGCGCTCTGTGTGGGCCACAAGGCGCCTCACAGCTTCTATACGCCTGAGGAGAAATACGCGCACGCGTTCGATTCTGTGCGCGTGCCGTATCCGGCCTCCGCGTTCAAGCTCGACCAGAAACCCGCGTGGGTAAAAGACCGGCTGTACACTTGGCACGGGATTTACGGTCCACTGTTTGAGTGGCGCAAGCAATTCCCCGACGACCGTCCCGAGGCCGTGAAGGATTTTGAAAACATGGTGCACGGTTACTGGGGCACGATCTTGAGCGTCGACGACAGCGTCGGGCGTCTTTTGAAGCACCTCGAGGAAACCAAGCAACTGGACAATACGGTGGTGGTTTTCATGGGAGACAACGGGCTGCTGGAAGGCGAACACGGCATGGTGGACAAACGCACAGCGCACGAGGCCAGCCTCCGCATCCCGCTGTTGGTGCGGTATCCCGCCCTTGGCCGGGGAAAGGTCATTCCCAAGCAGGCGCTCACCGTGGATATAGCTCCAAGTCTTCTCGAGCTGTGCGGCGCCAAGCCGCTGGAAAACGCGCAGGGCAAATCATGGGTGAAGCTAGCGAGTAAAGGCGACCCTGCCTGGCGGACCTCATGGTTCTACGAGTACAATTACGAAAAGCAGTTCCCGTACACCCCGAACGTGCGCGCTCTTCGCACCGATCAGTGGAAGTACATCCGGTATCCCCACGGGGACGGCTCACCCGACAAGCACGACGCGGAGCTTTACGACTTGAAGGCGGACCCCGACGAGCTCGTAAATCTTTCCAAGCAACCCAAGCATTCCAGCCAAGTTGCAGCGCTTCGTAAGGAATTGGATGGACTGCTATCCGCAGCAGGTCTTGCGGGGGCGGCGGATAAGATGCCGATCGACGAGGGGATCAAAAAGGAGCTTCCGGACCAAAAGATCCGTTGAGCGGCCCGCTTGTTCCTTGCGCTGAGGGGGAGGCTTTGGTGGGATTACCGGTCCGCGTCTGACCGGGCGCGCCTCCACCCTTATGGCTCGTAAAAAATCCTCCTCCGTTCCCACCCCGAAACACTCGGATCCCGCGCGGCCCAAAAAACTGCTGGTTGCAAACCGTTCGGAAATCGCGATCCGCATCATGCGGGCCGCCAACGAGCTTGGCCTGCGCACTGTCGCAATTTACGCGCAGGAGGATCGGTTTTCGATGCACCGCTTCAAGGCTGATGAGGCCTATGTGGTGGGTGAGGGCAAGGGCCCGGTGGGCGCCTACCTGGACATCGAGGGCATCGTTGCGCTCGCCAAGGAAAAGGGCGTTGACCTGATCCACCCCGGATACGGGTTCCTCAGTGAAAACGCGCGGTTTGCGGATGCCTGCAAGAAGGCTGGGATCGCCTTTGTCGGTCCTTCCTCGAAACTGCTCGACCTTATGGGCGACAAGGTGGCGGCCCGTGCGCTCACCCAGAAGCTGAAAGTACCCACGCTGCCCGGGACTGAGGATCCGGTGACGGACCGTGCGGAGGCCCTGAAGATCGCGGGTAAAATCGGATTCCCGCTCATCATCAAGGCGGCGTTTGGCGGCGGGGGCAGGGGAATGCGCGTCGTGCACAAGCCCTCCGACTTGAACTCGCTTTTGGACGAGGCGCAGGGCGAGGCGGAGCGCGCATTCGGAAATGCGGCGGTTTTTCTGGAGAAATACATTCCCCGTGCCAAGCACATCGAGGTGCAGATCCTCGGGGATTCGCACGGTAACGTGCTCCACCTCCACGAGCGCGACTGCTCGGTGCAGCGGCGTCATCAAAAGGTGATTGAAATCGCCCCCTCGGTGGATCTCGACGACCGTGTGCGGCGCGAACTGTGCGAGGCTTCCGTGCGGATCGCTAAGGAGATCGGCTACAATAACGCCGGCACCATCGAGTACCTCTACGACGTCGACAAAAAGGACTGGTTCTTCATTGAGATGAACCCGCGGATCCAAGTGGAGCACACTGTGACCGAACAAATCACTGGGATCGATCTTGTGCGTTCGCAGATTCTCATCGCACAGGGCGCAGCGCTGCACGGCCCCGAGTTGAACCTGCCCAGGCAGGATAACATTCCGCGCAACGGTTTCGCGGTGCAGTGCCGCGTCACCACCGAGGATCCCGAAAAGCAGTTCACCCCGAATTACGGGAAGATCATCACCTACCGGAGCGCGGGAGGGTTTGGAATCCGTCTGGATGCCGGGATGGGAGACACCGGTGCAGTAATCACGCCGTTCTACGATTCGTTGCTGGTGAAGATCACGGCGTCGGGCGCAAACTTCCCGATGGCGCTTGAGCGGATGGACCGCGCGCTCCGGGAAATGCGGATCCGCGGGGTGAAGACGAACATCCCGTTCTTGGAAAACGTCATTCACTCGAAGAATTTCCGGGCGGGTGACGCGACCACAACGATGATCGACACCTCGCCCGAGTTGTTCACCTTCAAGGCGCGCCGGGACCGTGCGACCAAGCTTCTTGCGTTTCTGGGCAACGTGATTGTGAACGGCAATCCGCACGCCAAGGGACACCGTCCGAGCGTGCCTTTGGAGGCCGCGCCTCTGCCGGTTTTTGACCGAAAGCAAACTCCCGCACCCGGCACGCGTGATTTACTGCTGAAACTCGGGGCGAAGGGTTTCGCCGAATGGACCCGCAAACAGAAACGACTGCTCGTCACCGACACGACTTTTCGCGATGCGCACCAGTCGCTGATGGCCACGCGGGTTCGTACGTATGACATGGCGGCGATCGCGCCGATCGTAGCGCGCCGCACCCCCGAGTTGTTCTCGCTGGAAATGTGGGGTGGCGCCACCTTTGACACGGCGATGCGGTTTCTAAACGAGGATCCATGGTCGCGCCTGCGGTTGTTGCGGGAGAAGGTGCCGAACATCTGTTTTCAAATGCTGCTGCGCGGCGCGAATGCGGTGGGTTACACCAGCTACCCGGCGAAAGTGGTCGCGGGATTCATCAAGCACGCGGCAGAAAGCGGCATCGATATCTTCCGTGTCTTCGATTCGCTCAACGATTTGTCGAACATGAAAGCCGCGATGGAGGCGGTGCAGAACACGCACGGCATCTGCGAGGGAACCCTTTGCTACACCGGCGATATTCTGGATCCGAAACGGACCAAGTACTCGCTGAAGTACTACATCAAGCTGGCAAAGGAACTGGAGCGGATGGGCGCGCATTTCATCGCGATCAAGGACATGGCTGGGTTGTGCCGGCCTTACGCGGCCCAGGCGCTTGTGAAGGCGCTGCGGGACGAGGTCGGGGCGCCGATTCACTTCCACACGCACGACACCTCAGGCATCAACGCGGCGTCGATCCTGCGGGCGAGCGATGCGGGCGTGGATGTGGTGGACCTCGCGATTGCCTCCATGAGCGGTTCAACCTCCCAGCCGAACATGAACTCGGTGGTGGCTGCGCTGCAGCATACCCCGAGGGAAACCGGCTTGAACCTCGACGTGCTAAACGAATTCTCGGATTACTGGGAAAAGGTGCGTGAATTCTACGCCCCGTTCGACACGGCGCCGAAGACCGGATCCGCGGAGGTTTATCTGCATGAAATGCCGGGCGGCCAGTTCACGAATCTCAAGGAGCAGGCGGCGTCCATGGGCCTCGGCGCGCGGTGGCCGGAGATTGCGCGCACGTATGCGGAGGTCAACGAGCTCTTTGGAGACATCGTCAAAGTGACGCCCTCCTCGAAGGTCGTCGGCGACATGGCGCTCTTTTTATTCACGCGGGGGATCCGTCCCGCCGACGTCGTGAATCTTCCTCCGGGAACCCCGTTTCCGGAGTCCGTGCGGGACATGCTCTCGGGAGGCCTTGGCCAACCGATGGGCGGTTGGCCCCGCGCGGTGGTGAAGGCGGTCTTGGGGTCGTCAAAACCCAAGCATCAAAAGCCCGCGCCTGTGGATCTGAAAGCCACGCTCGCGCAGGTTGCGGAACAGACCAACCGTCCGGCTTCCGACGATGATTTGTACTCGCATTTAATGTACCCGCAGGTGTTCGCGGATTTTGCGAAGTTCCAGCGCGAATATTCGGATGCGAGCGTCCTGCCGACGCCCTCGTTTTTCTACGGACTGAAAGTGGGCGAGGAGATACAAGTTCCGATCGAAGAAGGGAAGGTGCTCTTCATCAAGCTCATCAATGTGCATGCCCCGGATAAGGACGGGCGTTGTGTGATTTCTTACGAACTCAACGGCATGCCGCGGGAGACGGTGGTCGTGGACAAGTCGATAGCCCCCAAGGCGAAGGCACGCGTGAAGGCGGATTCCGCGGACCCATTGCAGGTGGGTGCTCCGATCCCGGGCATGGTGACCGCACTCAACGTGACTGTGGGCAGTCGTGTCAGTTCCGGCGAAAAGATTGCGACGCTCGAGGCGATGAAAATGCAGACCACCCTCTACGCCCATGCCGACGGGGTGGTGGACCAGGTGTTCGCTGGAGTTGGCGATGCGGTCGAGTCGGGGGACCTTCTCGTGAAGTTGCGGAAGTAGTGGCGAAGTAGTGGCCAGCAACCCTGCACCCGCCTACGGCCGGGGAGTTGCGGCAGTGCGGAGCATTTGTGCGTCGATATACGAGTAGTGGTACCAACCGCTCTCGGTGTGCGCCGGGGTGTACCACATGCTGACTCCCTGAACCATCGTGTTCTGGCGAACCCAGCGGCCCGGGGCGCCAGCGTG
>JBILKY010000271.1:0-5017 GCA_044376395.1 Chthoniobacteraceae bacterium | reverse complement strand
GGCTCAAACCAGACCGGATGGCCGCGCTTCAAATCAGCCCTGCAGATGTCTCAAACGCGCTCGCCACTAACAACTATCTCTCAGCTCTAGGAAGCACCAAAGGAACGCTGATCACAGTGAACCTCGTGGCTAACACCAACCTCAAATCCGCTCAAGAGTTCAAGAAACTCGTGATCCGCGAGCGCAACGGAGCGATCGTCCGGCTGGAGGACATCGCAGACGTGGTGCTCGGCGCGGAAAACTACGACACAGACGTTCGTTTTTCCGGACAACGGGCAACGTTTGTTGGCGTCTGGGTGCTGCCAACCTCAAACAGCCTGGATGTCATCAACAGGGTCCGCGATGAGCTGCCTGTGATTGAAAGCCAGCTGCCGAGCGGGATGCATCTACATCTTTCCTACGATGCCACGCGTTACATTCGCGATGCGCTCCGGGAGGTTCTTTCGACGCTTGCAGAAACGCTAGTGATCGTGATTTGCGTGATTTTTGTTTTTCTTGGTAACTGGCGGTCGATTCTGGTTCCCGTCGTGGCGATTCCCCTTTCCTTGGCAGGCGCGCTTTTTCTGATCCAGCTGCTTGGATTCACCCTGAATCTTCTCACACTTCTGGCGATCGTGTTATCGGTGGGTCTGGTTGTGGACGATGCGATTGTCGTGGTGGAAAATGTGGAGCGTCACCTTCAGGAAGGCCTCGGCGCGCTTGAGTCCGCAATCAAAGCAGCTCGGGAGCTAATCGGCCCGCTGATTGCGATGACGATCACGCTCGCAGCAGTGTACGCGCCGATCGGCTTGCAGGGTGGCCTGACGGGGACGTTGTTCAGGGAATTTGCACTGACCCTTGCCGGGGCTGTGGTGGTTTCGGGTGTCGTTGCGCTGACGCTCTCGCCGATGATGTCTTCAAAGCTCTTGCGGGCGCAGGACTCTCACATGGGACTCGGAGGCTGGATAAATCGCCAGTTTGATAAACTTCGCTCTGCATACAAGCGCACTCTGACCAACACGCTCCGCTGGAGGCCCGTCACTCTCACGCTCGCGGCAATTATCATCGCGTTGGGCGTTCCGTTCTACGCAATGTCCACAAAGGAACTGGCGCCCAAAGAAGACCAAGGCGTGATTCTTGGCGTCATTCAAGCGGCGCCGAATTCAACGATCGACCAGACCACGCTCTTTACGTCGATGGTCAAGGATGTCTACTTCTCCATGCCAGAGACCGCCACAACATTTCAAATCACAGAAGCGTTCGGAGGGTTTTCAGGACTTGTCACTAAGCCTTGGAGCGAGCGCACCCGCAACACCGAGCAGATGGTCGGAGAGGTGTTCGGACGCTCCGCCACAATCCCGGGGGTCAGAGTCATCGCATTCACTCCCGCAGCGCTTCCGGGGGGAGGCAACTTTCCAGTTGAGTTTATGATTTGCTCCACAGCGGAACCCCGTGAACTCCTCGAAACTGCAAACAAACTCGTGGCCAAAGCGTTTCAGAGCGGTTTGTTTGTCTTCGCAGACACCGATCTGAAATTCGATTTTCCGCAAAGTGAGATCGTTTTCGACCGCGACAGGGTGGCATCGATGGGACTGAGCCTTGCGACCGTAGGATCAGATCTTGGCGTCATGCTGGGGGGCGGCTATGTGAACCGTTTTTCGATCGACGGCCGGAGCTACAAAGTGATTCCGCAAATTGAGAGAGTGAGCAGATTGAACGCGGATCAACTCCAAAACCTTTATGTAAGCGGCCCCAACGGCAAGCTGATTCAGCTAGCGACTTTTGCTAGCATCAAAAACTCAACGGAACCGAGAACGCTCAATCGCTTTCAGCAGCTAAACAGCGCACGCATCCAGGGCGTGATCCCGCCCAATGTCACCTTGGATCAGGCGTTGAAAGCGCTTGAGGATGAGGCGGCCAAAATCCTTCCCTCGGGGTACTCAATTGATTACGCGGGCGAAGCCCGGCAGCTGCGGACCGAGGGAAACAAGCTTCTGATCACGTTGTTTGTTTCGGGTGTTTTGATCTTTCTGGTGCTTGCCGCCCAGTTTGAGAGCTTCAGAGATCCACTCGTGATCCTCGCAGGATCCGTTCCCCTTGCGCTTTCCGGTGCTCTGTTATTCTCGTTTCTTGGGTTTACGACGCTCAATATTTATAGCCAGGTCGGATTGATCACTTTGGTCGGATTGGTTTCAAAAAACGGCATCTTGATCGTGGAATTTGCAAACAGCCTCAGACAACAAGGTACCGCCAAACTGGAGGCGGTGATCGAGGCCGCGGCGACGCGCTTGCGCCCGATTCTGATGACCTCTGTTGCAACCGTGTTCGGTCATTTTCCATTGGTGCTTGCTAACGGCCCTGGAGCAGGCGCCCGCAACAGCATCGGCATCGTCCTTGTGACCGGAATGATCATTGGAACCATTCTCACCCTGTTCGTCGTTCCCGCGATCTACATGGCGATTGCGCGGAGAGACGTCTCAGGCGCCCAGAATGAGGGGCCTGCCATCGCGTGACGCCCTTCCTACCTCGGTTGCTTGACCTTGCCGAGAGGAACACTGACTGAAGGCGAGTTTTCCCGGAGAAACCGCCATTTTAAATCCGTCGCCAACCGGATCCCAACCCTCACGTCCTCCGCGACCGCACCGGATTCCGGTGGACTCCTATCTTGGGAAAGTCTCCGCAGACCGCAGCCTGCGACCCTGCCGGGACCCGCGACGATCAAGCCGTGGTCCTGACCGGAAATCCCCAGCGCAAGTCCGAGCTTACCAGGACCCGAGCACAAATCTGCGTCGGCTCGAGAGCCCCTCCTGAGTCTCATTTGAGCAATTCCCCTCCTCGGTTCCATCGCACGGATGAGAATCAGCCCGTCCCGCCCACCGCCTTTGACGTGGAGATTGAAAAGCCAATACATTCCATAATTCAGATAGACATAAGCTGCCCCAGCGGGCTTCTCATGCACAAACTGTCGAGCGCCTTTGCGGGTTGCGGTATGGCAGGCTGCGTCTCCCTCCACCGCGTAGCCCTCAGTTTCCACAATGATTCCGGAACACCCGCGCCACACAAGCTCAACTCCCACGAGTTCCCGCGCAACAATCAAGAAGTCGCGCTGGAAAAAATCGGCCTGCAAAAATCCCATGCCCGAAAATGAAGTCATCAAACAGGGCACTCAGCAAGCTCCGTAATGGCTGCATGGTGGAGCATCCCGGAACAAATTGGCATGAGAATCCATAATCAGTTGCCGCAGCGCGTACTCCGAATAAGATCTGAACTAGCCGCCGCGCGCTGCGGGGGCCGTCACGCTATAGATCATGAAAACCGCACTTGTTCCTATCCGTCCTTTGGGAATCCCAGCAAATGCCGCAGTGCAACGTGTTTTTTCGATGTTGCTGATCTTCGTTGCCATCATCGCGACAAACCTATCAACAGCGCACGGCTCAGGCGCGGGGATTATCGATAGCGCCGAGTTTTTCTCGGATGCGGCTAGGCAAGACGCCGCCAAGCTGGTCACGGATGCCGCGCGGGAATCACGCAAAGACCTCTGCATTGAAAGCATCAAAGAGTTGCCAAAAGAAATCCAGAGAGCTGTCGGATCCCAGAGCAAAGCCGGCGCGGATCGTCTCTATGAGCAATTTACGGTCAAGCAGGCGGCGAAAAACAAGGTGAATGGCGTGTACATTTTGCTGGTGCGACAGCCGGCTCATATTCACGTGGTTGTGGGCAACGAAACCGCGCGCCGCGTTTTTACAATGAAAGACAAAGAAGCGCTTTTGGATCTGATGCTGGGACACCTTCGTAAAAAGGAGTTCGACGAAGCCTTGCTGAAGGGCACCCGATTCGTGACTGCAACAATGAAGTCAAATAGTCTGCCCGGAATCAGCTCATCCGATCACTGGCCAAAAAGTGATGCGGGCTGGATTTCTGGCGGCAAGTTTGGATGGCTGGGGACAGCACTGATCGCGCTACTCGCAGTCATGCTTGTCAGCAGGCTTATCGGGGCGATTTTTTCCGGAGGAAGCCCCGGGCTGGGTGGATATCCTTCCTCCGGCGGTGGATTTTTTGGATCGCTCATGGGCGGCTTGTTCGGGGCGGCCGCTGGAATGTGGATCTACGACCATTTTTTCGGTCACCAAGGCGGCCAATCCGCGTTCGGCGCAGATTCCAGCGGGCCTACCGAAACGGAAGTCGGCCCGCAAGACTCGGACTACTCGGGCTCGGGCGCAGACTTTGACGAAACCCCGTCCGACTCGCACCAAAGCGGAGGCGATTTCGGCGGGGATTTCGACGGTGGAGGCGGCTCTGACTTTGGCGGCGGCGACTTCTAGTCTCGGTTTTCGGAGCGCTTTCGGAGGGGGTGCTGGGAGGTGGAGGCAGGAGCGCTGTGAGTCAGCAACGCCATGACGGCGTCACCTAGCAAGAGGTCAGTTTCTACAGAGTGGGTGCTTACGTCCAAGTTGACCTCTCCAGCCGAGCCAAGTTACCCCGCCGCTTGTCGCCGTGATGAATCGCTTGTAGAGTGCGGGGCCAATGGTCTCCACCCCCCTAGTGTGCGGTTCGTCGCGAATTCAGGCTGCCAGTCGCCTGTTGTGGATTCTTTGCGCACTTTTGATTGCGGCCTGCTCAAACAATCCTTACCCACCCGCTTTCCGAGACGCCCGTGACGATGGATCCCCATGGCAAGTGCGCTACATGGCGATGCCTGAAGACCCGCGCTCCCTTGATCCGCAGGTCAGCTACGACAATGTCAGCAGACGGGTGCTTGAACCCATTCAGGAATGCCTATTGGAGTACCACCCTTTCAAGACCGACCCCTACCAACTCAGTCCTTGCCTACTCCAATCCATGCCCGAGCGCGTAGAGCGCCCCGGCGGTGGAGTCTCGTACAAGTGCACGCTGAAGGAGGGGATTTTCTTCCACGACGACCCTTGCTTCCCAGATGGGAAGGGCCGCGAACTTGTCGCTGCGGATGCGCAGTTTGCATTCCATCGGATTGCTGACCCAAAGGTCGAGTGCCCGGCGCTCTCCAACCTTCAAGATTATG
>JBILKY010000270.1:0-5024 GCA_044376395.1 Chthoniobacteraceae bacterium | reverse complement strand
TGCTCTTCTTAAGCAAGGAGCCGGCGCCGATGATGTCATTCGCACTTGTCGCAATCGCGGGGATTTTGTCGGCGGACTGGTGCTTCGGTGGTGTGTCGGATGACAGCTTGCTTAGTCACTCAAATGGACTTGTCGCTAGGCATGCAGCCATGTTCTGCGGATCGGTTGCAGGCGGCGTGTGGGTGGTGCAAAGACGGCGTAGGTATTCTCACGCCGCTGTGTTTTTCACTGCGTTGTTTCTGCATCTCGAGCGGGATTGTTTTTCAAAGGAACGGGCGTTTTGGCGTTCTTTACCGGATCACGCCTCTGCGGTGTGTAGATTAACAGGAGAGGTAGCGAGTGTACCAAGGCTGTTCTCTGAGGCTCGAAAGGCTGAAGGCTGCCAGTTTCGATTTAAAGTTCACGAGCTGGAAATGGAGGAATCCTGTTTGGTTGGCGGATTCGATGTTCTTGTTTATCTGCAGGCTTCGCCTCCAAGGTGTGGTGATTGGCTGAGTTTTTGCGCCCAAGTTCGAAAGTGTCCACAGCCGCGTAATCCAGGGCAGTTTGATGCTGCATCCTTTTACCGGCGCGAAGGGTTATGGGTGCAGGCAGTTGTTCCTCGTGGCGTATCTTTGAAGGTGCTGCAAAAGGAGTCTGGTTTAACGTTTGTCGAGGGTGTCGAACGTCTGAGGTTTTCCTTGTCGGAGCATCTCCGGATCGGCCTTGAGGACCGTGGACAAACCCATGCGCTTCTTTCGAGCATGGTGCTCGGTGTTCACAGTGACTCCCTGCTGGAGGCGCGCGACAGCTTTGTGAAGACCGGGACTCTTCACCTGTTTGCTGTAAGCGGACTTAACATGACAATGCTTTCCACGATGCTTATCGTTGCACTCCACGCGTTCGGGGCAACTGGCGTCTTGGCGGATCTTGCGGTTTTTTGTATCGTCATCGTGTACGCGGTCGTAACGGGGCTTGGTCCGAGCAGTTTGCGGGCTGTTGTGATGGGCGCAATGGTGATGGTGGCAGCCTGGATTTCACGCCAGGCGCTGCTTTTAAATAGTCTTGGCGCGGCTGCTTTGGGTTGTCTTTTATTCGATACGAACGTGTTGTTCCGGGTTGGTTTTCAACTGTCGTTTGGATTGGTTTTTGGGCTTGCAGTTGTTGGCAGGCGGTTGGGTGCCGTTCTGTCTCGGGTTTTTAATCCAGACGGTTTGGTGCCCCGCGCTTTGTGGAAGGATTGGCAGTGGAGGCGTATCAAATACTGGAGGCCTTGTGGTTTCGCGTTGGCTGCAAGCGTCAGCTCGTGGGTGTCAATCTTGCCTTGGAGCTTGTTTTTCCTACACCAACTGACGCCGGTTTCTTTGTTGGTAAATTTGGTGGTCATTCCAATCGCGTTTTTAAACCTTGCCCTTGGATTCACCTCGCTGCTTTGTGCGCCTTTGCTTGGCTTTCAACAGTTTTTGGGGATGCCTGTCGGTTTTTCACGTAGTCTTGTGGCGGGTGTTAATGCATGCAACGGTTGGATTGCTGATTGCTTGCTTCGAGTGGTCGAAGGTGCGAGTGCACTGCCATGTTCCAATTTTTGGTTGCGCGACCCTCTCTTGAGGATTCCGGAGTTTTGCGTACTCGACGTTGGAGAGGGTGGCGCGATTTTTTTGAGTGACGGCTTTGAGCAATGGCTTGTTGATTGTGGCTCCGGTGTGTCAGCGAAATCAGTTGTTGTGCCCGCACTACGATGCTACGGAGTGAATGCCCTCGATGGGTTGATTCTCTCTCACGGGGATTCTGCGCACTTGGGAGGCGCAGACTTTTTAGAAAACCGGATTCGTATAGGTGCAGTAATGCATTCCTGCTTGGGAGATCGATCCCTGATCTGGAGCAAGTTTGAGCAGAGCTGGCTGAGCAAAGGAAACCAGGTTTGTGAGCTTGCCGCGGGCGATCGCCTGCGGACCAAAGGGGGGGCGTGTATTGAGGTATTATACCCTCCCGCAGATCTACGGGTACCCGTGGCGGATGACAGGTGCCTCGTCTTGCGTTGGCGCTCTAGTTCAGGGAGCATTTTATACACGGCTGATTCAGGGTTCACCGCCGAGAGGTGGCTTCTCGATCATCGACGAAACGAGATCAAGGCTGATGTTTGGGTGCGTGGTGTTCACTCAAGCGATGTCAGCGGTACCGATGAATTTATCGCCGCGATCGGGCCGCAGTTGGTCGTGGTATCTGAGTCACGCTCAACTAGCCCGGGTTCGGGCATCGGGGAATGGGCGGCGCATTGTCGCGATTTGGGGCTGGAGGTTTGGCTTCAGCGGGATTGCGGTGCGGTGGAGGGGTTTGGAGCCTCGGGAGGGATGCGCTGTTCGGGTTTTCTCGGGGAGAGTTGCTTTTTGCGCACCCGATGACTCTTGAGTCGGGAGGTGCTTGCCTACGGTTGCCGAGGGCGTTAGCAAACGGGCAATTTTTCAGCTTGAGCCAGTCTCCTGCTTGCCGTGACGCCGAGAGTTTGCGAGAAAGGGAGATGAACTTCCGCAGTCTTGTCTTTTGTCTGGCAGTTTTTTCTCCCGCGGCTCTGGTTGCGCATCCGGGGCATTTCGCGACTACTGTTCACGTGCACGTCGGCATGCCGGCGTCGGGTAATTCGATGGACGTTTGGATTCTGGCGCTTGCGACGGTGGGACTTGTGTCCAGCCTAGTTAGGCGTTCCTCGTAGTAGTGCTAACGAAGCGCTTCTCGCACTGCGTCCTCCGCGATCTCGTGTGACGTATCATCGAGGACCGGGGTTCCCGCAGTGGTGAGGGATGTGTCAGGGATAGTAACCCACGACCTGCAGCCTCCGTATTTCGGGGCGTCTGGGAATTCAAAGGGCGCGTGCAGTCTGTAGATCCGTAGGAATGCGAGGTTCAACCCTTGTTTGTGGTCGTATTCGAAACGTTCGCAAAGAACCTGTTCTTTCCAGATATGAAGCGTGTCGAGGCGTTTTATTTGGTCCCAGTCCGTTAAGTCCTGCGTCCACTCTACAACGGCGCGCAGGTTCAGGGAATGGATCCCGTTTTTTAGCTGCGGGACCGGTGTGGTTTCGGGGAGTTTCAGTTTGTTAACCTGCTCGTGAAAAAGCGTGGGCATCAGCAGAAAAGTCGAGTGCTGGAATCTGAATCCATCTCGACCTTCTGCGATTCCACCTTTCCGCAGGATGATGCTTTGCCGGCCGCTGCCGAGAGCGTCGCAAACCAGCGCCCATTCCTTAAAACCAATACTCATACCTGCGGTTTATCACGCGGCGCATCCCTTTCAAGCTGACAGCGTCAATCCCAGTGGACTGCCGACTTAGAGGTCGATTGCAACGCCGGGCTGTGCCGCCAAAACCTCCGTGTCTGGAAGGCTCTGACGCATCGTTTTTTGAAGCCACTCGATGGCGGTGGGGTCGCCGTGGACGAGGATGATTCGTTTTGGTGCCGCTTTTTGAAGGTAACGCGCAATCGATTCCCGGTCGCTGTGCGCGCTGAACGCAAAGGTTTCGACCCTGCAACGCACCGTTTCCGGCTCTGCATCGGGTGCGGTCATGAAGAGCTCGCCCAGTTTGACGTCGCGAAGCCTGCCTGCAGGTGACTCCGGGTCGGCGTATCCAACGAAGAAAATGCCATGCGCGGGATTGGGCAGGAATTGTCTGGCGATGATGTTTGAAAGGGTGTTCTCGGTCATCATCCCGCTGGACAGCGCATAGATCCTGCCGGGCCGGACGGGAAACTGGCCTAGTTCTCGGCCGCTAATGGTGAAAGGCGCAACTGTTTCCATGAGGTCCATCCCCTGATGCTGCCTCACGGACCCATCAGCAAGCTTGTCGTGGATCTCAGTGAGCTTGGTGCTAAGACCGCCGATGTACACGGGGCATTCCGGCAGTAGACCCTTCTTGCGGAGGGTGTGAAACATGATGAGGAGCTCCTGGCTTTTCCCGAGCGCAAACACGGGGACCAGAACGCTTCCGCCTTGGGCAAAAATTTCGCGAATTGCTGCAGCGAAGCGCTGTTCCTCCGTCGCGCGGTCCGTGTAGTTCGCGGGCAGGGGAGTCGCGCCCCGGGTGCATTCGATGATGACTGTATCGAGGTTCTGTTCAGGCAATCGTGCCGCCCGCATCAGAGACTGGTCTTCAAAGTTGACGTCTCCAGTGTAGAGAACGCGCTTGCCTCCTGCCTCAATCAGAACTGCTGCGGAGCCAAGAATATGGCCGGCGTCTTCGAGTTGGATGGAAAGATCCGATGGCTCGTTCATTCCGAGGCGCTCCCCGTGGATATTGAAACGCTGGCCGAGGGGAAGCGGCAGAAAGCGCTTTACGCAGGAGGTCGCCTCCCTGTGGTTGAAGGAGGGGGGCGTACCGCTTCCCTGCTCATGACGTTTCGTCATGACGTTCACAGAATTATGCAGCATCACGTCAGCGAGTTGCCGCGTAGCCTCAGTCGAAAAAACAACCGCTTCCGGGTGGTCTCTCAGGAGCACCGGCAGTGAGCCTAGATGGTCCTGGTGAGCATGGGTTAACACGACTGCATCGATGTGCTTCCCCTTGAGCGTCTGAAGCATGGGCTGGGCCTCTAAACCCTCCTGTTTTGGATGGGCTCCGCAATCGAGGACGATTTTGTGGTCGTTGATCTCTAGAAGGTAGGAGTTTGCTCCGATTTCAAGGTTTCTGGTCAGGTTGGTAAAACGAAAAGCGGACATGATCGGATCGTAACAAGCAAAACGGTTTGAAGATGGTGTGTCGGGAGGTGGGGTGGGGTGGGGGTGGAGCGGTTCCCCGCCAGTGAATGTTCCCGCAGGCGCCGGACACGATTGGAAAGGAGTACCGTCAGGGGTGTGCGACAAAAAGGATCGAACTACCGTTGCTGCCTTCCGGCCCTGGCGGGGTTTGCCCGCCCTAAATCCGCATCCCCTGACGGCGTAGGAACTATGGAGGGTTTCGCACGAAACTCAATGGTCAGGCTCGATTTTTTTAAGACATCCCGCTTGCAACCGGAGGGCCTAAGGGAGGATGATCTTAAGGTGAGACCTTCCGA
>JBILKY010000269.1:0-5053 GCA_044376395.1 Chthoniobacteraceae bacterium | reverse complement strand
GCTGCGATGCGCGGCCAGGGAAGGTCTGTGAGATTCATGAAGGCGTTCAATGATTGAACATGAACTCCGTGGAATTTAACAGCGCCCAGACAACATCCTCGTAAGGTTGTGTATTCGCAGGCGGACTCGGAATCATTTTTAGAAAACCATCCAATTCTTCCGTGGTGGGTTTACGGGATAGGCAGCGGATGAACAATTCTTCAACGGTTGCACTCGGCGACGTTCTCGCGTTCACGCACGCGCTGATCCTGCCGCTGCATTCGAGCCGCGGGCTGATGGTATCACCAACGGAAAGGTGGAGCGCCTGCGAGATGGTGGGAGAAGTCTTGGTTTCCGTCGAAGAAACGCTCCCACGCGGACTCCGTCCCATGCATTTGAAAACTTCGTCCCCGAAATTGGGCCCTTCCGTTCCCCCCGAGGAGCGCGGGTAGTAGTCGATGGCAGACGTGCCCTCGGCAAATCCGCTGAACCCACGTGGCGTGCCTGTGACGGCCACCACGCTGTCGATGAATACATCCGCTCGGAGCCGTCGCAAATAAGCGCGGGAAAACTGGCGCGTATCGAGGCGGTTGGTTTTGTTCGGGGTGGAGCTCAGTTGATAAGTCCTCGAGGAGCAGATGTCGCGCACTAGCGACCGGAGGTTGAAATTCGAAGCGACCAGGTGCGCGGCGAGGTCCGCAAGCAGCGGTTCATTGACGGGGGGATTGGTCACCCGCACGTCATCGACGGGATGCACGATGCCGCGCCCCATGAGTTGCGCCCAGATCCTGTTGGCGAGATTGCGGCTGAAGAGCGCGTTGTCCGGCGCAGTGAGCCATTGTGCGAGGGCGGTTCGAGGGTCGCCCTCGTTTTTTAGAGGTTCAACAGCTCCGAGGGTCTTGGCCGGCATAGGGCGTCCATCAACCAGATGACTGGCCGGGGGCACAGCGGTATCCCAGTAAATCCGCTTCTCCCTCGGTTCCGCACCCGGCTTGCGAGACATGCCGGTGAAAAACGAAACAAATCCGTAATAGTCGTTCATATTCCAGCGGTCGAACGGATGATTGTGACATTCAGCACACTGCAACTGCACGCCCAGGAACACCTGCGAAAAATCCGCGGCAAGCTGCTTCGGGTCGATCCGCGTTTTGTGCACCAGCATGGTGTAGAGGTTCACGGGGCCGTTGCTGATATTGCTGCCCGACGCGGTGACCATTTCAGCGACAAACTCGTTGAGCGGCCTGCCCTGCCGCATTTGACCACGGATCCATTCGTAAAAAGTGTCAGCCGCTTTGATGTGCGTCGCATCGGGCGCATAGTTGCCGCCCATGACGCGCAGCTGCTCGGCCCACAAGGCTGTCCACAGGTCAGCAAAAGCATCGGTGGCGAGAAGTGCATCAACCTTCGCGGCCCGCTTATCCGGGCGCGGATCCGACATGAACGCGTGGTATTCCTCCACGGAAGGAGGCCGGCCTATCAGATCGATCGTGATCCGGCGTAGGAACGTCTCGTCATCGCAAAGTTCCGACGGCGCGATCCG
This sequence comes from Chthoniobacteraceae bacterium, assembly GCA_044376395.1. Classification (GTDB taxonomy): domain Bacteria; phylum Verrucomicrobiota; class Verrucomicrobiia; order Chthoniobacterales; family Chthoniobacteraceae; genus Chth-196. Next base: position 3,534 of record JBILKY010000269.1, on the reverse strand, counting down.
AAGTTTTTCAAGCCGATCAAAGATGTGGGTGTCCACATAGTTGCTGGCGACGGGATCCGGCCAATCAAAATCCCCAGGCTTCAACACGGTGACACTCGCACCGATCGCGAACCGGCTGTAGCGCGCAAAGACATGCGTATCGCCCGAACCGCCGGCGCTCACTCGCCCATTTTCGTCGATGATCGCAACCGAAGGATTATTCGAGTGGTAGATCGCGAGGTACGTGACATCGCGCCTTGATCCATCGCTCTGGTGCGCGACCACCCTGAGGTCTGCGTGCTTGGCGCCGCCTTCAAAGACAAAGCGCTCCTCGGAGACAGACAATCCGACGGTGTCAGGCACGTCCTGCGCGTCATCGGGGGCACCGGCTGCAATCCAATCCAAGAGCGTGCGGTAGTACGGGCTTTCGGTGCTGAAAATCTCGCCGCCAGTGTGCGGGACTTTTCCCAGCGATTTAAGCAGGAGCAGGCTCCGTTCGGGAATGGCGAGGTTGATCCGCCGTCCTGCGATGTCGTTGACGATGCGGTGGTAGTCGCCCGCCGGATCATATCCAAAAAGCGATAGCATGAATCCGTCTTTGCCTTTGGCGGCACCGTGACACGTCCCCGCATTACAGCCGGCACGGAAAAGGACGGGCATCACATCCTGACGAAAACTCGGCACGGATTCGCCTCGTGTTCCGACCCCGAGAGCAAACAAAAATGTTAGAAATAACGAGTGAATGGAAAGACGCATCGGTTTCGTCGGGAACTAAAGTTTGGGGTCGATCCGCAGATTGCCTTTGCCTGTGCGCTGTCTGATTTCTTGGTCTGCGGCCCGCACGGTGAGCTCACACTCGACGCCGCTTGCGAGCCCAAGCAGCGCCTCTTCGCTGGCTTCGATTTGAAAGACGACTTCCTTGGAAGCGGCGGTGATGCGGGGCAACGGAGCGATGACGCTCACGCCCTTTGGCAGGCCGAGCAGCCGAACCTCGGCCTCGCCATCAAAACCGCTCTTGGGTGTGATGGCCCAGCGGTAAGGGGCGCTGCCGCCACGCCGCACGCTGGAAGGCTCGCTTGCGAGCGCCGCGAATGGCTCTGCAACGTTGATTTGCAACAATTGCGATGAAACTCGCGTCTCGCCCGTGCCGAGATACGAGTTTTGTTCCGTCACCGTGCTTGCGGTGACGAACAAAGGGCCTTGTCCCAGCTTTGCGTCGGCGCTTGCGGAGATCCGCAGCACGGCCTCGCTGACGTCGCCCGCAATCGTCTCTGCGGGCGGCACCACGACACCCGCGGGCGCAAAATCGCATTTGAACTCGATTGGCCCATTGAATCCGTCACGGCGTATCAACTTGACCGGGATCGCCAGCTCGCCGCCGCGCACCAGTGGAATCGATGGCTGCTGAAGCTCAACTGCGAAAGGTGCTGGGTCTGTGACAGCCATGATGAACCGATCTGTCCGCACTGCTCGCCAAGCATCGCCTCCGGAATGGTTGATAAATGGCACCCATTGCATGGACCCGGTGGCAACATCCGCGCCCGGATCTGCGGGTTGTACGTTGAGCGTTATCACGGCGCCACCGACTTTCGCATCAGTCGAAGCGAGGAACTGCACGGGCCAGGAAGGAGTGCCGGCCGGGATCCGATTGCTGACAATCGAAACGCCAGCCGGAAGGCCCTTCGCAACAATCTGCATGTCACCCTTGAACAGGGTTCCCTGGGCGGTTGGCAGGCTGACATTGACGGTCCACCGGTTGCCTTGCGGCACCGCGAGACCCGTGAACCGGCCGGTTTCCGCCCAATCAAACGCAACGCTGCGAAGCAGTGCGAAGACCGCGTCAACGGGTCTTTCAATCTCAATCCGATAAACCCCCGTCGGAGCACCAAACGCATTCGTATCCCTGATTTCGATCAGATAGTCCCCGTCCGACTTGGGCTCCCAAATCACGGAAGGATCAAACACATCCTTCAATCCTCCGCGCGAACGAAAGTTCGGACCGAAGATGTCACGGTCCGCGAGGCTCGGGTCCGAGTCATCAGCCTGCAGATCGGCCTTTGGCTCGCCCACTTTACGGATGCTCAAAGTCGGATCCAGCGGTGACCCGAGGCTGCTCGCAAAGACGCGCACCCGGTAGCGATCCCCCTTTTTTACATGCACCCTGAAAGCATCCTGGTCTCCCGGAACCTCCAATATTCCGTTGAGTGCGATAGGCAGGCTGGGCACAAGCGTTTCAGCGCCCGCCGGCTCCTCCAAAAGGTTCGGTGCGGAAAATGACCGCACCGCCAAAGAGGAGGGCGCATCGCCAAAATATTCGAATGTTCCGACGGCGTTCGGCACGGAGATGACAGCCTCCTTTTCGCTCAATGCATCTCCGAGCAGCTTTACAGAGAGTTGACCACCGGACGGGCCTCCTGCGGGATAAACGGCGAGAGGTCGCTCGAATGAACCGATGTGCACCGCGTAGTGCACGTTCGCGGGAGAAAAAATGGACCTGCGCACTTCAACAAAAACGTGATCACCGCAGTCGGCGGGAAGTTTAAAACTGATCAGCGGGTCCTGAAGGTGCAGCGGGTTTTCATCATTGGCTGCAATCTTGCGGCCCCCGGCGTCCAGCACGCGCAAGGCGAGATCGAATTCGGCATCTCCATAGTGGACATCCGCGATGCGTGCGCAGTCCACTTCCACCGACAAACGTTCGCCAGCGCGGGCCGGCACCCGATACACATCAACGTCACCTTTCGAGCTGTTACCCGCGACCCCGCGGACGGTCACATTCAGCGGAACAGACAGCGCGGTTGCCGGTGTGTCGTTGGAGTTGGCCTGAAACTCCTCCTCGTCGAGCACCAAAAAAGGCGACACGTGAAACGTGGCGAGCGAGCTAAGCTGGGTGGCTGTCCGAAGACGAAACCTGTGCTCACCCGGCACACAGTCCGGCGCGATTTCAAACCGACACTTCACTTCCTGATCGATTCTGCCGCCGTGCGCCAATCCCGTCGGCTTGGGCAACACGGTCATCGGCTCGATGGATACCGCGCGGATTCCGGGCTGATCAAAGATGACTTCTCTCGGCTCCTGAAGATGCGCCCCCTGGATGACAACTTCAACCGTGGTGCCGCGCTGTGCGATCCGCGGGGTGACACGTTCGATGTGTTTGAGCATTGCGCCGGCATCAACCCGGCCGGTTAAGCTCAAAGCAAGCGCGCTGATTAAAATGCATTTCCTCATGGCGCTACGCGAGAAGTCTTGGGGCGAGCTTGCCTTTGCTGATTTCGATCGGCCGGGTGCCGAACGCGAGCAGTTCCTTGTCCGCATCAATACCCAGTTGATGGTAAATCGTGAACAGCAGGTCCTCCAAAGGAAGCGCGTCGCGGGCTGGTTCTGCGCCGGTCGCGTCACTGGCACCATAGATCTGACCGCGTGCAAACCCGCCGCCGGCGACAATCATTGAATAACAACGTGCGTGGTGGTCGCGGCCGGAATCCTTGTTGATCTTCGGCGTGCGGCCGAACTCGCTTGTGACCCAGACGATCGTTGAGTCGAGCAAGCCACGCT
>JBILKY010000268.1:0-5071 GCA_044376395.1 Chthoniobacteraceae bacterium | reverse complement strand
GGATTCAGTCTCTACGGCGCAAAGGCACTGCCCCTCTCACAGGCACTGAAGGTTTGCGCAGATGCGGGCTTCCGGAATGTCGAGCTGGCGCTGCTTCCGGGATTCCCGACCGAACCCAAAGTCTTCAACAAACCTCAACGGCAGGAACTGCGCGATGATCTTTCCCGCCACGGTCTCTCGGTCTCCGCGCTGATGCTTGGTCTCAGTCTGCATGCCGACGATGACGCGCACGCTAAACATTTGGAGGCGCTCAAAGAGGGCATCCAGCTCGGACACGACCTGCTCGGCGGACCAAAGCCTTTGATCGAGACCATTCTTGGGGGCAAGCCGGCCCAGTGGGAGGCGAGCCGCGACAAGATGGCTTCGCGCCTCGGCGACTGGGCGTCCATTGCGCGCGCGGAGGGCGCTGTGATCGCGATCAAGGGCCACGTCGCGCACGCCGTAAACCATCCCGAACGGTTATTGTGGCTTTTAGAGCAGGTGAACAATCCCGCGGTGCAGGTTGCATACGACTTCAGCCATTTCCAGCTTCAGGGTCTGCAGCTTGAAGACACGCTGAAATCCCTGTTGAAACACACCCGCTTCATTCACATCAAGGATGCGCAGGGTGATGCCTCACAGTTTCGTTTCCTGCTGCCCGGGGAGGGAACGACCGACTATCCGGCGTACTTTCAACTGCTGGCTTCCCTCAACTACCGCGGGCCGGTGGTGGTGGAGGTCAGCAGCCTCATTTTCAACCAGCCCGGATACGACGCTGAGGCAACCGTGCGCAAGTGTGCAAAGGCGCTCAAACTGTGATCTGCGCGGCGGCGAGCGCATTTCGGCGAGCTTCAAAAACAGGGGAACCACTTGGGGGGAGTGGGTAGCTGGACTGAATTTTGCTTTCTGAAAGGCTCGTTTTTCGCTTACACGCAACCGATGCACACCACCCTGAAGCCCCAACCGAATCAAAGCGCTTTGCGCGTCATGTTCACGGACCCCACACAGGCCAGCTTCTTAAGGTGGCAGGGATTTGTGAATTTCTGGATTTTTGTGTCGTGCGTTTCCATGTCGCTAGAGTCAGTGGATGCGTTCGTCGAAACCCAAAAAGGCCTGCTGGACTCGCTTGAGATGGTCGCTGTGGGATTTTTCACTCTCGACTATCTGGGCAGCCTGTATTTCGCAAAGGATCGAGTGAAATACTTTTTCAGTTTCTGGGGCTTGGTCGACTTGATCTCCATTGTGCCCTCATACCTGATGCTGATGAACCTCTCCTCGCTGAGGGGCGCAAAGGCCTTCCGACTCCTGCGTGTAGTGCGCGTACTGCGGGTGCTCAAAATGGCCAAGTTCGCGATGCAGCAACTTACGACGGAACAACGCAACGCGAATCCGATCATGTCGAACCTCAAGATTTATCTGATCGCGCTTTTCTCGGTGATGATGATCTCGAGCACGCTCATGTACCACGTCGAAGGCGAGTCATACACCAAGGAAGCCATCGCCGCGGGCCAGGCGGCTCTGGATCAAAAAATCGCTAGCGATCCGGCACTGCAGAATCTTCCCGACGAGGAAAAGAAGTTCACCCCCGTGGATCCCATCAGTGGCAACCCGATTCCCACGGACAAGCAGTTTTTTACCTCGATTCCCACCGCGATGTGGTGGTGCATCGTGACCCTCACCACAACGGGCTACGGCGACATGTATCCGGTGAGTTTGGCGGGCCGCGTCATTGCGGGTGTCACCATGTTGTTCGGGTTGGTGCTATTCGGCATTCTGATGAATATCGTTGGGAAGACCCTGATGGTGCTTTTGTTCGGCGAGCAGATCAGCGAGGAAGAGGCGACGAAAGAATCCCTCATCAAGTCCATGCTGCAGATCGGCCTGATTAACGGCACGCAGTATGACGAATTGTCTGCGCTCTCCGAAATGGAGTTTCGCGATCGGCTGACCAAGAAGTAAACCGCTGCACCAGCGTCGGAATTTCCCATTCCAGATTGATCGACGGCGGCGTGGGCCTGCTTTCCGCGGGCTCCTTGCTTTCCCACTGCTTTCGCGCTGATTTCGCGCAACGCCGCTGGCGATCTCAGCTGATCTGCTGCAGGCTCTCTGAACACGCCAGACCGGCGCACGAAATCATATGAAATGGTCCCTTCCTTTAGGCTACTGCACCAACGTACACCCCTGCAAAGCTGCGGCTGATATTCCAAACATCCTCGAGCAATACACTTCACCCATACGCACCAAATGTGGCTTTGAGATCGCCGCCGGACTTTGGCTGCCTGCGCCTGCACTGGCGGAAGTGCTCGCCTCCTCCGATGGAATCCACGCAGTGCGTCGCAGCCTCGAGCTGCACGGTCTGAGCTGCCACACGCTGAATGCCTTTCCCTACGGTGACTTTCACGGCACACGCGTCAAGGAGCAGGTTTACCTCCCCGATTGGGCGGACCCTCGTCGCTTGGAATACACTTTTGACAGTGCACGTCTGCTCGCTGGGCTGCTTCCTGAAAATACGGATGGCAGTATTTCCACTCTTCCACTCGGCGGACGTCTTTTGGAGCAACCGCTCGGATTCATGGAAGCGGCCATGCAACAGCTCTTGGAACTTGCAAAGCGTCTGAAGCATCTGCGCAAAGAATCAGGGAAAATGATCCGGCTCGCCATCGAGCCTGAGCCTTTCTGTCTGCTGGAAACCACTCAGGAAACCATCGAGTTTTTCCAGAAGCTCAGAGCGGTCGCCTCGACGAACGGTTGCAGTGACGCGGTATCCGAGCACATCGGTGTGTGCTATGACGTATGCCATCAAGCCGTCGAATTCGAAGACGCCGCGGACGCTATCCGTCGTCTGCGCGAAGCGGAGATACGCATCAACAAGGTCCAAATCAGCTGCGCGATTCAACTGGATGATCCGCAGAACCCCGACGCACGGGCCGAGCTGGCAAAGTTTGCGGAGCCCCGCTACCTCCACCAATTCATGGCGCGGACAGCGGCCGGCGAGATTCTGCGGAATCCAGACCTGACGACGGAGGCGGTTTTGTCCCCGCCGGAAGAATGGCTGCAAGCGCGACCCTGGCGCGTGCATTTCCACGTCCCTGTGGACGCGGATGCCCTCGGACTGCTTGGCACGACGCGGGCCGAGTTGCGCAAGGCGCTTTCAGCGATTGGAGAACTCGACTACCAGCCGCATCTGGAAGTGGAGACTTACACCTGGCCCGTCATCCCGGGCTCCACATCATCCGGCATGGTAGACGGACTCGCGCGCGAGCTTATTGCGGTCCGCGAAATGCTGGGATGCCGGTAACCAACGGCATCGAGCCATCATCCCATGCTGAAACAGGCAGACATCCGCGGGTTTGTGCGGCGGGCTTTTGACCGTATGGATTGGCGGCGGGGAGGCGCGGCCCTTTGAATTCGCTTGGACTTCAGGAGTGGCTGATCTTGTGCGTGGGCGCGATGGGGGTCGGCGTTTCCAAGAGCGGACTGTCCGGCGTGAGCATGGTTCATGTGCTCGTGTTCGCGTTTGTCTTTGGCGCGCGCGCCTCCACCGGTGTCTTGCTGCCGCTGCTGCTTGTGGGCGATTTGTGCGCGGTCTGGCTGCTCGGCAAACAGGCGCTGTGGCCGTGCGTACGGCGTCTCCTGTGGCCCGCCTTGATCGGCGTGGTCTTCGGGTGGCTGCTCTTGGACCGGCTGAATGAAACGGCATTCCGGCCGTTCATCGGCGTGGTCATTCTGACGCTCAGCGGGGGGCAGCTTGTGCGGATGTGGCGGCCGGACTGGCTCGGGCGGGTGCCGCATGCGCAGTGGTTTGTCTGGACTATGGGGATTCTCACGGGCGTCACCACCATGCTCGCGAATGCCGCAGGGCCGATTGTCGCGCTCTACCTGCTCGCCATCGCTTTGCCAAAAGACAAACTCATCGCAACAGGCGCATGGTTTTTCCTGCTGCTCAACCTGTGCAAAGTCCCGTTCAGTATGCAGCTCGGGTTGATCGATCGCTCGACGCTTCTTTTGAACCTCTCGCTCGCTCCGTGCGTGCTGCTTGGACTGCTCGGCGGCCGATGGATTGTACGGCGCATTCCGCAGCGCGCTTTCGAAAGCGTGCTTCTGATCTTCTCGGCGGTGGCAGCCATCCGCCTGATCGCGTTTTAGCCGGCTTGCAGCAACGGCAGCCCATGCATCGCCCGGAGCAAACACGCGCCGGCATGGCAATAGTATTGAACCGCAGCCCACATTCGCGTTTCCTCGCAGGGCGGGCGGATACTGCTCCTTTTTGATTTGTTCGAAGCAACCGATCACCTGCCGGCTGCACTCTCATGACGTCAATTTTCCACCCTTTTGCATGCGGCGCCGCCTATCTCTTCGCGATGGCTTCCTGCTGCGATGCTGGCGGGATCACGCCTGCACCTCCGAGCAAGCAGCCGTTCAGCGCGCGCTTCGACCAGTCGGATTCGCGCAGGGCGTACATAAAAGACTGGGCCCTCAGGGCCGCCGCAACCGAACCCCGCTCAAAAACCCAACAGCGCTCGCCCGGAGAGTTCACGCCGCAGTTTTCGGGTTCGTTCGCCTGCCCTGTTCCATCGGCTGGAAAGGACAGCGAGGGCAGGTACCGGAGTATGCTGCTTCAGGAGACTCCGCGGGGATTAGCGTACCACTTCGATGTTGATCTTACGACCAACCCTAACCGCATCCGGGCCGGATGGCACGACGGGGTCGCAAGGCAGGTCTGCGACGGGGTTTTCACCGATACCATCACCGAACATTCAGATCCACAGAATGGCAAGCCGGTGGTACTTACTTTTATTTCCGAATCCGAAGGCGGCGTCCGGGTCTCGGTGCAAGGGTCTGTAGAAAACAATCCTTACTTTTCCTATTCGGATTTTGCAGGTGTCTACCGGCGCCAACGAACTAAAAGCGAAGTCCCCGACCCGCGTTTCTCCGAGGCAATATCGCTTTGCGCAAAATGGGATACAGGCACCCAAGATGCGGCTCCGCGCCAACAGATGGCCGTGTTTCAACGAGCCGCTCATCTTTTGAAGGGCGGCGATGCTCTGGCACTCGCCCTCTGCGATGCAGCCGCAACCGACGGAAAGTCCGC
>JBILKY010000267.1:0-5096 GCA_044376395.1 Chthoniobacteraceae bacterium | reverse complement strand
TTCCATCCCGGTGGCCGGATCGCAGAACGCTTGCAGATTGCGCCGAGTTGGCGGCGCATGTTTGGTTGAGCGATCTCTCTGGCCACCAGCAACCCGCGCTCCAGTTCTTTTGTGATCGTGTTTCGAGGAACAATCGAGACGGCGTCTTCGACAGCAACCGCTTTTTTGACGGTTTCGATGTTATCGAATTCCATGTGGTGCAGGACACTAACCTCGCAGTTTCGGAGGTGCTTGTCGATTGCCTTGCGCGTGGGTAGGTCGGGCTCGAATGCAACGAAGCGCATCCCCGAGAGGTCTTTGAGGGAAATGGTTTCCATCCGCGCCAGGGGGTTTGCTGGGGCGAATATCGCCACGAGTTCGTCTTCTCCGAAGAGTTCAACATGGATGCCGGTGCGCCGTTTTGGAAACGCCACGAGACCGATGTCGGCAGTTCCCGCGAGAACCGATGCATAGATCTGAGAGTTGCGTTTGTACTCCACCGTCACCCGGATGTCCGGATGGGTTGAGCGGAACTCCTTGAGAATGGGTGGAAGTTCGTGGAGACCAATGCTGTAGATGGAGGCTATCCGTATTTCTCCAGTGACGTTTTGCTGGGCGCTTTTGAGCCGGGTCTCGATTGAGGCGTAGATTGACAGGATTTCGCGGCAGGCTTGCAGAAACACATGTCCCTCTGGGGTGAGAACCACACCGCTCCGTCCTCCGCGCTCCAGTAAACTCGTCTTGAGTTTCTTCTCCAAAGCGTTGATCTGTTGCGAGACCGCACTCTGTGATATTGAGTGGCTCGCACCTGCACGTGAAAAACTTCCAGTCTCAGCAAGTGCGCAAAAAACTTTAAGAGCCTCAATATACATCGCGTAGGATGGATGCACCTTATAAGTGATTGCAGGTTACGTCAAGTCATCATACCTCTACAATGTCAACGCTCTGTGATCGTTTTGGGGATCTTCAGGATCGCATCGCCGCTGCTGCACAGCGCTCGGCGCGCCATGCAGCAGCTGTCCAATTGGTGGCGGTTTCCAAAAGTCACCCGCCGGAACTCCTCCGCGAAGCAATCGAGGCGGGGGTTGTTGTTTTCGGCGAAAACCGAATCCAGGAGGCTCGAATGAAGATTCCGCTCCTCTCGAACTCCGTCCGTTGGCATTTCATCGGTCATTTGCAGAGCAACAAGGTGCGGCAGGCCCTGCCTCTCTTTGAGTTGCTGCACGGAGTGGATTCGCTGTCCATCGCGCGGGACATCGACAGGATCGCCGCCGAGCTAGGGTTGCATCCAAAGGTTCTCTTGGAGGTGAACGTGGCCGGGGAGGGTACAAAGTTCGGGTTTACTCCGGACGCGCTTAGACGCCAGATCGAGGAGTTGGTGCAGCTTGGCAGGTTGGAGATCGCGGGTTTGATGGCCATCCCTCCGCCTGCGCCGGAGGCGGAGGATTCCCGCAGGTACTTCGTGCGCCTTAGAGAATTGCGTGACGTTTTACAGGACGATGCCCGCATCGGTCTCCCGGAATTATCGATGGGGATGAGCGGGGATTTCGAAGTCGCCGTGGAGGAGGGGGCCACAATGGTTCGTGTGGGGAGCGCGCTTTTTGGCGAACGCTCGGGCAAGCAGTGGCGGCCCGTCGGAACTGATTTTCTGGACGCCTAGTGTCGGATGGGGCATCGTTGAGGTTTAGCCTTTTAGAATTTTATGGACGCAGGCAGCCGGTTGGGTTTGGCGAAGGTGGATCAGGTGGGCGATCAAGTCGCGCTCCTCTGGAGCGACGGAATGGAGAGTTTCTTTGGCCTTGAGCAGTTGCGCCGCTCATGCCCTTGCGCCGTCTGCCAGGGCGAGGCGGATGTTCTTGGCATGGTCGACAGGCCTGTGGTTCATTATGATGCCAAAAGTTTTATTTTGAGCAGGATGCAGGTGGTCGGCGGCTATGCGCTGCAGCCTGCCTGGGGGGATGGCCACGGGACGGGGTTGTATTCATTTTCCTATCTCCGCCGGATGTCTGGCATTGGCTCACAAGAGGTTGTGGACGCTCCTCGGGGAGGTGACTGCCCCGTATGACAATTTACACCCGAGTCGGCATCGTGATTTGCACCATCGGGGCGTGCTTCCTTGGCTGGGAAGCGCAGAGGCGTGAGGAGTTCGCTATGCGTGAGCCGGATCCTGTTGAGCTTTTTGAGGCCGTCCAGATCCACCTGAGCGCAATCAAGCTACAGCATTATCGACAGGCTTATCTGCAGGTCTCAAGCGGCTATCAGGATCGGAGAGACGTGGATCGGTTTGTTGAGTCGGTTCGCGTGGACGCGTTTGCAGTGCGTCAAGCGGCGCGCTGGGAGTTCGGGGCGCCCGCATTCAAGGGGGATCTCGCGGAGGTGCCGGTGAGGTTTTTCATGCCCAGCGGAGATGTATTTTCGGGCGAAATTGCGCTCATTCGCGAGAGTCGGAGTTGGAAAGTTGATTGGATATGGATTTCTCCCAGACCTCATTCTGCGAAGACAGTTCCCGGGACGCGGGTTTAGTGAGCGTGCTTACGTTGACTCCTGCACTCTGAAGTTTTTCAGCGTTCTACCGTCTGCGCTGGATGTAGACACCGGATGCCGCGCACACCGTGAGAATGGACAGGCCGAGTCGCCAGGTCATCCAAACTTTTGCAGGCGGCGTCTGGATATTGAATTGCTGCATGACGACACGAGTTTTGCCGGTGAGTTGTGGGCTGATAATTCGCACGGCGTTGGATTCCCCCGGATCCAAGCCACTAACTTCGTAGAGGAGAACATCGGGACTGGGCCGTTTCGGAGGATCGAATTTCAGCAAAGTCCATTCAAAACTGGGTTCCGAGTTGGATTTTAACTTCACCTGTCGGCGAAGAATCAGGGGATAATTTTTTGGCGTAGTCGGTGGATAGGTGAAAGAAATGGAGGCCGAGGTTGATGTGATGTTTTTGATATTTACGTTCGTAAGCAATTGAAGGGCAGATTGCTCGAGAATGGAGTTGCTAATCGCCCGGTCGATTGGGGAGTCAAATTGCGGAGTTGATTCAGTCAACGGGATTTTCTGCGGCGGACTGGTTGGTGGTACCAGTGATGGAAAGGCTGGTATTGCAGTTCCAATAGTAGACTTTGCGTCATTCCACGCGAGCGGTGGCGATAGTGCGAATGATTGGGAATCTAAATCTTGAGCCGCGGTCGGCATTGGTTTTGGCAGCGGTTTTGGAACTGGCATGGGCGCTGTTTTTGCCGGGGCGGGTTTTGTCGGCGTCAGATTCTCAACCCTGATTTCACTCTCACCGTCAGGACCGGATATCCGAACGCTGCCTGCAATAAGCGCCTTGCCTCCAATCGCATCCGTTTTTCGCACTGGCGTTCGGGTGACTCGGATCTCTCGGGTATCGTTTGGTTGCAGCACGATGGTCTGACTAAGCTCGTTTTCGAGGGAAAAAGGCGCGGGAACCGTGAGCTTCCATGTGCCGCTGATGCCCCCGTTGTTGCTGATCCGCACGAGGGAAGGCAGGATGCTGAGGTCTGGGGATATACGGGTTTCGGTTTTTAAGGAGGCAGGCACCACCTTTGCGCTCCATGGCACCACGATTGAGAATTCTTTCGCGTTGGAGATCGTGATCAGCCCCTTGAGCGCTTGCTTCTGAATGCTCGGCACCGAGAATTTCACTTCGACTGATTCTGCCGGCGGTAGCACCACGCTCGTCTGATGCAGTAGCGCATTTTTTGAGTCGATCTGGACGGTTTCTTCTTCCGGGTTCGGATTCCGCAGCACCAGCGCGGCTTCACGGTTTTGATTTTGATTTGGACTGATGGTGAGTGTTTGCGGACGGACCTCAATCCAGGTGGGAATATCAGCTGCAAGCCGGACGAGTTGAACCGCCCCAGTCGAGGTTACCGTGAGATCAGCTAGCGCCCTTCCTGAAATCGATGGCGCGAACCGGATGCTGACTGTTTTCTTCTCGGTGGGCTCTAGCAAGAATTGAGAAAGCGAGACACTGAACCAGCCGCGGTTCGTTTCCAAAATGACTTCGGTCGGCGTATCTCCGGTGTTTGAAATTTCCAGCGGCAGTTCTTTGACCTCCCCTAAACGGATCGATCCAAAATCTAAGTAGCTTGAAACTTCGATTTTAGGGCCGACATCGCTCACCGTGATTCTAAAAATCTCCCACGGAGAATAGGCTCCCGAGCGTTTGGCTCGGAAACGGAAGGAGTCTGAGGTGACGGACCGGTCCTTCGGTGGCTGGTATTTGAAATACCCCGAGTTTAAATTAACGCTGGTGATGACCCCCGCGAGCTTGCTCGTATCGAGCTCGAACTCCACCCCAGCAGAATCCCCCGCGACTTTGAGGGCGAGTTCCCTCTCGACCCGCCCCTTGAGCGACTCAGATCCCGGCCTTGGGATAGGGGCGCTGGCGGCGCGTGCGTTTTGAAGCAGTAAAATCAAAAAAATACCCAGAGCGGCCATTTTACGCAGGGCGCAGGCCGAACGTCGGACTCCCGCAAATTGCGCGCAAAGCCGCGCCTTGATATTCCGGCATAGGGTCATCGGCCCCAACGATAACGTGGTTTTTGGGAAGAGGTAGTGCAAATCCCCCGCTTTTGGATTTTGCCAGAGATAGCAATCCGTGGCTTCAATAAGGCATGGATCTACCCCGAATAGCAGTTGGGATCATCATGGGCAGCACGTCGGATTGGGAAACCATGAGGCACGCCGCCACGATGCTCGAGTCTTTGGGCGTTTCTTACGAAAAAAAAGTCGTTTCAGCGCATCGTACCCCCGACCTGATGGCGGAGTATGCGAAGCAGGCCGCGGGCAGGGGGGTCCAAGTGATTATTGCCGGCGCAGGAGGGGCCGCGCATTTGCCTGGGATGGTCGCGGCGCACACTAGGCTTCCTGTCCTTGGGGTTCCGGTGGAAAGCAAGGTGTTACGTGGTGTCGACTCCCTGCTTTCGATTGTCCAGATGCCGGCAGGGATACCGGTTGGAACGCTCGCGATAGGCGTGGCGGGGGCGAAAAATGCGGCGCTGCTCGCCGCCTCGATCCTAGCTCTTCAGGACTCGGCGGTTTCGGCAAGGCTCGACGCTTTCCGCGCAAACCAGACGGATCAGGTTCT
>JBILKY010000266.1:0-5101 GCA_044376395.1 Chthoniobacteraceae bacterium | reverse complement strand
AAGAATTGGAGCGGGGGATTGATGCTCGATGAACGCACCGGTGTGTCCTACCCCGACGGCGATCAATCGCCCGATGGCCTCATCAGCATCATCTACGACTACAATCGCACGACCGACCGCAACATCCTCATGGCGTCGTTTCGCGAGGAGGATGTGGTCGCAGGACGAGACGCGAGCGGCATGGTGAGACTGCGCCAACTCGTGAGCCATGGCACTGGCGGCCAGCAAAAGCCACGGGCTTCTGCCACGCCCCAAACCGCCGAGTTTATCAGCAACTCCATCGGTATGAAACTTGCGCGCATCAGGGCGGGCACGTTCACCATGGGTCAGGACGGGCTGCAGACTGATTACAAGATGAACAAGCACCCAGGTGAGTCGGACCGGGCGGATTGGGATGAAAAACCCGTGCATCGGGTGGTCATCTCAAAGCCATTTTATATCGGGTCCACCGAGGTCACCGTGGAGCAGTACCGGCAATTCGACCCCGCCTATCGAACAGGCAATGGATTGCCCGATGAGGCGGCGAGCGGGATCAGTTGGAACAAGGCGGTCGAGTTTTGCGCATGGCTTTCGAAGAAGGAAGGCAAGCCCTATCGCCTGCCAACCGAGGCGGAGTGGGAGTATGCATGCCGAGCTGGAACGACGACGGTCTTCAACACAGGGGACAAGCTGCCGGATGGTTTCCTTCCATGGTTCATTGGGCACGGTTACTCCGGCTTGTTTAACTGGAGTTTCTATTTTCCGGATAACAAAGGATCTCAGGAATACCTGCCCATTGGCGGACAGGGGCCGGGGTTGCGGTTGGCGAGTGATGGATTTGTGATTCCAGACGAGTCTGCCGCGTCCGTGAAAAAGAAGCAGCCACTGCTGCGGGTGGCCCAGCGCGCCCCGAATGCCTGGGGTCTTTACGACATGCATGGGAACCTTTGCGAATGGTGCAGTGATTGGTACGGCCCTTATGTTGCGGGCGAGCAGACCGATCCCAGGGGGCGGAGTGCGGGGGATTTCCGCGTGTTCCGAGACGGGCCGCATTCGATGCTCTCGCGCCTCGTGCGAAGTGCAAATCGTGGGGCATGGATTCCTGAATCCAGTGCGAGTATTTTCGGTTTCCGCGTTGTCATTGGAGATGTACCGCAAGGGGCTTTGCTTCCACCGGAGCCGCCGCCGAAGAACGCTCGGGATGTAAAGCAGGGGGTGGCTCGAATTGTCATGCCACCGCAGGACGAGCCGTTTTTTAGGGGCCCAAAGCCTTTCGTGAAAATCCCGGAAGGGTCTTGCGGCCCGCTTTTCTCGAGTCACAACCACAGTCCTGGTATCACCGAATGTCCCAATGGCGATTTGTTGGCCACTTGGTTTTCCACGGTTCTAGAGGGCGCAACTGAGTTGTGCAATGCGGCCGCACGTCTGCGATTTGGCGAGAGTGAATGGGAGGAGGCGTCGCCCTTTTGGGATGGGGCGGATATCAACGATCATGCGCCCAAGCTGTGGTGGGATGGGGATAGCACTATTTATCATATCGCGCGTGGCCATTCGGAAAACATCGTCCGCACCTCCACCGACAACGGCGCCACTTGGTCCGTGGCAAAGCCGATTTATCCGCAGGGTGAAACGGGCAATGGAATGATCAGGACGCGCAAGGGCGCGCTGATGCTCACACAGGACGTGGGCGTTTCACTCTACACGAGCAGCGACAACGGCGGGAATTGGGGCTCGAGCGGATCACACCATCCCAACGATCAGATCCGGCCGGGCGGAAAAGGAGGCAGGCACGCGGGCATTCATGCGCCGGTGGTCGAGCTTGCCGATGGGCGCCTGATGACGATTGGACGACCGCATCCGACGCCGCAGGTGGCGGTGTTTGGCGGAAAAGCGCCGTTGAGTTTTAGCAGTGATGAAGGACATAGCTGGACGTATGTGGAAAGTGAGTTTCCTGCGGTGACCTCCGTTCAGAGGCCCGTGATGATCCGCCTTCGCGAAGGCCCCATTCTGCTCTGCTCTTTCACCGACCAGTGGAGCGAGTTTTACAAGGGCAATCGCAAGGGCATGACCTTCAAAAGCAAGGAGGGACAGTTTACCGGCTACGGTTTGTTTGCCGCACTGTCCTATGACGAGGGTAAGACATGGCCGGACCGTCGCTTGATTACCCCCGGAGGACCCAAGCGTGAGGCCGCGACGATGAACCACGGCGTATTCACCCTAAGCGCCACCATGGCCGAGCCAAAGGGCTACCTCTCCATCACGCAGACCCGCGACGCTCGCCTGCAACTCATCACGAGCGGGAACCACTACGTCTTCAACCTTGCGTGGCTCAAACAACTGCCGTCCGCACCCAATCAGGATTAACCCACAGCCCTCATCACCACATGAACACCGAATACGCAGTCACTCGCCGCCAAGCCATGGCCTCACTCGCTTTAGCCCTCGGCGGCTGCCTCTCAAATCCCGTGCTCGCGCAAACATCAACTTCTCCGACGCCAGCGCTCCCCTTGACTCCGAAGCCTTCATTCCAAAAACCCTCGCTGCACGTTTATCCCGACTACGGATGGCTGCGCGGATTCAATTACATCATGCCCTGGGGAGCGCGTATCGAGGATACTTGGTGGTTTTATGATGGCAGGAAGATGCGCGAGGACATGGCGCTTGCGCGCTCGGTGCATGCCAACGCGATCCGTCTGTGGATCGATTACAGCGTCTGGTATCGTGATCCCGAAAAAGTGACGGCCAATTTTTTGGATGCGATCGCCGCCATTGATGAGAACGGGATGAAAGCCATGCCCTGCATCTTCAACCGCTGGGTAGGCGGTCGCCACGACTACGGCGGCACGCACACCGAAAACATCAGGCCGAACATGCCGGAGCAGCTCGATTACGTCCGCGCTCTCGTCACTCCGCTCGCGAACGATCCGCGCGTGTTCTGCTGGGATCTCTGCAACGAGCCGCAGGGTGGCGCTGATCCGACTTTCAAGACAGTCAGCGAGGAACTGAGTCTGCGCGAGTATCGGTGGCTGATGGCCATCGCCGACACATTGAAGAAATGCGGTGCCAGGCAACCCGTGACCATTGGCACGATGAACGGCACCAATATCACTTTCTACGCGCCGCTTGTGGACGTGCTATGCGCGCACCCCTACGCACGCGATCGCGCAGGCTTGGAGCAACTCATCGCCGGCTATCGCGTGATGATTGCTGAGGAAAAGAAGCCCCTGCTGGTGAATGAGTGCGTGCCCGGCAGTGATCAGGACGAGGTGCGTGGCGAAACACACCGGTACTACTGGGAAGAGCTCAGTGCAGCCGGACTCGGTTGCATGCCTTGGAGCATCCGGGAAGGACTCCACGTCGCCGCCCGCCGCGATCGGATGGACGGCAACGGCATCGACAACAAGGGTTACCACCCGACATTTAATGCCGATGGCAGCCTGCGTGCCGGGCACGAGTGGATGCGCCAGAAACCCACGCTCCGCGCGCCTTGGGAGAAGTGATCCCGCATGAAACACAGAATTTAGCGAACCGAAAACAGATCCAAAGGAATGAATGAATATCGATCCATAACCCCCGCCTTCACCCTTCTCGCCGCACTGGTGATTGCGCCGCTGCTCGTTTTAGCGCAGGACAAGCCCGAGGTTCAAAACGCCGCAAAGGCGGCCAAACGCGCATGGGAATCTGCGCCTCTTGAACAGAAGTCTCTTTGGCAGCAGCACCGCGAGGCTTTGATGAGCATTGACCTTTCCGAGGATACAAAACGGCAAGTCGTCATTGCCCGCGGTTCTCCGGAGCCGGGCGAGTATCACGCACATCCAACCACGGCAATGCTTGCGGACAACAAAACGATGTTTTGTGTCTGGAATATCGGGCATGGCGGACACGCAGGGCCGATGGCTCGAAGCGATGATGCGGGACTGACGTGGGCGCGGATGGACGACGCTCTGCCGCCGAACTACGTCAACTTCAAGAACTGTCCAAGCATCTACCGCATCACCGATCCGAAGGGGAGGGAACGACTGTGGATTTTCGCTGCGCGCACCTTGACCGAGAAAGAGAATCCCAAGTTCATTGAAGGCCGTCACGAGGGATTTATGCCGCGGATCTTAAGCGAGGACGATGGGAAAACGTGGCGCGAGTTGCCGCCCGTTGGGGGCCGCATCGCCAAGGAGGATCCGTTTCGGAACATCATGACGTTCTCCAGCATCGTGCGGCTGAAGGATGGTTCATCGGTGGGGCTGTTCCATCGCGGATCAGGAGTCGGGGAGGAGGGGACTTTGCAGGTGTTGCAGTCGGTCACCCAGGACGGCGGTTTTACCTGGTCGCCTCCCGTTGTGGTCTGCGATGGCGCGAAGCTTCACGGGAAGCACCCGTGCGAGCCGTACGTGTTCCGTTCACCCGATGGCGAAGAGCTGTGCTGCCTGATGCGCGAGAACCGTCGCAGCGGCACGAGCCTCGTGATGTTCAGCCGCGACGAGGGAAAGACATGGTCGGAGGCGGTCGACGCTCCATGGGGTCTCACCGGGGACCGTCATCATGGCATCCGGCTCCCCGACGGCCGTCTTCTCATCGTCTTCCGCAACGCCTCGCCGAACTCCAAGGACAAAGGCGGCTTCATTGCCTGGGTAGGAACGTACGAGGACATCAAGAATTGCAAGCCGGGGCAGTGCCGGGTGAGTTTGTTGAAGACGTTTAAGGACGGATTTTATCCGGGCATCCATCTGCTGCCCGAGGGGACAATCGTAGCAACGACCTATGCCAACTACCGGCAGGAGGACGTGGGTTGTTCGATCGTGAGCGTGCGATTCAAGATGAGCGAAATTGACGCGATTCAAGCGAAAGGGGGCAAGTGAGAGCTGCTGCTCAGATTGGATAAGTGCCGGTCAAGAATCCCGACCACCATGAAGGTGCAAGATTTCTCCAGCCTTTTTCCCGGAGTCGGTTCGTTGTTCGTACTTGCACCGGCAATGGGGCGGACTACGAGTCGGTTGGCTAGTTTGATGCGTTCGATTTCAAACGCGGTCTCCCCACAACCTCATTCACCTGCCAACCGCAGTGCTCGATGCATCTGATAAAGTGTTCAAGACGGATTGTTCATCCAGTCAGTGAGCGACTGAACCTT
>JBILKY010000061.1:0-15022 GCA_044376395.1 Chthoniobacteraceae bacterium | reverse complement strand
CTTCCGGAGCAGGCCTCCAGGCTTCTCCTGCGGAGCATTGAGCTCGATCCCGAGAATTCGGCCGAGGCCCTGAACTACCTCGGATACATGTGGGTGGACAGAAACCAGAATCTGGAGGAGGCGGGCACTTACATCCAGAAAGCGCTGGCCCTACGGCCCAACCACCCCGCCTACCTGGACAGTCTCGGCTGGTGGCATTTCAAGAAGGGACAGTACGAAGACGCTCTCAGGGAAATCCGCAAAGCTCTGGACAAGATCAAACGCGAAGATGCCTCTGAAGTGTACGATCACCTCGGAGACATCCTTGAAAAACTCTCAAAACCCGAAGAAGCCATAGCCGCTTGGAAAGTTGCGGTGGAGCTCGACCCGGCCATGCCGGAGGTTCAAAAAAAGATCAGACAACTGCAGGATAACCAGTAACAACCGAGGGCAGAGCCTCCCTATAGACGGTCTAAATCAAGCCATCAAAAATTCAACGGTTGCCTAGGATCGACTTTCATGGCCTTCTACCCGATCCGCCTCCAGCTCATCCGCTTCTCTTCCGTTCCCCTTTTCTATGTCAAAAACCCTCGTCATCGCGGAGAAACCAAGCGTCGCCCAGGATCTCGCGCGGGTGCTTGGAAAATGCGAACGCAACGGTGACTTCTTTGAAAGCGACTCGCTCGTGATTTCATCAGCGGTCGGCCACCTGCTCGAAATCGCGCCCCCGGACGGGTTCGAACCGGCGCGGGGCAAGTGGAAGATCGAAAACCTTCCCACGCTCCCTCCACACTTCGAACTGGTGCCCATTGAGAAAAACGCGGGCCGCCTTGCCGTCCTCAAACGCCTGCTCAAGCGCAAAGACATAGACGCGGTCGTCAATGCATGCGATGCCGGGCGCGAAGGAGAACTCATCTTTAGAAACGTGATTCGCGCTTCGGGAGTCAAAAAACCAGTCAAACGCCTATGGCTGCAGTCGATGACCCCCGAATCCATCCGCACCGCCTTCGGCAAGCTGCGCAGTGACGAAGAAATGCTCCCTCTGGCCGATGCCGCCATTAGCAGAGCGGAGGCTGACTGGCTCGTGGGAATCAACTCCACCCGCGCCCTCACCGCATTCAACTCCACGGACGGCGGCTTTCACAAAACCACGGCTGGCCGAGTCCAAACCCCCACTCTGGCAATCCTCGCAGAACGCGAAGAAAAAATCCGCTCCTTCACATCCAAGACCTACTTTGAAGTATTCGCTGACTTCCAGGTGGCGGCGGGGTCCTACCGCGGCCGCTGGCTTGACGAGGGCTTCCAGAAAAAAGGCGCCGAAGAGGACTCCAAGCCCGAGCGAATCTGGGACAAAACCAAAGCAGAGGCGATCCGAGCCAAATGCCTAGGGAAGCTCGGCGAGATTCAGGAGGAAAAAAAGCCTACCACCCAGGCGCCCCCACTACTCTACGATCTGACCACTCTTCAGCGCGAAGCCAATCAACGATTCGGGTTTCCCGCGCGAATGACCCTGCAGATCGCGCAGGCTCTTTACGAAAAACACAAGGCTCTCACCTATCCGCGTACGGACTCCCGGTTCCTGCCTGAAGACCATCTGGCGACTGCGAAATCTGTTCTGGACTCGATCCCAGATCCAGCACTCGCCGCCCACGCTCGGGTCGCCTTGGAAAAAGGCTGGGTGCGTCCAAATAAACGGATTTTCAACAACGCCAAAGTCAGCGATCACTTCGCAATAGTCCCCACGGGCACCATCCCGAAAACATTGGACGACAAGGAGCAGCGCATTTTCGATCTCGTCTCCAAGCGCTTCGTGGCGGTTTTCTTCCCGGCCGCCCAGTTTGAGATCACCACCCGCATCACCCGGGTCGAAGGCGAGGCTTTCAAGACCGATGGAAAAGTCATCGTCGATCCGGGTTGGCTTGCCGTGTACGGCAAGCAGGCCGAATCGGATGAGGAGTCCGAAAAATCAATCGTCGCGATTCGCTCGGGCGAAAAGGCGGACA
Organism: Chthoniobacteraceae bacterium; assembly: GCA_044376395.1. Classification (GTDB taxonomy): domain Bacteria; phylum Verrucomicrobiota; class Verrucomicrobiia; order Chthoniobacterales; family Chthoniobacteraceae; genus Chth-196. The sequence goes on along the minus strand of JBILKY010000061.1, from coordinate 13,040 downwards.
CGCACCAAATCGAAATCAAGGAATCCCAGACCAAGCCGCCCGCCCGCTTCAACGAGGGCACGCTGCTTTCAGCCATGGAAGGCGCTGGGAAACTGGTGGACGACGAGGAACTGCGTGAGGCGATGAGCGAGCGCGGTCTGGGCACTCCGGCGACGCGCGCCCAAGTCATCGAAGGTCTCTTGACCGAAGGCTACATCCTGCGCCAAGGCCGCGATCTATTGGTCACTGCGAAGGGAATGTCGCTCATCACGCTCCTCAAAGATTTGAGGGCGGAGGCTCTTACCAAACCCGAACTCACCGGCGAATGGGAGTTCAGACTGCGCCAGATGGAGCGAGGCCAATTGTCGCGCTCGGAATTCATGCAGCAGATCGGCACCCTGACCAAGGATCTGGTGGAAAAAGTGCGCGGCGGCATGGGCAAGGAGGTCTCCGGACAGTTCCGTCCCTTAGGCTCGCACTGCCCCCGTTGCGGCCACTCGGGGCTTAAAGAAAGCTTCCGCTGCTACGAGTGCCCCGGTTGTAAACTTTCCGTCTGGAAAACGATGGCGGGTCGGGAACTTGAGCGCGAAGAGGTGGAAACTCTGCTGACCGCTGGCAAAACTGCGAATTTGGAGGGATTCCGCTCCAAACTGGGGAGGCTCTTCAGCGCCTCGGTGCAACTCAACGAGGCCACACAGTGGAAACAAGCCTTTGATTTTGAAAGCAACAATCCCGAAAACGCCGCTGGGCTTGACCTCTCAGCCGCCACTCGAGTCGCGCTCTGCCCGATGTGCAAAAAGGCGCAGGTGGTCGAAACCGATTCAGCATACCTCTGTGAAGGTGCCGTGACCAAAGCTTGCAAATTCCGGATGGGAAAACTCATCCTGCAGCAACCCATCGCCATCGAGCAGGCCAAAAAACTCTGTGAAACTGGCAAGACGGATCTCCTTCGCCGTTTCATCTCCAAAAAAGGGCGTCCTTTTTCCGCATTCCTCAAACTGGAGGGTGAAAAGGTGGGATTTGAATTTGAGCCAAGAGCACCCAAGGCGAGCGGGGCTAAAACCCCGGGTAAACGTACGGCTAAGCCGAAAACGGCCGCAGGCAAGGCCGAGGCTGTCGCCGAGTAACCTGCGCTCCAATGAGCAAGTCGCAGAAGTTTCGTCTCAACGTAGCAGGCATTCTCAGGGATTCCCAAGGCCGCATTCTCGTCTGCGAACGCTTGGGACACACGGGAGCATGGCAGTTTCCCCAAGGAGGCGTTGACGACGGCGAAAGCTTGGAACAGGCGCTCTTTCGCGAGCTAAGGGAGGAGATCGGTGTGGACAGTGATTCCTACGCGATAGTTGCCCAAAAAGGTCCCTACCGCTACGCCTATGATGGGGGGCCAATCCGCGGGGTCGACGGAAAAGACCAGCACTTTTTCCTCGCCCACTACTCTGGGCCGCAGGATGCAATCCAACTCGATCTGCCGCATCCCGAGTTCCAAGCTTATCAATGGATCGCCCCTTCGGCGTTCCAGATTGATTGGCTGCCAAACATGAAAAAAGTGATGTATCAGCAGGTCTTTGCGGATCTCCTGGATACCAAACTTTCCTAGCCCCCTCAGGGCCAACAGTCCGAACGGGCCCCCTCCCTTCGCGCTAGTTTAGATGATTCTTTTAACTGAATGGCATTGACTGCATTTGATGATTAAGGCAAATCCCCTGCCGTCATGCTTACATTCGGTGCCCTTTTTCTAGCAGTCTCGTCGATCCTCGGTGCAATTTGGTGGGCATCCAGAAACGAAAGCGCTGGCTCGTAGGTTTTTCCACTCTCTCCAGCAGGGTGCCGCCGAACGCTGAGGGGCCCCACAGTGGCGCCGCACTCTTCGCTCTGCCGTCTCCCTGCGCCCGTGCATCCCTCGCCCGTAACTCGGGTCCAGTGAATCCCGATGAGTCTCTACTGCGCCCGCATGGCTCACCGCTCAGGGCGCCAGACGTTCCAAGAGCCAACCATCCCCCGAGGAGGTAAACCGCAGCCTATCGTGCAGCCGGCTTCTGCGCCCCTGCCAGAACTCAATACTGGATGGTTTAACCACAAAACCGCCCCAATGCGGGGGACATGGAATGGGCTTTCCCTCGAAACGCTGCTTCAGTTCCGCGAAGGATGACTCAAGCTCCGCTCGAGCGCCGAGCCGAGAGCTTTGACGGGAAGCCCACGCTCCAAGCTGACTGGCGATGGGTCGGGTTGCAAAATAAGCCTCGCTCTCTTCTCGTGAGACTTTGGAGGCAGTTCCCACCACATTCACCTGCCGCTCCAAAGCCCCCCACCAAAAAGTGAGTCCGACGCGCGACTCGCTGCTAATGTGCTGCGCTTTGGAGCCTTCGTAGTTGGTAAAAAACGAAAACCCGTCCGCGTCACAGCGCTTCAACAGAACGATCCTCGACCAAGGCTGACCGCACTCGTCGACCGTTGAGAGCGTCATGGCATTCGGCTCCAAAATTCCCTGAGCCTGCGCCTCGCCCAACCAGGCTTGAAACTGATGGATCGGGTCCGCATGCAACTCGGTCTCGAGCAAGCCGCGTTGTGAATAGTCCTGCCGCAATGCGGCCAGAGCCTCAGGGGTAAGTGCCATCCAATTCCTTTAACACACCACACTCCCTGCAGTCAGCTTTTCCCGTTCCTCACCGCCGCTATTCATGCCGGAAGACTTCCTCCATCCGCGCCCACCACTCGCCTTCAGCCCTCGTGGGCAGAGGTTCCTGCATCGGCTCCATCAAATCCCACCACCGGCGCATCACCGGATCAGCCTTCATCCGTTCCATGTCGGCCTGAAAGTCATCCCCCCAGTACTCAAAAAAACCAAACAACAATCCATCGTGATGAAAAATCGAGTAGTTCCGAATATGGCAGCTTGAAATCAATGACAGCACCTCGGGCCACACCCGGTCGTGGTAGCGCTTGTATTCGTCGTAGCAGCCGGGGCGCAACCTGAGCACTCCGCCGTGCCTCTCCGGCGCCGTCTTCATTTCGAGTCCCCTTTGGTGGTCACCGCTCGATCGAGATGCGTGTATCCTCCATCCACGTAGAGGATCTGCCCCGTGGTGTGAGCACTTCGCACCGAAGCCGCAAACACAACGGCATCCGCGATCTCACGAGCAGTCGTCATGCGCCCACCCAAGGGAATGGTCGACTCGATTTTCGCAAGCGCAGCCGCAGGATCAGGTCTCGATGAAATCCACTTTTGATACATCGGCGTCATCACTTCAGCTGGGATCACACAGTTTACCCGCACGCCGTGCGGCGCAAAATCAACAGCCCATTCGCGAGTCAATGCGTTCATCGCGCCCTTCGCTGCAACATACCCGCTGGTACTCCCCTGCCCGGTGCTCGCGCACTTGCTGCCCACATTGACCACCGCGCCCCGACTCTTGATCAACGCGTCCATCGCCGCTTCGACCAGGACAAAACAGTGCACGATGTTCTTTTCCAGAGACGCCCTAAAGGCATCCACTCCACCCCCAAGCCCAGCGCCGTCATTAACCCCGGCATTGTTCACCACACAATCAATGCGCCCGTGCTTGTCTAACACAGCCCGCACCGCGCCCCGCACCGCGCTCTCGTCGGTCAATTCACACGAATAAAACTCCGCCCTTCCACCGCTTTGCGCAATCCGCGCACACAAATCCTCAGACTCCTTTGGGTTTCTTCCCAAAATGCAAGCGACAGCCCCTTCAGCGGCAAACCCAACAGTGATTGCCTCACCAATCCCCTTGGATCCGCCGCTGATGAGCACCACTTTATTTGCAAGTTCAAGATTCATAACAGATTCACATTGAGCCCCCATACCCTGCCCCCGATCCAGCCGCATCGCAAGACCGCACCCGCCTTGGAATGGCTGCCTTTGAACTCCCAGACATCAACTCAAACTCAAAAAAACAGTTTCAAACAACCCCCAGGGCGTCGGCAAGAAATTCGCTACAGCGAACCGCCGAAACGCAGCCCTCAAACTACTGCACATCCAAGACATCAACTTGGATAAACTGACCATTGAAGGGTTCGGGAGCGGGAGCAATTCCGGGTACAACCAGCTTCTTGAAGTTGGTAATCATTCGTCCGTTCTGACCGTCCCCGTGGAAAACAATCTCCGCTCCACCATCAATCTCGATGGTCTGCGTGTAGTCGATTGTGAAAATCTTATGCCCGACCTTGTCTTGGCGGTTTAGGAAAAAATGGGACTGCGGCGACGAGACGCTGATTTGATACACGTTGTAGGTGCCATTGTCCTTCTCTCCACCAATATAAAAATATTCACCGACCTGCTGACCTCCCTTGTACATCATCGGTTCCACAACTCCACGAAAACGGAGAGTCACCTTATAGCGCCGCCCCGACTCGCCTCCAAACTGGCGCTTGACTGTAAAATTGTCTGTTGTCTTGGGATCACCTGTAACCAGAGCTGAAAACCCGTCAGCGCCCTCCTTTGGATTTTCGGGCATGGGATCCTTACAAGGAAACTCAAACCGGAATCCGTGTATGGATGCAGCCGGACTCTTGGCATCAACTGCAGCCATGCGGTGGATCGGCGTTACTAAAAGAAACAACGCCGAAAAAGTGAGAGAAGCTTGGAGAAATCGCATAATTCAAAATCATATCGAGTCACAACGCAAAATGTACAGCGTTAAACTTCTGCCGGGCAATTACCTGGAGATATCCAGCTCGACTCAACTCACAGAAAGCCTTTTGATTCATTCACACCCGCCTCTATTTTCCTCCCTGAAGCAAATCGACCACCAACCACCTGCCGTCACAGATCGAAGCTGGCATTAATCAGACTTTGTGGATGCAGGCACCCGAACCCAAGTCATTTTGCCTTTGAACAATTATCCATCGGAATCCGCATTCTCATCTCCCGATCCGCTCAATGGTTCTAAATACTCAATCCATCTTAAAATGAACTCCCCTATGCTCCTTCGCGTTTTCGCACTCATACTCACCCTTGCCACCCTGCGCGCCGCTGATGTGGACACCCTCAATGCACTGCGCGCCGCCGACGACGAACGAGTCGGCGCTACGATTGCAGCGGATCGCGCCCGATTAGCAGCCATCCTTGCAGACGATCTTCGTTACGCGCACTCAACCGGCACAGTCGACACCAAAAATTCCCTCATTGATTCCATTGCGAGCGGACGCACAAAGTACAATTCCATCAGCTACGAAGACCGCACATTTGAGGTGCCGGTTCCTGGAATTGCGCTCATGTCCGGACGCGCACTCGTTAGAGTCAGTACGCCCGATGGTGACATTGAGAGCATCCTTAGTTTTCTCGCTGTGTGGCAGGAAATGAACGGAAAATGGCGTTTCCGTGCGTGGCAATCATGCAAGATCCCCAATCAAAAATCGGCTGCACTCTCCACCGGCGACGGTGAAAAGGGTCTCACCACCCTCCGGCAGCAGATGACTACCGTGGGGTCCTGATCGCTGAAAAGACCCGCGTAAACTTTCCCTCAAGGATTGAAGACAACCTCCGTGCTGACCATCGCACCTCGCGCGTCCGTCACAGAAAGAAACCATGTGTTAGCCTCCGGTGGAGGCCTCGGGACAGAAATGTCCTCTCCCTCGATGACGCCGGGCACCGTCACCCACTCCCGCTTCGAACGCACCCCTGAATCCACGGTGTAGTGGAGTCGCGCCTCCTTAAGCATCGTTTTGCTCGCGCAGTGCAGGAGTACTCGCTCTCCGTCCACGCGGGGCCTTCCAGGTACTGGCAACGACTCACCACCTTTGCACTTCGAGTCGATGAACCATCCAATCTCATCAGGTGCCCAGCCTGCGGAGTGGCCATGAGGCATCTTCACCTGAATGCGAATTTGCTTTTCGCCCGGCACAACAGCGTAGCTCTTCATGTAACTATCAAGCACGTAGTGCACATCGTTTGTGCCATTCACAAAAAGCAGCGGCACCTTGCAGCGGTGTAGATGACTACCCGGGTCGTATTCACGCACCCAGTCCATCCTTCGCTCCGCCAACTTATCGATGCTGGGTTTTTGCACTGACTCACCCTCATGCAAAAAGCCGCATCCGTAAACTGGCACAGCCGCCTTGAATCGATCATCCAACGACGCCACCAAGCAGGTGGTGTACCCACCCCAACTGATGCCCGTTACCGCTGTGTGCTCGGCGTCCACCTCTGAAAAACTCCGCAGTAGCGAATGCGCACGCATCACGCTCGCGACTGCGTGAAACGGCCAGTCGTCGCTGACATCACCCCCGATGGAGTCGAACTTCTCAGCGTGGCTATGGTTCGGTCCTCCATTCTCTAGTTTAGTCCGCGATTTCTCACTCTGATCGGCACGTTTAAACGCACCAGATTCGTCCCACTCCGGGTCCGGAGGCCGCATCCCGGCTAGATCCATCGCAATGGCCGCATAGCCTCGTTTCGCCCAAAGATACGCCCATTCCGCAAAGGCCGTCCCACCGCCCCCGTGGATCAACACCACTCCCGGAAATCTCTGGCCTGGTTGCGCCAGCCCAAGCGTCATCGGCGAAGCATAAAAGGCAAACACCTCTGTCTGCCCACCCCGATAAATCTCACCATTGTATAAAAGACTCCACACCGGCCGCTCCTGACTCACCCAATGCATGGCTGGCACAGAATTTTTAAGGGAATCCAAATCCCAAGGGCCCACCTGCTCCCCAAGTAGAACCGTGGTCAATAATGTGAATACGAACCCAGTGAGTTTCATAATGCCTTTTCTAGCTAACTCGCCGAGCTCCGTCCATCGCTCCTTAGAAAGCTAGTCTAGAAAACTTCGCGTAGCCGTGAAATGGATTATCGTTGAAACAAAGGAGAAGAATGAGCGCAAACTCTTCCGGCGACTTGGCCGTCTCTTCAGCTGCATACATAGAATCAGGAATTCAGTTGATCGCCAAAAGTTTTTGCCATGAAGTGCCAGACTCGGTAGCCGCCTGTCTCAATTTGACATGAACGCTCGGCTCACCTTGACCCCACCAACCCGCTCTTAGGTCTTAATCCTCTCTGCTTTTGCATGTTTCGCTGGAGTATCCGTATAACAGGCTTGTGCGTTCTCGGGTGGTGCGCAGGCGCGTTCGCGCTGGATACTTGGGGAAAAACGCGAAAGGCGGACGGCTATTATGATGCAATCATCGTAGCGGGGTGCAGCGTTTATTCCAATGGAAGGCCCTCTCCCGCACTTGAGTGGAGAGTGCGCAAGGCAGTGGACTTGTGGAGACTTGGAGCTTCCAAGCGCGTCGTATTCACCGGAGGAATGGGTGATTTCCCGCCTACTGAAGCGGAGGCTGGTGCCGCCCTCGCCACGGAACTCGGCCTGCCCCAGTCTGCAATGACACTCGAAAAGCACTCGAAATCGACGCTTCAAAATGCCCAAAACGCGGCCTCAATTTTACCAGAGTCCGCGCACATGCGCGTCTTGGTCGTCACCGACGCGTACCACGTGTTTCGAGCACGCCGGCTTTTTGCTCGGTTTTTTCAGGATGCCGATGCTGTTGGTAGTACTTACGGTGAGTGGTCACGCGTCAAGGGAGCCATGCGAGAGGTTCTCGCCTTATTCAAACATGCTTTCACCTAGATTCAATTCACGCTTGGAGCGAGTCGACTCCCCTCTTTACGTTTTGAGCCCTTTGGTCTCTGGCTTGCCCTCCCCGTGGTAGCGAATCAAAACTATACCATCGGGAGAAACGGCGATAACTGCTCCTCGCGGCCCCCGCGAATCCCCAAGAGCGAATCTACGGTACCATAACAGAAACGCAGGCTCGCGTGCTAGAAACCACTGCGTTATCAATGTCCCGTGTCGGCTCACTAATCGAGCTTAAACAACCGGCCACGAGTCCCAACCTCCATGAAGCACTATTGTCGCAGGATACCGATCGCACTGTTCTTATCACTGGCAGTCTCAGCAATGTCTCAGTCAAAGGACAATTATCTCAACAAGGAGAACGTGCCTCATTGGCCGGGCAGACAAACAGACGGGTCGATTCTTTTGCCAAACATGTGGTCTCTGCGCCCTGCTGGAATTCAAGTCCAGGTCGCTGACTTTCCGGTGAACATCGCAGTCCATCCCGAAGGCAAGTTTGCGGCAGTGCTGCACGCGGGGCATTCCGCACATGAAATTCACATCCTTGACGTCGCCGCCGCACGCGTTGTGCACCAAGAGAAGATTGATGAAACTTTTTACGGGATCGAGTTCAGCGCAAATGGAAGGACCCTGTACACCAGTGGCTCAAGTTCAGAGGCGGTGCGCTCATTTCTGTTCGATGAACGAACAGGAGCGCTCTCCGCACAAGCACTAATTCCCCTCCAAGATGTAAAAGAGCGTGGCATCCCAGCCGGCCTGGCGCTCTCTGCGGACTCTGCTTCACTCTATGTCGCGAATGTCCTGGGACAGAAGGTTTCAAAAGTTGACCTAAGAAAAGGCGGTGGACCGGTCACTCACATTTCGATCGGCGCACGTCTGGAACAGAAAGTTCGCGCAGAAAATCCAGCATCTGAGCCATCTGAAGATGAGGCAGCCGCAAGCAAACGTGCGGAGGCGGCTCTGGACCCTGCGAATCCTGCGGCTCCATATCCGTACGCATGCTGTCTTGATGAACGTAACAACCGGCTCTACGTATCCCTGTGGGCGAACTCACAAGTGGCGGTGATTGATCTGAAATCCAACCGAATCATAACGCACTGGCAAACTGAGGAGCATCCAAATGAAATGCGGCTCACCCGCGACGGTAAACTTCTTTACGTCGCTAACGCGAACCGCAACACGGTAACAGTGATCGACACGGAAAAGGGCTCCACGATCGAGACAATATGGGCAGCCCTCCATCCGCAATCCCCCTCTGGTTCGACGCCTAACAGCCTGGCGCTCTCTCCCGACGGGCGGACGCTGTTCATCGCCAATGCGAACATCAACACCATCGCTGTTTGCGATGTGAGCGTCCGCGGTCAGACCCGATCCTTGGGTTTCATACCGACAGGATGGTATCCAACCTCCGTTCGAATCACTCCCGACGGTAGAAAGCTCCTGATTGCAAACGGCAAAGGCGATGCGTCGAAGGCCAACCCAAACGGCCCGCAGCCTGGAAAGAAGCCGGCACCAAATACCGTTGTGGAATACATTGGTGGACTATTTAACGGAACGGTAAGCATCGTGGATATCGAGTCGCGGGCTGCGTTTGAAAAGCAACTTGAGGCCTACACCGCAACTGCGTTCCGTTGCTCACCTCTGCTGAAAGACAACGCGCCAACCGGGAAACGTCCCGAAAACAGCCCGATACCCGGGAGGCTTGGCGATTCCAGCCCCATCAAGCACTGCATTTACGTCATAAAAGAGAATCGCACTTACGATCAGATTTTCGGCGACATGGAAAAGGGCAACGGGGACGCGAGCCTTTGCTTGTTCCCGGAAAAAGTCACCCCAAACCACCACAAGCTGGCTAGCGAGTTTGTACTGCTGGATAATTTCTACGTGGAGAGCGAGGTCAGCGCCGACGGACACGAATGGAGCATGGCGGCGTACGCCACTGACTATGTGGAGAAGTTCTGGCCACTCAGTTACGGCCACAACAAGTCCAAAAAATTCTCGTATCCCAGCGAGGGCAATTTCCCGATAGCGACCCCAGCCGGCGGCTACCTTTGGGACCGCGCAGCGGAAGCGAAGGTGAGCTTTCGATCGTACGGCGAATTCGTGACGAACGGAAAAAAGCCGACCGACCCGTGCAAGAGTCGGCTTAAGAGCCTCGAGGGCAGGTTCGACCCCATGTACCGGAGCTTTGACATGGACTACCCCGACTCACTCCGCGTTGAACGATTTGTTGCAGAGCTAAAAAGATTTGAGGACGAGGGACAGATGCCTCAACTACAGGTGGTCCGCCTTCCACAGGATCACACAATGGGGACCGCCCCGGGCAAATGGACGCCCACCGCCTGCGTTGCAGAAAACGACCTGGCACTCGGCAAACTTGTCGAATCGATCTCCAAATCCAAGTTCTGGCCTTCAACCGCGATCTTTGTGGTTGAGGACGACGCTCAGAACGGACCCGACCACGTCGACGCGCACCGCACAGTGGCCCTTGTTATCAGCCCCTACACGAAGCGTCACCATGTCGACTCCACGATGTATTCAACCAGTTCGATGCTGCGCACGATGGAGTTGATACTCGGACTCAAGCCCATGTCTCAATTTGATGCTGCAGCAACGCCGATGTACGCAAGCTTCCAACCCAAGCCTGAAACCAAACCCTACGCCGCGCTTCCTGCCAACGTCGACATTCTCGAAACGAACTCAAAAGTAGCATGGGGCGCTGGCGAATCACGCAGGATGAATTTCGCAAAGGAGGACGCCGCTGACGACCTCAAGTTAAATGAGATCATCTGGCGCAGCGTCCGCGGGGCGGAAAAACCAATGCCAGCCCCGACGCGGGCCTCATTCGTGTTCGCGCCCGCGTCCGATCGGGATGATGACTGAACGATGCACTTTGGATTCAAGAAACATAATCTTGCAGGAGCTTCCGGATGCTGCAGACGCCACAACCTCACTCCTTACCGATGATCATCGACACGCTAAACAACTGTGAAAAGTATTTCTGCATCCACCCCGAATTCGCAGAGGCCTTCCATTTCTTGAACAATCAACCAACCGCTCCAGGGATCGATCAAAGCATTCCCATCAAACGTGACCTGATTCATGCGATGTACATGCAGCGCGCTGGGAAAACACGAACCGCTGCCAGACTGGAGGCCCACCGTGGCAACATCGATATCCAGTTCCTGATTACCGGCAAAGAAGAATTCGGATGGAAGCCAACTGCGCAATGCGGGCAGCCCGATGGCGATTTCATTGCCGAAAGAGACGTTCAGTTTTTCAACGACACACCTGACTCCTGGCATTTGCTGCGACCGGGTCAGTTCGTGATTTTTTTCCCTGAGGACGCACATGCGCCGATGGTCAGCCCCGAGAATCTTACCAAGGTTGTGATAAAAGTTTCGGTCGCTTTCGCATGACCCGAAACTCCCACTTTACTCGAGGCATCCAATTCATTTGCTTACTTCCCTTTTGCTGGCAACTGCCGCCCGCGCGGAGGCACCGCTCGCCGGAAAGTCCGTAAAAACTCCGTCCACTCCGTTCTCAAAGGCAAAGCGCATTTCATCCACGCCTGATTGAAAGCGGTTTCTGTCGAATCTTGCGTCATCGAAAGTCCACGCAATCACCTTCAGCCCCAGCCGATGAGCTTCAGAAATCCATGCGCTGGATTCGGGCCTCAAACAATCATCCTTCCCAACAGCCACTGCGGTGAATACGTCCTTCAACTGCGAGAGCTTTTCAACTCGAGGCGATTTTCCCATTAAGATCGCTCCGGGAAGACCAAGCTTTTCACGCGCTTTTTTAAGTGTGCTTTCTTCAAAAGACTGCAGATAAACAGGGAGAGACTCTTCATCTGTGAGGTGATGCTTTTGAGCGAACTCAATGAACGCATCCGCGTCTCCCCGTAGCTCGGGCATCAACCCTACTCTGGCGTTGTGGGCGCGGTTCCAACCACGGACCAAATTAACTACCTCCTCAAGTGTGGGGATTCCCTCTTTTCCGTCAAATTGATCGGTCCGCCCCTGGGTTCCCTGCCTGGTCCTCAGGACGCGGATTTCCGACAATAAAAAATCCTTGGGCATCCAAATTTTCTGCCCCTTCTTGTCGAGCGTTGCGCGTTCGGCGAACTCAGGGTGGAGGGCAACATCAGTGGTGCGGTTGAGAGTCGCATCGTGGAGAGCAATGAACACCCCGTCTTTGGTGGATCGCAGATCAGGCTCGATATAGTCGGCCGCTTGCTCGAGCGCCAGTCTGTAGGCGGCAAGCGTGTGCTCCGGACGTTCCCCACTCGATCCGCGATGAGCGATTACGAAAGAATCCGCTTTCAAAAGATTCACCATCATCACGAGAGCTAAGAAGAACAATCTCATAGGCACGGCGCAAAAAGGCATAGGCACGGAACTATTCGCAAGTTTAATCAATAGGCCACCAGAAAGCTCCATGCATTGAGCCAGCGTACTCGACGCTTCACGACACTTCCGTCCAAAGAGCCTCCAAGAAACCGCTCACTGCGACCAGCCATGAGGCCCGGCGACCGTCGTCGATGATCGCTGGTTATGGCCTCATTCCTGCACAAATTCGTCGGCGAAAGCCCCCCGCCTTTTAAGAAAACAACCGACCAGGCTCGCTCGAAGTCGCATCCTTGGCTCAACGCCCGTTCGTTTTTGCTCCATTTCTCCTCGGCGTACCTGCACCCAGCGGCCACGGAGCGACTCCGACCCTGGCCGCCCACTCATTCCACTGTACTTCCATCTCCCGGACACGCTCGGGATGCTGCCGGGCAAGATCGTTCATCTCCGTCCGATCGGAATTCATGTCGTAAAGCTCCCAGGCTCCGGGGTGCTTTGAAACCAACTTCCACTGCCCGGCCCTGACCGCGCGATTACCCTCATGTTCCCAGAACAACGGATTTACCCGCTCGAAGGGTTTTCCATTCAGTGCAGGAACAAGACTCACACCCTCCATCGGAATCACATCCTTACCTCGATGCTGCCTAGGGTAATCTGCCCCCGCCAGATCGACACATGTCGCCATCAAATCAATCAAATGGGCTGGTGTCGAAACCAAGCCACCAGGCAAGGTCGATCTCGAGCCGCCGCCCTGCATCGCAGCCGGCCAGTGCGCAATCAACGGAGTGCTGATGCCCCCCTCGTGCTCAAAGTGTTTGTATTCGCGAAAAGGCGTGTTGCTCACATTCGCCCAATCCTGCCCATACCCGATGTACGTATCAGCGCCGCCGGGCATCACACCCGCACCCTGCCGCATTGGATACCCGTCGCGCGTCTGTTTTGGAATCATGTCTGGCTGGAGGTAATCCTTTGCAAGCGCGGGGAGCGTTGGCTGTTCTGCACGCGCTTTGAAAGCGCCGCTGCGCCCCATTCCTTCGGCGCAGCCACCGTTGTCCTGTAAGAAAAGAATGAGCGTGTTGTGATACTGCCCGTTTTTCTTAAGCGTCTCAACCAGTCG
>JBILKY010000060.1:0-15054 GCA_044376395.1 Chthoniobacteraceae bacterium | reverse complement strand
ATTCAAACCGAGGACACGCTCTCCGCAACCTTGCAGTTTCCAAACGGCGCTCTCGGCGTGATCGAGGCCGCGACATCCAGCTTCCCCGGCTCCGACCTCAGGATCGAAATCACCGGCAACAAGGGCTCCGCTGCGATTGTGAACGACAAAATCACTCGCTGGGATTTTGCAGAACCCGCCCCAGGCGACGACGAGGTTCTCAAAAACGATGGAGGCGGCAAAATCGGCGGTGGCACCGCGGATCCAAAGGCCATCAGCGTCGAGGGCCACAGGCGTTTGGTGGAGGATCTCGCGCTCGCAATCCGTGACAAGCGAGCGCCGATGATCCCCGGCGAGGAAGCGCGACGCGCAGTCGCCCTGATTCTGGCTTGCTACCAAAGCGCACGCACCGGACAGATCGTCGAGCTCTAAACATCCCGGCAAAGCCTCCGAGATGTCCACCGACTCAGCGCGCGGATCCGAGCAGTGTACCACTGGCGCATGGAAATCCGCCCTGCGACAGGCTGCTTTTTTGCTGCTCTGCGCGATGGTGCCGACCGCGCTCACAGCGCGCCTGAATTTGCGATGGGCTGCTCCTGCGGAATTTAGCCAGATTCCGCCCAAGTCTGCTCACGCCGATGCGGCGAATATTCTTTTTGTGGATGTCAGAAACCAGGACCGCTTCGAGTCCGGACACGCGCCCGGCGCACTCGCAATCCGACCTGAAACCTACGAGACGATGAAGGACTCGATTCGGGCACTGTGGCGGGGGCAACGGATCGTGATTTACGGCGAAGGTACCGGTAGCGACCGCGCACTCCAAGTCGCGCGAAAACTGCGCAAGGATCTTGATCCGCCCCGCATTTTACTGCTGGAAGGAGGCTGGGCCGCATGGCCGAGGAACTAAGCAGGCAATCACCCTCGGTTCGCGAGGATGAAAAAACCATGGGCTCCCACAGAGGACTGGGGCGCACCCCTGCGTGGATCTACCTGATCCAGAGCCTGCTGTCCGGGGTGTTTATCGCCGCTGCGTTGCTTAAACTGCAAGACCCAAACAGCACCTTGACAAGTATTTACCAGTACAAACTGCTTTCCTGGGAGGCCTCGGACTGGCTCGCCTGCGCTCTGCCCTGGGTGGAAGCCGCAGCGGCCATCGGCCTGTGGGTGCCTCGGCTTCGGCTCGGGGCGATCCTCCTCGGGTCCGCACTACTCTGCATGTTTGTCGCCGCGCTGCTGAGCGCAATGGCGCGAAATCTGGACATCAGCTGTGGATGTTTCGGCACCGGCAACGTGGGTAACCAAGTCGGGGTGCGGCTGGTCGAAGACTTGATATTACTCGCCTTTTACTTACCGATTTGGCGCCATCATGCTAGGCTCCCGATTCCCCAAGGTGATGCCAAGGGGAATGGAACCCTCCAACCCTAAAGTTCTTCCCCCACCACAAACCCATACCCACCGGACTATGATCACACGTCGTGACGCTCTCAAATCGATCGCTCTCTCCACCGGCGCCCTCGCTGTGTCAGCGGTTTCATCCAGTGCTCAGGCGCCCGCAGCCGCCGCGAAGGAAGTCCACAAACTCCCCGCCCTAGGCTACGACTACGATGCGCTGGAACCGTTCATCGATGCGGAGACGATGAAACTGCACCACGACAAGCATCACGCGGCCTATGTCGCAAAGCTCAACCAAGCGCTGGAAAAAGAACCTTCACTCGCTGCACGTTCCCTCGAGGACTTGGTGCGCGACCTCAACTCGGTTCCAGAGTCAGTCAAAAACGACATCCGCAACCATGGAGGAGGCCACTACAACCACACATTGTTCTGGCAATCCCTCAGGAAAAAAGAAGGCAACGCGCCCGCAGGCGACCTCGCAAAAGCCATCGACAAAAATTTCGGGAGTTTCACGGCATTAGAGGAACAAATGCACGCAGCAGCGCTGAAAGTCTTCGGCAGTGGATGGACGTGGCTGGTGGCTCGCGAGAAAAAGCTCGTGATTGAATCCACGCCGAACCAGGACTGCCCGTTGTCCACGGGGGGCACTCCACTACTGGGTATCGACGTGTGGGAGCACGCTTACTACCTGAAATATCAAAACCGCCGTACCGATTACCTCAAGGCGGTACAACAGATCGTGAACTGGGACTTTGTGGCCTCGCGCTTCGCGCAGCACAAAGCCTGATCCACCTTCCTCCGCCCTCAGCTGGTTAGGAATCCAAATTCGCCGGCTCTATCGGTCGAGGTCGAGGCTTTGCCCCTGCGATCACACGGGCGCCGTCGACCCTCACTTGCATGGAACTAAGCAACGATCGAACACTGCCCGCCGCCAACCCTCAACGGCCAGCGCCCTCCAGGGTGCGGACTTGGCTGCAACTGCTTCGCGCGCCAAATCTTTTCACGGTGCCCGGCGATCCTCTAACCGGGTATTTGGTTTCAAACGCTGGATTTTTCGACCACACCATTTTCCTGACCGCCGCCGCGAGTATTTGCTTCTACGCGTCGGGGTTGTTGATGAACGACGTAGTGGACTTGGCCGAAGACGCAGCGGAAAGGCCAAACAGGCCGTTGCCGGCGGGACATGCAAGTACGGAGAGCGTGAAGAGAACTCTGTGGGCTCTGAATGCCGCAGGTCTTCTTCTGCTGAGCGCGACTGGAAGCAACGCGGCGCTGCTGACCGGCGCATGCACCGTGGCGTCAGTCTGGTCCTACAATTTCCTTACCAAAAAGATACCGGTCATCGGAGCTCTGAACATGGGCCTATGCCGGGCGCTGAGCGTGATGATTGGCGCGATGGCGGGCCCGGCAGCTTACGCGAAACCGATCGCCGCAATCCTTGCACTGGTGATGGGCCTGTTCATTGCCGCAGTTACAAATCTGGCACGGTTTGAAACCCGCCCGAAACCACCGCTGATCGCACGATTTCTACCAGTTTTACCCCTGATGGCCGGATCCCTTTTCGGCATGGTCAACTGCCTGTTTTCGCCGGATAAAGCTCCCGGCGCGGCGGCGTTCGGTTTGGCCGGCCTGGGAGGCATCTGGCTGTTATGTAAACTGCTTGCCCACCGCCAGGCTCCGCTACCCCCTCTGATTGGCGCACACATCAGGCTGCTGCTGCCTCTTCAGGCAGGCGCATGCTGGCTTGGCGCATCGCAAAGCATCGGCCCTGCCTGCGGCGTCGTCCTCCTCGCATGCTGGCCGCTAAGCAAAGCCGTTTCGAAGCGGTTTTACGCCAGCTAAGCGGACACCGATCCGCGCGTTCACGCTTCTCAGACGGGCTTGCGTCTGGTTGACTCGAAACTTTCACCGCCGCGCAATGAGCAATCGCACCGCCCACATCCAACGGGACACTTCCGAAACCAAAATCAGCCTGCAACTGACCATCGATGGCCAGGGCAACTCGAACGTGCAAACCAAGATCCCGTTCTTCGACCACATGCTCACCCTCTTTGCGAGGCACAGCCTTGTGGATCTTGACGTCCGAACCGACGGAGATGTGGAGGTCGATTTTCACCACACCGTCGAAGATACCGGCATCGCCCTCGGTCAAGCTTTCGCACAGGCATTGGGCGATAAGAAAGGCATCCGTCGCTACGGTTGGGCTTATGTTCCCATGGACGAAACCCTCTCCCGCGCCGTCGTCGACTTCAGCGGACGCCCGTTTCTGGATTTCCGCGCACCAGAGGGCATCGGTGCAGCCGGTTCCTTCCCCTTCAGTTTGGTCGAAGAGTTCATGCGCGCTTTCTCCTCGAAAGCGGCTTGCAACCTGCACCTCGAACTCCTGTACGGACGGGATGCACACCATCTTGCGGAGGCCGCTTTTAAAAGCCTCGCAAAGGCGGTCGACCTTGCCTGCCAGATCGACCCGCGGGTGAAAGGGGTGCCAAGCACCAAGGGGACGCTCTGATCCATGATCGCTCTCATCAACTACGGATCGGGCAATCTCAGAAGCGTGCACAACGCCCTTGTGTCCCAAGGAGCAGACGTGCAGATCCTCGAGGAACCCGAGCGCCTCTCCGAAGCCTCTGCGATCGTGCTTCCCGGCGTCGGAGCCTTCGGGGATTGCGCCACGCAGATCCGCGAACGCGGGTTTTGGGAGCCCGTTCAGGAGTGGATTGCTCAAGACCGCCCTTTCCTCGGAATCTGCGTGGGCTACCAGATGATGTTCGAGGGCAGCGAAGAGGCACCGGACACCCCTGGGTTCGGTTTTTTCAAAGGACAGGTTCAGCGATTCAACACAGCGGGGCTCAAGGTTCCGCAAATCGGATGGAACGCATTGGAACTGACCAAACCAAACGACGCTCTCTGGTCAGGCATGCCACCGAACCCACACGTCTATTTTGTTCACTCGTTTCATCCCGCAAATAACAGTGAGGACATTGTCGCCGCCAAATGCGTCTACGGCGAGTCTTTCGCCGCTGCGGCAAGTCTGGGACGCGTAGCAGGAGTGCAGTTCCACCCAGAAAAAAGCCAGCACATCGGCCTGGGTATCCTCAAAAACTTCATCACAAAACTGGCGGCTGCGCACTGAACCGCTCAACACACTTATGCTTCTATTTCCGGCAATTGATCTCATGGACGGACAAGTCGTCCGCCTCAAACAGGGAAAAGCAGACCAGAAAACCGTGTACTCGGCGCCTCCCATCGCATACGCGAGAAAGTGGCAGGACGAGGGCGGCGACTGGCTTCACATTGTCGACCTCGATGCCGCATTCAGCGGGGTTCACAAGAACCTGGAGATTGTACAATCCATCGCGAATTCGCTGATCATTCCCGTGCAACTCGGCGGCGGGATGCGCTCCCCCGAGGCGGTGAGGGCCGCCATTGACGCGGGCGTGAGCCGCGTGGTGATCGGAACGCGTGCTGCGGAGTCCCTGAGCTTTGTGGCGGACATGGTGCGGGAATTTGGAGGCGACAAAATCGCGGTCGGCATCGATGCGAAAGACGGGATTGTTTCGGTGAAAGGCTGGACGGAGATGTCAAAACTAACCGCAATCGACTTTGCCCGGCAGGTCGAGGATGTCGGCGTGGAAACAATCATCTACACGGACATCGCCACGGACGGAATGATGCAAGGCCCCAACTTCCAAGAGCTTGATAAAATGCTCGGAGTCATCAAATGCAAGCTCATCGCGAGCGGCGGCGTTTCCAGCTTTGCAGACGTCCAGCGCCTTTCGCAGCATCCCCGCATCCATGGGGCGATCATTGGAAAGGCATTGTACGACAGTGCAATTCGACTTCATCTGGTTTCTTCTTCCCGCAGACTCAACTAACCTCCCTGCATGAAAGTATTATTCCTCGACTGTTTCTCCGGCATCAGCGGCGACATGACGATTGGCGCGCTGTGCGACCTTGGATTGAAGCCTTCAACTCTGGAATGGGAGCTCTCCAAATTGAACCTTGGAGACTTCCACATGCATTTTGAACGCCAGAAGCGCGGTGAGATTGAAGGGGTCAAGTTCAGCATCCACGCCGGAGCCACCCACACGCACTCGCACGACCACGACCACTCGCACGACCACGGTCACTCGCACGACCACGGTCACTCGCACGACCACGGGCACTCGCACGACCACGGGCACTCGCATGACCACGGGCACTCGCATGACCACGGGCACTCGCATGACCACGGGCACTCGCATGACCACGGGCACTCGCATGACCACGGGCACTCGCATGACCACGGGCACTCACATGACCACGGGCACTCACATGACCACGGGCACTCACACGACCACGGGCACTCACACGACCACGGGCACTCACACGACCACGGGCACTCACACGACCACGGGCACTCACACGACCACGGGCACGGCGGCGACGGGCATGCCCACACTCATTCGCACGCGCACAGTCATGACCATGGTCACACGCACCATCCGGAGCGCAGCCATTCCGTCATCCGCAAGCTCATCCAAGACAGTGAACTCTCGCCTTTTGTAAAAGCGCACGCCCTTTCGATCTTTCACCGGATCGCGGTTGCAGAGGCGAAAATTCACGGCTCAACGCCTGAGGAAGTCTGCTTTCACGAGGTGGGCGCACTTGATTCCATCGCTGACATCGTCGGCGCGTGTGTCGGACTCGAATCGCTCGGGATTGAATCGGTTTATGTTTCCGAGCTTCAGGAGGGATCAGGCTGGATCAAGTGCGACCACGGGAACTTCCCGCTGCCCGCGCCTGCAACGCTTGAGATCCTCGGCGGAATCCCCCTGCGACAAACCGCCGAACCGCACGAGTTGATCACTCCCACAGGCGCTGCAATTTTAGCGGAGTTTGGCAAGCAGTTCGGTCTCATGCCTGCGTTGAAGCCACTCAAGATCGGATACGGAGTCGGTTCGCGCCACCTCGCTTCTCGCCCAAATGTGCTTCGCGCAGTGATTGGGGAGCTGGAGTAAACCACTCAGCCATGGACGAGGCCCAGTACGAGACTGATTCAGTCGTTGAACTGAGCACCAACCTCGACGACATCACCGCCGAGGTCCTCGCTCATGCGACAACTTTGCTGCTGGATGCTGGCGCGCTGGATGTTTGGACAACTGCGATCCAGATGAAAAAGCAGAGGCAAGGAGTGCTTCTCTCGGTGCTATGCACTCCCGAGCGCAAAGACGAATTTGCGGACCTCATCCTGAGACACACCACCGCGTTCGGCGTCCGCATTCACTCATCCACGCGCGTCAAACTGCGGCGTGACTTCACCGAAGTGCAGACAGCCTACGGACCCATCCGCGTAAAGCGGGGGTTCATCGGCAACACTCTGGTGCGCACAGCGCCTGAGTTCGACGCATGCAAGGCCGCCGCGGTAGAACACGGCATTCCGATTCAATCGGTCTACGATGCCGCCCTTCTTGCGATGCGCAGCTCCGAGCCCACTCCGCCCTGAAACACACGCGTCTCAGGGAATGTTTCCTATCGAAACAGATTTTTAAATTTCCCCTCCTTCAGAGGGCGAACCAGTGCAGAACCACCCGACTCCGCACTCCAATCAAGCTCACCGAGCGGCATCATCGCACCGCCGTTGACGCGAACGCCGCGCAGTTCCCACGCCGCCGCTCCGCGGGACCTCGCTTCCGCACACTCGATAAGCGGCGTCCCGTCCGTCTTCCGAACCCGCAATCCCTTGATGACAAGATCACTCATGGGACCATGCGGCTTTAACGCGGGCGCGACCTCGGAGAGAATCCTCAGGTCGTCCCCGTCGGTATCAACCGTGAGTCCCTCCAGCAAAAATGCAGGGCGATGCGAACCGGCGAATCCAGGGGTCTTTACGGATCCAATCCGGAGGGTCTCGATTCGGGCAGAACCCGACGCCTCCTTGCCCGCATGCGTTTTCAACTGCAGCACCAGTCCCGTCATCGGAAAGTTTTGTTCTATCGCAGCAACCTTCCTCTGCATTTCTTCATCGCTGATTTTCTGCGCGTGATCACCGCATCCCAAAAGCACTGAGCAAAGAAGGAACGTAGCGATCGCACGGGAACCCC
Organism: Chthoniobacteraceae bacterium; assembly: GCA_044376395.1. Lineage (GTDB taxonomy): Bacteria > Verrucomicrobiota > Verrucomicrobiia > Chthoniobacterales > Chthoniobacteraceae > Chth-196. The sequence continues at coordinate 7,600 of JBILKY010000060.1, read as the reverse complement.
CGATGCACGCGGGTTGCGTTTGGATTGTGTTGTGGACGATCACAGGGTTCATCTGACCAATGCTGAAGGTTAATCGGTGCCGGCAGCCAATCGCTTTAGCAAAGCACGATTCAACGCGATTCCCGCCTCGAAATTCGCGACGGGAAAATTTTCATTCGGCGCGTGCGCACGGCAATCCGGCAGCGCAAGACCGAGCAGCATCGTTTCAACGCCGAGCACCCGCTTAAAAGTGTTAATGATCGGAATGCTCCCGCCCTCGCGAATGAGAGCGATGCTCTTTCCGGGGAATGCGTCACCGAGCGCTTTCTGCGCGGCAAGACCGTATTCCGCGTGCGGATCCGCCACATAAGATTCCCCGACGTGCCCTGGGAGAACCTCCAAAGTCACACCGTCCGGACAGTGCTTGCGCAGGTGCGACTCCACGAGTTCGAGCACCCGCGACGGACTCTGGTTCGGGACCAACCTGAATGTCAGCTTTGCGAACGCTTCCTTCGGGATGACCGTCTTGCTTCCCTCACCCTGAAACCCGCCGCCGAACCCGTTCACTTCCGCGGTGGGACGCCCCCACACGCGCTCCACTCCCGAGTACCCGAGTTCACCAGCCAACTGCGGCACGCCGGTTACGGACTTCAACTCCGCGTCGCCAAAAGGCAACTGCGCCCACGCCGTCCTCTCCCACTCCTGCAACGGCTGTACTTCATTATAAAAACCCTCCACCGCCACACCGCCATCCGGCCGATGCAAACTGGCGATCAACTGCGCGACCACCACCGCAGGATTGCGCACCGCTCCGCCGTAGATCCCCGAGTGCAAGTCGACCGCCGCGCCCTTCACGCGGAACTCAAGCGCGGCGATTCCGCGCAATCCATAGGTTAAAGTGGGAACCCCAGGCGCGATCATGCCCGTGTCAGAAACAGCGATGACGTCGCATTTCAAAGCATCGCGATGAGCCGAAAGGAACGCTTCAAGATTGCAGCTTCCAATTTCCTCCTCCCCTTCGACGAGCACGATGACATTCACAGGCAACTCGCCGTGCTCGCGGATGGTCGCAGCAAGCCCGCGGACATGCGCGAAAATCTGGCCCTTGTTGTCGGTGGCTCCCCGCGCGTAGATCACGCCATCGCGAACCACCGGTTCGAACGGGGGCGAATCCCACTGGTTGACGGGATCCTCGGGCTGCACGTCGTAGTGGCCGTAGATGAGCACCGTGGGCCGGCCGCTGACGTGCACGTTCCTGGCGAGGACCACCGGATGACCGGGCGTGGGGATCACCTCTGCGCTCAGGCCCGCGTCTCGGATTTGAGACGCCAGCCACTGCGCGCACTCCGCCACAGCGCCCTTCCGAGAGGGATCCGTGGAGACACTCGGGAACCTCAGAAAATCGAGAAGCAGGGAGAGATCTTGATCAACCATGAATAGATTCGTGACAACAAATCGCCACGCGTGACGTTAGCACGTGCGGTTTAAACGTCATCCGGGAGGGGTTTGCCCTTGGTCTCGGGAGCGAAAGGCAAAGTGATCAACGCCACTAGAAAAATAACGCACATCGTCATCGCCGCGTAACGAAGCGGGAGCGAAGGATCCACTTTCTGATACCCCCCGTACACGTCGACCGTGAGTTTTGCGGAAAAAAAGCTACCGGCCGCAGCCGCAAACCGCCCGAGGTTGTAGCAGAAAGAGGTGCCGGTGCTCCGCAGCTTGCTTGGAAAAAGCTCGGGGAGATAAATGGCGAACCCAGCGAAGACACTCAGCTGCGCCATACCCATGAGCGGCATCATCCAGTACGCGTCGGCGGGCGAACTCATTTTCCAATAAACCAGGAAAGTGATGATCAACGCGCTTGAAAAACCGAGTCCGAATGCGAGCTTGCGCCCAAGCGCTGCGATCCGCGTGAAGAGAGTCATGCCGATAGCCGCCCCGGTCATGTTGAGCAGATACGAGATGGTGATCGCCCAATCCACCGATGGTTTGACCTGGTCAGCGGCGAGGGCGTTTTCAGCGACAAGCTTTTCGAAATGCGTCTTGAAAACCACCTTCTGCAAGTCGACCGCGTACTCGCCGATCGCCCACAAACCGACCACCCCCGTTCCACTGATGAGCGCTCCAACCAGCAGGTTTTTGCGCCAGCGCTTTTCCGCAAAAAGTCCGATGTACGGTCCAAACATGTTCCCCTTCGGAAGCAGTCCCTGCTCCTTTAAACGCAGCCAGGGAGCGGGCTCGCGCAGATGGCCTTTGGTGAGAATCACGAGCAGCGCGGGCAAGGCGCCGATCAGAAACATCCAGCGCCATCCGGAACCCGCGGCGATCGCGCCGGATTTTTCCAGTGAATCAATACCCATCTTCGCGAAACCAGCGGTCACATTCCCCACCGTGGAGAGCACCTGCAGCAAGCCAAGCGCCTGCGCACGCGCCCCGTCGGGCACCGTCTCCGCGATCAAGGCCACCGCCAGACCGAACACCCCGCCCACGCCGAGCCCCGTGAGAAAACGGCAAATCGTGAAATCCACCGCGGTTTTGCTGAAATAACTGAACCCCGTGAACCCCGAGTAGATCAGGATGGTGAGCGTCAGCATTTTTGCGCGCCCGTATTTGTCGCCAAGCGCCCCGAAAATAAGCCCCCCGATCCCCCACCCAATGAGAAAGCAGGCGGTCACGATCTTGCCGAAACTCTGGATCTCCGTCGTGCTGGTGCCCTGGCCCATCAGGCTGGTAAGGGCGGGAATGCGCGCCAATGAAAACAAACGCTGATCCAGACAGTCGAAAAACCAAGCAGCGGACGCGACAACGATGACAAACCAGTGGTAGCCGGTGAGCTGCCGCCACCAGACGACGGGGGAGGTGTTCTGCATAATCCGGACAGAGTGATACACAGATCCCTCGCGGCAAGCTCAAATCCCTCCGCAAAAAGCCGCAGCAAGCGGGCCTCCAGTCCGCCCCAGATGCCACACGGCCCCGCGCGCTTGCCCCGCGTCTTTTGTTTACCCTTGCCGCAGCCTGTGGGAGCAGGCTACCCTCTCCGACTCACTCTTTTATCCCATGGGCAAACAATACAACAAAGTTGAAAAGCGCCGCCGCCGCGCCGCGTACCTGAACCGCAAGAAGCTCAAAGCCAAGGCTCCCGTGGTGAAACCAAAGGCTCGCCGGACGAAGAAGGCGGACTCCGCAGCAAGCTAATCAGCTTTCAAACAGCAGCTTAAGCAATTTCAGCGGCGCGCTGCCCTTCCCGGGCACGCGCCGCTTTCAGTTGGCCGCAACCCGCGGCCACATCGATCCCCCGGTGCTGGCGGATCGTGCAGGGAAAGCCCGCATCCTGGATGATCTGCCGGAAAGCCTCGGCGCCGGACTGCCCCGGCGTGACGCCACTAAACCCAGGGGTGGGATTCAGGCGGATCAGATTCACATGCGCATCCATTCCGCGGATCAGTTCCACGATCCGGCGCGCATGCTCCGACGAATCATTGCGCCCCTCGATCAGCGTCCATCCAAAAAACAATCGCTGTCCCGCGCGCCTCACGTAGTAGCGGCATGCCTCGAGCAACTCGGAGAGCGGCCACCGTTGATTGACGGGCACAAGCGCAGACCGCTCCTCATCCGTTGTGGCATGCAGGCTGACAGCGAGGTTGAAGCGCGGCTTCTCATCCGCGAAACGCACAATCCCCGGAACGACTCCCACGGTGCTCACCGTGATCCGTGACGGAGCGAGATTGAGCCCGCGCGAATCGGAAATGATGCGAAGCGCCTCCATGACGGCATCGTAGTTGTGGAAAGGCTCGCCCATGCCCATCATCACGAGGTTGCGGAGCGCGTCCCCGCCTGCGGCGAGTCTGCGCTGCGCCTCAACGGCCTGCGCCACGATCTCGCCGGGCCGCAGGTGACGCACAAAACCCATCTGACCAGTCGCGCAAAAAACACAACCCATTGCACACCCCGCTTGGGTGCTCAAACACGCGGTAAACCTGCCCGGAAATCCCATCAGCACCGCCTCCACCTGCTGCTCGTCGGCAAGCGAGAACAACAGCTTTCGCGTCCATCCATCGCCACTCTCGATCTCTTCAACTACCCGCGCCACGGGCAGACCCTTTCCCTCCCCCTCGCGAAGCCAGCGTTGCAGCGGTGGAAGAAAATCAGCGCGCGCGCCAAGGGCAGGATCCAAATCCCGGTACAACGCCTGCCACAAAGCCCGCGTGTGAATCGGGCGCACTCCATCCCCGACCAAGCGCGCCTCCAACTCGGGATACGAGAAGTCGTAGAGGGATGGAGTCAGAGGTGTGGTCATATGAATCGAGGCGCGTCGGAAGATTACTCCCCTGTCCGGCGCGAGTCCACCGCAGGCGCAGGAGCGACCTTGTTTTCACCTCGCCGACGCCGATCAATGACCGCCGCGGGCGAATCAAACGCTTGAACCCTGCCAAAGCTTCCGCGCTTTTTTCCACTCCACCACCAGTTCGCGAAACCGCTTCAAGTGCGGGGAATCAGCGTCCTCCTGCCAGACCAAAACCAACGGCACACTCACATCGGGACGCAGCGGCACGAATTTCAAGGGATGCTCCGCAGGCACGATCCCCTCGGTGACCACTCCAACTCCGACCCCGGCCTCGACATAACTCAACACGGTGCCAATCAAACTCGGCGTCTGCACCAGACGCGGCGTCAGGCCGGCCTGACGGCACCCAGCAAGCACGGCATCATGCAGCCCCACTCCCTCCCGCCGCGCAAGAACGACCAGCGGCTCGCGCTCCAACTGCATCCACCCGACCGAGCGCGCCGAAGCAAACGGATGCTGCATCGGCACCACCACGCCCAGGCGCTCCTGACGCAGCGGGATCGTCTGCAACCCCAGATCTTCCGCAAGCGGGACCGGCCGCGTGATCCCCACCGAAAGCCTGCCCTTCGCCACCATCTCCCACACGCGCTCCGGAGTGCGCTCCTCCAAATGGATCGCCACGCGCGGGTACCGCCGCCGGTATTCCCCAAGCAACCTGCCAAGAAACGGCTGCGTTGGCGGGCCGATGTAACCCAGCGCTAGCTCACCCTCCTCGCCGGCCCCGGTCCGCTTCACCCGCCGCATCGATTCCTCCCAACGTTCAAGCAGCACAGCGGCTTCACGCAGAAGAACATCCCCCGCCGGCGTCAGCCGCACCCGGTTCCGACTCCGATCAAACACCTCAACCCCCAATTCCACCTCCACCTCCTTCACTGCACGGCTGAGCGCAGGCTGGGCGATCCGCAACCGCTCCGCCGCGCGCGAATAGCTCAATTCTTCAGCCACCGCCTGAAAATACCGCAAGTGTCGCAATTCCATAAGTGCTCAATGACTGCTCAAAAAGAAACCGCACCCAAAAACACCGGCCGCGCTATGCCCATCCGGTATCAGATCGATACCAAAACTCTATTTCAGTTACAAGAGCTCTTCCCGTATTCTGCTCGCTGTTTCAACTCCCGTGAACAACCTCCAACTCGCAGTACAGTTCTTCCTACAGCTCGCGGTGATCCTGCTTTTCTGCAGGCTCATCGGAGCCATCGCGGGCCGGTTCGGGCAGCCCCAGGTTGTCGCGGAAATGATCGCGGGCGTGCTGCTTGGCCCCTCCTTTCTCGGGCTGTTCTGGCCCGAAGCGCAGCTCGCCATTTTTCCATGGGACAAATCCCAGTCGATCAGGGACACCCAGAGCTACCTTTTCCCCGCATCGCAACTGGGGCTGGCGCTGTACATGTTTGTGGTAGGGATGGAGTTTCGGATGGACATCATCCGAACCAAACTCAAGAGCTCGATGAGCGTCTCCGCCGCGGGGATGATTGCACCCTTTGTGCTAGGGGCGGGACTGGGCTGGGTGCTTTTCCACCACACGGAGCTTTTTCCAAAAAACACCGGCTTGTTCGAGGCCTGCATTTTTCTCGGAGCGTCGATGTGCATCACGGCGTTTCCGATGCTCGCGCGGATCATTCACTTTAAAAAACTCAACGGCACCACCATGGGCACCGTGGCGATCGGCGCGGGGGCCATCGATGATGCGGCTGCGTGGTGCCTGCTCGCCGTGGTGCTCGCAAGCATGGACCGGCAGTGGAGTAACGCACTGGTGAACATCGGTGGCGGGCTTGGTTTTGTAGCAGTCACGCTTGGTATTCTTCGGCCGCTTTTTGGACGCGTGTTGGCGCTTTTCAGCAGGGACGGTGCACTCTCAGAAGCGGGGCTCGTGATCGCGCTTGCCGCGATGGCGCTCGGCGCCTGGTTCACCGACCTCATCGGACTTCATGCCGTTTTCGGCGCTTTCGTGATGGGTGCCGCGATGCCGCGCGGAAACGTGACGCGGGAGCTCACGGCCCGCATTCAACCCCTCACAGTGGCGCTTCTGCTCCCGTTGTTCTTCACGTACTCAGGACTCAACACCCGTATCGGTTTGCTCAATACTGGCGCGCTGTGGATGGTTTGTGGCGCGATCCTCGTCGTCGCGATCCTCGGGAAGGGAGTTGCCTGCTGGATTGCTGCGCGCGCGACCGGACTGCCGAACCGCGAGGCGCTCGGCATCGGAGTTCTCATGAATGCGCGGGGTTTAATGGAACTCATCATCATCAACATCGGCCTGCAACGCGGCGTGATTACCGAAGGGCTTTTTTCAGCGCTCGTGCTGATGGCTGTTTTCACCACGCTCATGGCTTCGCCACTTTTTGAACTCCTCGTGGGTGACACGAGCGTCGCGCCTCCCGAACCGGAGAACCCAGCGCACAACCACATTCCCGCCACTTCCGAATCGCCTAACAGCCGCACAACACACCGCCATACATGAACGCAAAACACACAACCCTCGCCCAATCCTACGATGCGGTCATCATCGGCGCCGGTCCCTCCGGCTCGAGCACCGCATGTATCCTCGCCGAATACGGACACCGCGTGCTTGTGATCGAACGCGAAAAATTTCCGCGCTATCACGTGGGCGAATCCCTCATTCCATTCACCTTCGGGCCGCTCGAGCGGCTTGGGATGATTCCAAAGATGAGAACCTCGCACTTCACAAAGAAGTACAGTGTCTCCTTCGTCCAGCCTGATGGCAAACGCTCGCAGCCCTTCTATTTTTTCAACAGGTACGACAAAGAAACCATCGCGCAGACGTGGCAGGTGGACCGTTCGGAATTCGACCAACTCCTGCTTGATCACGCGCGTGAAAAAGGAGCGGATGTCATCGAGGAAACCTCCGTATCAAGCCTGCTGATGGACGGGGAGCGCGTTGTGGGAGTCGAGGTCCGCGGCAAGGACGGTGAAAGCTTTGAAATCAAAGCAACCATCGTGATTGATGCCTCTGGCAAGGAGGCATTTACATCCCGCAAAAAGGGATGGCGGCTCAATGATCCGTATCTCAACAAAATCGCCATTTGGACCTACTACAAAGGCTCAAAGCGCGGCGTGGACATCGACGAAGGCGCAACCACCGTCGCGTTCGTTCCCGAGAAAGGCTGGTTCTGGCACATCCCACTGCATAACGACATGGTGAGCGTTGGAATTGTTGCGGAAGGCAAGTATCTCACGCGCGGCGGCGTCAAAGATCCGCGCGCCATGTTTGAGCGCGAGATCGAACAGAATCTCTGGATCAAAGAGCACTTGTCCACG
>JBILKY010000059.1:0-15117 GCA_044376395.1 Chthoniobacteraceae bacterium | reverse complement strand
AGGGGCAAATCGATTACAGCGTCGAACTGGAACTCGACCTCGCCTCGGTCGTGCCCGCAGTGGCCGGACCGAAGAGGCCCCAGGATCGCATTGATCTTCCGAAGCTCAAAGAAACGTTCGGCTCGCTATTCGCCAAGCCGATTCCAGACGGCGGCTACGGCAAGGCACCCGCCGATTTGCCCACGCGCCACGCCGTGCACTTGGAGGGCACCGAGCCCGCCGCGCGCGCCTACCACGACTCCGACGTGGAAGTCGGGCATGGCAGCGTGCTCATCGCCGCAATCACCAGCTGCACCAACACGAGCAACCCCAGCGTGATGCTCGCCGCAGGCTTGCTCGCCAAGAAAGCAGTCGAGCGCGGACTCAAAGTGAATCCCGCGGTGAAGACTTCACTCGGACCCGGTTCGCGCGTCGTCGCGGATTACCTCGATCGCACCAAACTGCAGCCCTACCTCGACCAACTCGGCTTCCAAGTGGTCGGATTCGGCTGCACGACTTGCATCGGCAACTCCGGCCCGCTTCATCCGAAAATTGAAGAGGCGATCGTTCAGAAGGACCTTGTGGCGGCCAGCGTCCTTTCGGGCAACCGGAACTTCGAAGCGCGGGTGCACCAGAACATCAAGGCCAACTTCCTGATGTCGCCCCCGCTCGTGGTTGCGTTCGCACTCGCGGGAACCGTCGACATCAATCTGTCAACGGATCCGATCGGGAAAGGCTCCGATGGAAAACCAGTCTATCTGAAAGACATCTGGCCTTCCCTTGCGGAAGTGAAGACCGCCATGGCCTCGGCCCTTTCGCCGGAATCGTTCCGCCGCCTCTACACCGATTTTGCGAGCCAGAATCCGAAGTGGAACGAAATCCCCTCCTCCACCGGAGAAATTTACAACTGGGACAAGGACAGCACCTACATTCAGGAGCCGCCGTTCTTCACGAGCTTCTCTTTGGAAGCCGGGCATATCCGGGAGATCAAAGGAGCAAGGCCCCTGGGTATCTTCGGCGACTCGGTCACCACAGACCACATTTCCCCTGCGGGAGCGATCAAGAAGAGCTCGCCGGCCGGCGCCTTCCTCACCAACCACGGAGTCACTTTCGAGGATTTCAACAGCTACGGGTCTCGCCGTGGGAACGACCGCATCATGACACGCGGAACGTTTGCAAATGTGCGTATCAAAAACCTGATGGCGCCCGGCACCGAGGGCGGTGTCACCATCCACCAGCCTTCTGGCGAGCAACTGGCCATCTACGATGCGGCGATGCGTTACCAGAAAGACAACACCCCTCTGGTCATCTTTGCGGGTCAGGAATACGGAACGGGATCGTCCCGTGACTGGGCGGCGAAAGGAACATGCCTTTTGGGAGTCAAGGCAGTGGTGGCGCAGAGCTTTGAGCGCATCCACCGGTCCAACCTCGTGGGCATGGGAGTGCTGCCGCTGCAATTTCCCGAGGGCATGAGCGCGCAGTCCCTCGGTTTGGATGGATCCGAACAGTTTGATTTCACCGGCTTGGACGATGCAGTCAAACCGATGAGCACCGTGACGCTGCACATCCACCGGGCCAACGGGAAAACCGAAACCGTTGAGTTGCGCAGCCGCATCGACACCGCCATCGAGGTGGATTACTACCGCCACGGTGGCATCCTGCCGTTCGTTCTGCGCCAGCTGCTGGCTTGATTTGAAGGTTGGATTGCACGACGCCCTCGGTCGACAAGATCGAAGGCGTCGGTATCGGATCCCACCCGCCCCGCATAACCGAGGCTCGATGGCGCGCCTCGGATTCAACAAGGTGCGACCCGCGGCGCAAGCCACAGCGAGGCTGTTGTGCATGTCCGCAGCCGCGCCGACTCAGGCGCCACTGACGCCCTGCACAAACGCCCGCATGAGGTCCATACTCTTGCGCGCAGGCTCGTCCTCCACCCCGCTCGCAACATCCACCCCGTAGGGCCGCACGGTTGCAGCAGCCTCACCCACGTTCGCCGGAGTCAGTCCGCCCGCGAGAATGATGCTCAGCTGCGGAAACCGATCGACCGCTTGGCGGGCAAGAGCGAGGTCTGCCATCGATCCCGTGCCGCCGTACGCCCCTGCAACCGCGGCATCAACCAGCACGCTCGAAGTTGACCAGCCATCGAGACGTTCCAAATCCGCAACACCCCCGAGCCTCACAGCGCGGATAAAAGGAAAGCCGGTTTTTGAAAACTCCTCGCAGTAGTCGGAAGATTCATCGCCGTGAAACTGCAGCGCGTCCACCCACGGCAACCGCGCAATCGCGACGGCATCCTCCAACGGCTTGTTGATGCACAATGCCACCCGGGCCACGAAGGCTGGCAAATCCTTCATCCACTCGCCCGCGCTGAAGATGTCCATGCGCCGCTTGCTCCCCTCCCAGGTATTAAACCCCAAGGCATCGGCGCCCGCTGAAACCGCAGCAAGCGCATCCGCACGGCTGGTGATCCCGCAGATTTTCACGCGCACACGCCCTGCACGGGCGCTCACGCCGCCCCCAGTCCCATCAGCGCTCTGTTGGGAAACCGTCGGGGAGCCACTATCGTTGCTTGTCTTCATCAGGATCACTGGTTTTCGGATCGCGCTGGGCGCTCGCTCGCTGAACCGCCCCATGATAAGTGATCCAGTGCCAACGTCGATCATGAGAGTGAAAGACCGACGACAAACCCCAGCTCACCAGCGCACTCGCCGTCCCCACGACCAACCTCGCACTCCCGTCCAGCGCGCCAAGCACCGGCACCCACGAGTCGAGTTCATAGAACAGCACGGCGTTCACCGCAAAGACCACCACCCCCATGAGCCCAATCACCCTCGGCCCCTCCAGCCCAAACCTCAAAACCAACGGCCTCAGCAACGCATTCCAAAAACCAATCCACAATCCCGCCATCCAAGCCCATTCCCAAGTGCCCCCCGGAGCACCGCCAACAGCCACTCTACCCTGAGCCAGCCCCAGAGCCCAAGCAGCCAACGCCATCACCACAACCCACCGCCCAGCAAATTCCCACATACACGCACAATAGCGCAAAAGAGGCAGATTTGCATCTGAGCAAAAGATGCTTTTGCGAAATTAAAACCCAACCGGACACGAAAATCCCCCGGCCATGCAGCGCACGCACCGGGGGATCCTAGACTTCAAATCCGCTACTTCAGCGACTTCGCCGCATCCACAACCGACTGCGCGGTGATGCCCAGTTTTTCCATCACCACATTGCCCGGCGCGCTCAACCCGAAGCGGTCGATCCCGATCACCGCCCCGTCCAGACCCACGTAACGGAACCACAGATCACGCACACCAGCCTCGATCGCGACGCGCCGCCGCACAGACGACGGCAACACCGACTCGCGATACTCGGCGGTTTGCTGCTCAAAGAGGTCCATCGACGGCATCGAAACCACGCGGACGCCTTCACCGATTTGCTTCGCAGCCGCAATCGCGTGCTGCAGCTCGCTTCCGCTCGCCATCAGGATCGTATGCAGTGAGCCGGTTTCTTTCTGCGCGATGTACCCGCCTTTCATGGCGCCATTGCGCCGGTCCTCAACGGAGATCCCCGACAGGAGCGGCACCGCCTGGCGCGTGAGCGCAAGCAATGTGGGCCCGTTACGACGCGAGAACGCCGCAGCGAACGCGCCAGCCGTTTCCTCGGGATCCGCAGGACGAATCACGTTCAGGTTGGGAATCACGCGCAGCCCGCTCACCGTCTCAACCGGTTGATGCGTCGGACCGTCTTCTCCGACTCCGACTGAGTCGTGCGTGAAGATGTACACAACGGGCAGCTTCGAGAGCGCAGCGATCCGGATCGAGGGTCTTGCATAGTCGGCGAACACCAGGAAGGTGGCCCCGCTGGCATGGAAAATCCCGTCGTACGCAATGCCGTTCATGATGGCGGCCATCGCGTGCTCGCGAATTCCGTACCGGATATTGCGTCCATCGAAACTAGCGGCCGTGAAATCCTTCGCACCCGCAATGTAATTGAGGGTTGAACCGTACAAGTCAGCGCTGCCAGACACCGCAAGCGGCATGGCGGCGGCGATCGGTTGAAGCACGTCGGAACCGGCCTTGCGGGTCGCGATTTTTGAATCCGAAGCGAACGCCGGAATTTTCGCGGAGATCTCGGCGGCGGAAAGCCCCTTGCCCGCGACGGCAGCGTGCAGATGCGCGGAAAGCTCGGGATTCGCGGCGCTCCAGGCGTCGAAGGTTTTCTTCCACTCCGCGCGCTTCTTCGCAAGCTCCGCGCCGTGCGCCGCGAAAAAGGCATGCGTTTCGCCTGAAACATGGAAGTGCTCCGTCTCGGGCAGCCCCAGAGATTTGCGCGCCGCTTCGATGAACTTTGCCCCGCCTTCGCCATGCGCTTTGGCGGTGCCGGCGACCTCCGGGATGCCTTTTCCGATCAGAGTTTTTGCAATGATGATGTGCGGCTTGCCGGCCGTGTTTTTCGCCTTGTCCAGCGCCGCTGCAATCGCTGAGAAATCATGGCCGTCGATCTGCTGGACATGCCATCCAAGCGACTCGAACCGCTTCGCTGCATCCTCGCTTTGCGACGCATCAGCCATGGCGTCCAGGGTGACGTCATTGGAATCGTAAATCAGCACGAGGTTATCGAGCTTGTAGTGGCCGGCGAAAGACGCAGCCTCGGCCGCGACGCCTTCCTGCAAGCAGCCGTCCCCCGCGAGGCAGATAACGTGGTTGTTGAAGATCGTGTGGGCAGCGGTGTTGAAGCGGGCCGCAGCCATTTTTTGAGATACTGCAATGCCGACAGCGTTGGCCACCCCTTGCCCCAGCGGTCCGGTGGTGCACTCGACCCCCTCGGTTTCAAAATTCTCGGGATGCCCCGGGGTGTGGGAGCCGAGCACCCGGAAATTTTTCACCTGATCGATGCCCATCTGCGCGTAACCGGCTAAATGCAGCCAGCTATAGAGGAACATCGAGCCATGCCCGGCAGAGAGCACGAACCGGTCGCGGTTGAGCCAGCGGGGTTCGGCTGGATCATACTGGAGGCTGTGCCCGAAAAGGACTGACCCAATCTCCGCGCATCCAAGAGGCAAGCCGAGGTGGCCGGAGGAGCAAGCGTGGACGGCATCCATTGCAAGGCCGCGAGCTTCATTGGCGGCACGTTTAAAGGCATCGAGCGGAAGATTCATAAGCTTTGATTAAACCGCGCAGGTTAAGAAGCAGGCTACGGGTGTCAAGGCATCCAGCGCTTTGTGCAAGATTGTAGCAAGGGTCGATGCTATCCTCGGGGTTTCCTGGGTGAAAAACCGCGCCCCTCTTCTCGTATCCCGTTTGTGCACAGCACTCCCGCCATCCTTCTGCGCAAGATCCGGCTCACAGAGACGAGCCTGATCACCTGCTGGCTCACCCCGGAGTTTGGCCGGATCAAAACCGTGGCCAAAGGCGCGCTCCGGCCAAAAAACCGTCTCGCGGGCATTCTTGACCTCTTCCACCTGTGCGAGATCCAGTTTCAGCCCGCGCGCTCCGGCGACCTGCACACCCTGCGCGAGGCGAACTTGAGCGAGAGCTTTCCGGGGCTGCGCACGGACTATGCGAGGGTCGCTCTCGCCTCCTACGCAACCGAACTGCTTGAGCGCGCCACCGAATCCGAGACCCCTGTGCCCGAGCTCTTCGACCTGCTGCTCAGGGCGCTGCGGTTTCTGAGCGCCACTCCCGCCTCGCGCCGCGCTCTGTACCACTTCGAGTCGGAGCTCGCGCGCCTTCTGGGGATAGCCTCCGAAAACACCCCCGCGGAGCAATCCCTTTTCAAGGTCCTCCACCGGCTGCCGTCTTCGCGGGAGGATCTCATCAGCCGGCTCTCTGCAAATTGACCTCTCAAACCCAAACAAGATCAAACACGACCCCAAAATGTTCACTTTCTTCAACTCCCACCACCCCGCTCCCAAGTCGGCAGAGGAAGCCGTTCGGCGGGCGAACGCCATCCTTCAGCAGGCCGGTTTTGCAAAAGAGGCGGTTTTGCTTCAAACGCCAGCCTCGGGTTCTGACGGTTTTTCAGGGGCGCGCATCCGGATGGATCTGCCCGAGGAGGCCCTCAGGGCGCTGCTGCACGCCACCGTGGTGGAGGCGGCCTCCGAACAGGGTATCTCGATCACAGACACCTCCCTGCAGCTTAATCCGGCTGGCCCCGGGGCGTTGGGAATCAGACTGCAGGTCACAGCCAAGGTTTTTGTGTCATCCGTGGAGGTTGGGATCCGCGGCCGGGTGACTGTAAGCAGTTGCGGGACAGTCGAGTTTGATTCCCTGTTGATGGATGCCGGGGCGGGAATGTTCGCCGGCATGGCGACCGCCGCAATCAAGCCCAAGCTCGACCAACTGCAGTCCGAGAGGTTCGAGCTGGAAAAAATCTTCGGCCGGAAGGTGACCGTGCTCCAGTTTGAATTCAAGTCCTCGCAAGTTCAAGCTGAGGTGGAGTTTGCATAAAAATAAACGGTCAAAACCCGATGCTTCCGCCGGCTTTCCACGCGCCCGTCCAACCGCGAAAGCCGGCTGTTTGCACCCTTGCGCTCTTTTTCGTTGCTCTGCAGTCCGGTTCAGGTACTGTTTCGAGCCCTTTTTGAAGTTATGAAAGCAGAGATTCATCCCCGTTACGAAACCACCGCCATTTCCTGCGCCTGCGGGGCTGTTTACCAAACTCGCTCCACGCGCCGCGACCTGAAAATCGGGATCTGCGCCGCATGCCACCCTTTCTTTACGGGCGAGCAGAAGTTCGTCGATACCGCAGGCCGGATCGAGAAATTCACCCGCCGTTATTCTGCAGCGCAAACCGCCCGCCGCAAAAAGCTCTAGCTCGGGAACTGTGCATTTCAGGGACGGTGAAGGCGCCGAGTGCTGCCTTCACCGTTTTCTTTTGCGGGCTAAGCCCCTTGAAATCGCGGCATTCGTTCACCGCCACCCGGAGCTCTTAAATCATAAAAATATCCGCTACAATAGCTTATGGATTTCGGCCCGCTGATTGCCCGCAAGAGAGAGCGCTTTGAGGAACTCGAAAAACTGGTTGGCGCAGGGGATCTCTACGACAACCCTAAAAAAGCGCGCGAACTTCTCCGCGAGCACACCCGCCTGAAGGAGCTTCTCTCCCTCGCCCAGCAGCTGGAACGGGTGACCACCGAATTTCAGGAATCCAGCCACCTCGCTTCGGGCACCGATGTGGACCTGGCGGAAATGGCCCAGGCCGATTTGCCTGCCCTCGAGGCCCAAGTAGCCACACTCAGCAAAGAGCTGCAGGTTGCGCTGCTCCCCCCCGACCCCAACGAGGACCGGGACGCCATTGTCGAAATCCGGGCGGGCACAGGCGGTGACGAGGCGGCCTTGTTCGCGGGGGATCTAGCCCGCCTCTACTTCCGGTACGCGGAAGCGATCGGGCTGAAGATCGAAACCCTGGAATCGAGCGAGAACGAACTGGGCGGGCTGCGCGAGATGATTTTCAAGGTGAGCGGCGACGGCGTATTCCGCAAACTGCGCTACGAAAGCGGCGTGCACCGCGTGCAGCGCGTTCCCGCAACGGAGGCCCAAGGGCGGATCCACACCTCGACGGCCACGGTGGCTGTGCTGCCGGAGGCGGAGGAGGTTGATTTTGAGCTCAAACCCGATGAGTTGCGGATCGAGGTTTGCCGCGCGGGCGGGCCGGGCGGTCAGGGAGTGAACACGACGGATTCTGCGGTGCAGGTGCTGCACATTCCCTCGGGAATGATTGTTCGGTGTCAGGACGGCCGCTCCCAGCAGAAGAACAAGGAAAAGGCGCTTCAAATCCTGCGTTCGCGCCTTCTGGAGCGCAAACAGCGCGAGGAAGCCGAAAAATACGCCGCCCAACGCAAGAGCCAAGTGGGCACCGGAGGCCGCGAAGAGAAAATCCGCACTTACAATTACCCTCAAAACCGCGTCACAGACCATCGGATCGGCGTCACTCTCTACAACCTCGATAGGTTTATGGAAGGAGACATCAACGAGATGCTGAGCGCGCTGCAAGCGGCGGACATGGCTGAAAGGCTCGAGGCTGCAAGCGGGACCGAAAACTGATCCGTTCGCGGCACAGTCTGAATGAAGACCGTTCTCGAGATCCTGCAGTCGACCGCCGCGTATTTCTCAAAATCCGGGATCGAGAGCGGGCGTTTGAACATCGAACACCTGCTCGCACACACGCTTGGACTCAAGCGCATGGACCTGTACATGCAGTTTGACCGTCCCCTGAGCGAAAAGGAGCTCGGACCGCTGCGCGATCTGGTGCGCCGCCGGGCTTCGGGCGAACCATTGCAACACTTGCTGGGCACGGTTGAATTCCACGGACACATCTTCAAGTGCGACAAACGCGCGCTGATCCCCCGCCCCGAGACGGAGCTCTTTGCGGAACGCATCATCAAACTGCATGCGGAAGCCCCGGAACGCATCGCGGACATTGGAACAGGCAGCGGCGTGCTGGCGCTCAGCCTCGCCGCGCATTGGACGGAGGCGGATGTGCGCGCAATCGATGTCTCGGCAGACGCGCTCGCGCTTGCGGCTGAAAACGCGACGGCGCTCGGGCTTTCCGGGCGCGTTAATTTTATGCACGGGAGTCTTTTGCAGCCGATCGAAGAACTGCCGGAAGCCGAGCGCACCTGCACCCTCATCGTGGCGAATCTGCCCTACATCCCATCGGACGAAATCAAAACGCTGGCGAAGGAAGTGCAGCACGATCCTGTTTTGGCGCTCGACGGGGGACCTGATGGCGCGCAAATCATCCGGGAGCTTATCCGCCAATCCATGTCGCACCTCTCCGGAATGCTCGCCCTCGAAATCGGACACGACCAGTCCGAACCGTTGTCCCGCGTGCTCGCGGAGTCCGGCTACCGGGACATCCGCGGGGAAACCGATTACCAGGGACGCAACCGATTCCTATTTGCATCCTATGGATAAAATCATCGTCCACGGCGGCCGCAGCCTCTCAGGCACGGTGAAGATCAGCGGATCAAAGAATTCGGCGCTTCCGATTCTCGCCGCGTCCCTGCTGACGCGCGACACGTGCGTGATCCACTCGGTGCCGGATCTGAGCGACATCCACTATATGCTGCAGATCCTTTCCCGGCTCGGCGCGCAGGTGGAGCGGGCGAGCGGAACCGTCACGGTGCAGGCTGAGAAAATCAGCACCGTGGCGCCTTACGATATTGTGCGGAAAATGCGTGCGTCCGTATGCGTGCTCGGCCCGCTGCTTGGGCGCGAGCGCGAGGCGACAGTGTCGCTTCCGGGCGGATGCGTGATCGGCGATCGGCCGATTGATTTGCACTTGAAAGGATTCACCGCGTTAAACGCGGCGAGCCGCGTGGAGGCGGGTGACGTGAAGCTCTTCACGAACGAATTGAAAGGTGCGACGGTGAATTTGGAGGGACGCCAGGGCCCGACCGTGCTGGGGACAGACAATGTCATGATGGCTGCGACGCTCGCAGACGGCGTCACCGTGATCGAGGGAGCGGCGGCGGAACCCGAGGTCGTGGATCTGGCGAATTTCCTCATCAAGATGGGGGCAAAAATCGAGGGCGCCGGCACGCGCAGAATCACCATCGAAGGCGTCAAGGAGCTGCACGGCGCGGAGCACACGGTCATCCCTGACCGCATTGAAGCTGGCACATTCCTCGCAGCCGCGGCGATTGCCGGGACTGAAGTCACCCTCAAGAAGGTCAACCCCGAGCATCTGAACGCGGTCAATAACGCCCTCGTCGACGGAGGGTACCTGCTCGATATCCGCAAAGACCAGATCACGCTGCGGCGCAACGGCACCCCGCGGCCGCTGGAACTCATCACCGAGCCGTATCCCGGGTTTCCAACGGACATGCAGGCGCAGATGTGTGCGCTGCTGTGCCGGGCGAAAGGCGAGAGCAGGATTACGGAGAAAATCTTTCCCCAGCGCTTCATGCATGTTTCGGAGCTCAAGAGGATGGGCGCGGATATTTCCCTCGACGGCTTCACGGCGGTCATCCGCGGAGTATCGGACATGAGCGGCGCGCCGGTGATGGCGAGCGACCTGCGCGCCTCGGCGGCTCTGGTGCTTGCCGGGCTTGTTGCGGACGGAATGACGGAAGTGAACCGGGTTTACCACATCGACCGCGGGTACGAGTCAATCGACGAAAAGCTCGCGGGGTTGGGCGCTCATATCGAGCGAATCAAGTAGGAAAAGACGCGGATCCGACGCTGATCCCGCGCCGATCCGGCGCCTGGCGGTTCCGGCGCCCCAGACGCGGCAAACGGGTGAGGTAACGGTTGATGTTTTTGACAAAAAACGATTCTTGGCAACGCCTCCAGACTGCCCTTTGCTTGGACGTTCAACTTTTTACTGAGCATTCATCTCTCCTCTCACATGAGTTCACGCAATGGTCTCCTTGCAGGCGGCAACTGGATAGTCGACGCAGTCAAAATGATAGATGTCTGGCCGCAGCAAGACGCTCTGGCGAATATCCACTCCGAGAGCCGGGGCACGGGCGGGTCACCTTTCAACGTCCTCGTCGATCTGGCGATCATGGGATGCGGTTTTGCCCTTGAGGCTGTCGGCCTCGTCGGGAACGACGCGCACGGGCGCTTCATCCTCAACACCTGCCACGAACTGGGGATCCAGACTCAAGCCCTGCAGATCACGCCGGACGCGCCGACCTCCTTCACGGACGTGATGACGGTTGCATCCACGGGGCGGCGCACCTTTTTTCACGCTCGGGGCGCGAACGCGCTTTTGGACGACACGCACTTCGACTTTTCGAAGACCACCGCGCGGATGTTCCACTTGGGGTACCTTCTGCTCTTGGATGGATTGGACAAGCCCTGCCCGGAGTTCGGCACCGTTGCAGCACGAGTCCTCGCGCGCGCTCGGCAGGCTGGGCTGAAAACCTCCATCGACGTGGTCAGTGAGGACAGCGAGCGTTTCGCAAAAATCGTCCTGCCCGCGCTGAAGTACGTGGACTACTGCATCATGAATGAATTTGAAGCGGGACGGGTGACGGGCCGCTCCATCCGCAAGGAAAGTGGGATCGATTTCGCCGAACTCAAGGCTGCCATGGAGGATCTGCTCCGCGCCGGGGTGCACGACTCTGTGCTGGTCCACTTCCCGGAAGGCGGCTGCATTTTGGACAAGCAGGGCGGATGGACCCAGCATGGGAGCGTGATTTTGCCCGAGGGCTACATCAAGGGGGCGGCGGGCGCCGGCGACGCGTTCACCGCAGGCGTCTTAATGGCTCGCCACCAGGGCCTGAGCCACAAGGAACAGCTCCAGCTGGGGGTCTGCGCCGCGGCAGCAAACCTTGCGGACGAGACCTGCACCGGGGGGCTCAAGAGCGCCTCCGAGTGTCTCGCGATTGGGGCGCGGTACGGTTTCCGCACTCTTTAGGGCTGCAGTCAGCGCATCCCAGAGTCTTGAGGCTTCGGTTGATTCCCCGCGATCAGCCGAAAAACGACGGGAAGCCACGTTGTTTTCAGAGGCGGGATTCGGAATGCCGCATTGACGAACCAGAGCGCGGGCCGATAATGCCGCCATGTCACTCGCGACTCGTCTCCCCCTTCTGGCAGCTCTGACACCCGTCCTTCTCGGGCTTGGCGCCTGCAAGACGGTGTATTCCGACGTTTACTCGTACCGGAAAAATTCGTTCAAACCCTACGAGCGTGACGCTCTGGCCAAAGCCGAACTGGAACGCGAAAAGATGGACGCCCAGCGCCAGCGGAAAGCAAGCAGCGCAGCTGACGAATCAGACGCTGCAGGGATGCAGGGGGGCGCTTCGCTTCAAATGGATTCTGGCCTTGGCGGGGGCGCCTCGCTCGGCGGCATTGAGGGACTTGGCGGAGGCGGAGGCACGATTCCCGGGCTTGACGGAATGAGTGCCTCACCAACATCAGCGCCCGCAGGAATTCCTGGAATGGACGCGGGGATGGGCGGCGCCTCGATGGGGGGTGGAGCAATGGACAGCATGGCGCCAAAACCCGCGAGCGCGATGCTGCCTGGCCTGTAGGCCTGCAGCTTCCGACCGTCGTCGAACTCCGAGACACGCTGCAAGATCGCAGCGGTCCGCTCGGGCCCTGAACCAGCCCGGAAACGCTCCACTTTTCGAGGGCGCAGGCACCCGCCCCCGCAACGACAGCAGGAACGCCGTAAAATCCCGCCAGCACTTCCTCCGGTGCGCACCGATTCAGTAGTGGGCGGTAAGGCAGCGATCTCACGGATTGAGATCAGCGGCAGCTCACGGGATTGCAAAATTCGCTTCGCTGGGCGGGAGGTATGCGGGAACAAACGATATTGTTGGTTGGGCACGGCAGCGGGCTTAATGGAGCGGAGCGGTGCCTGCACGAAAGCGCCTCCGCCCTCAAACGGCTTGGACATCGCGTGCACATCCTACTGCCCAACCGCGGCCCGCTGGAAGCGATGCTGCGCGATGCCGGAGTTGAGGCCATTCACATCCGTTCCCTTCCCTGGTGGATCGACACGGGGAAGCGCCTCACGCTCTCGCAGAAACTCAAAAGAGCCATCAAAATCGCAGCGTCAGTCGCGTCTGTATTCTCGCTCGCGCGCAAGATTCGCGCCGACATCGTCGTCTCCAACACAATCGCCATGCCGAGCGGCGCCCTCGCCGCAAGCTTTGCGCGAAAACCACATGTCTGGTACGTCCACGAACTCGGCGAAGAAGACCACGGGTACCATTTCTTGTACGGAAATTCAGTTTCAAGACGCATCATCGACAGCCTCTCAAAGATCGTCCTCGCCAACTCACAATATGTCGCATCCAAATTTTCGCAGTCGATCAAAGCTTCAAAGATCAAAGTGATCCCCTATGAGGTGCGAGTTGCGGCAAGCTTCACGCAAGCCCCAGCTAAAAAAACTCTCTCCGCGAGCCCCACATTTATCATCGCCGGAAGAGTGACCGCAGAAAAAGGCCAGTTTGAAGCGGTCTGTGCGATGTCGCACTTAATTCAGAGCAGGCAGATTAAAAATATCCGCCTTCAAATTTTGGGAGCCCAGCCTTCGGATTCACAGGTCGCCATCATCCGGGATTTTATCGCCGCGAATCATCTCACCGAACACGTCCATCTTTTGCCCTTCTCAAGCGAGCCGCTCACCGTGGTCCGCACCTGCGATGCGCTCTTGATGTGCTCGCGCTGTGAGGCATTCGGCCGCGTGACTGTCGAGGCTATGAAACTCGGTCTCCCTGTGATCGCAGCAAACACCGGAGGCAGCCCTGAACTCGTCCAGCACGGAATCAACGGCCTCCTCTATGAATGGGGAAACCCGTTGGATCTCGCAAAACAGATTCTCAAAATCATCTCGGAATCCGAGAACTACGCGCGAATGAGCTGGCACGCGACGTCGTTTGCGAACACGAGATTTTCTGCAACGACCCACGCGCAGGGACTGCAGTCCGCAATCGCTTCGCTTGAGCTCAATTGAACAAGCGGCAAACAAGTCTCACAAAAACTCCGCAGCAATCCATTGAATCCCGCTTTCGCACATGAAGTCCGGCAAGCCATTCAATTTATTTAACGACGTATGACAACAGCCTGCATCGAGACCGACGAACCCTCCGCACTTGACTCAAAAAAAAACAAGTCCCGTACGCAAGCGCTCAAGGCGCGAGCCGTCGCGTTCTATCTCCCGCAATTTCACCCGACGCATGAGAACAATCAGTGGTGGGGCTCGGGATTCACCGAGTGGACGAACGTGGCGCGCGCGAAGCCACTGTTCCGAGGCCATCAGCAGCCCAACCTGCCCGCCGACCTTGGCTTTTACGACCTGCGCTGCGAGGAAACACGCGAACAGCAGGCAAGCCTTGCCGCGGCGCACGGAATTGAGGCGTTCTGCTACTGGCATTACTGGTTCGCCGGCCGCCGGATCCTTCAAAGGCCGTTTCAAGAAGTCCTCGAAACCGGCAGGCCTGATCTAAGCTTTTGCCTCGGCTGGGCGAACCACACATGGAGCGGGATCTGGGACGGGGCGCCAAACCGAATCCTCATTGAGCAAACCTACCCCGGAAAAGAGGACGACATCCGCCACTTTGATCACCTGCTCGACGCCTTCAAAGACCCCCGCTATCTGAGGGTTCAGGGGAAGCCGGTATTTTACATCTTCCGGCCGCTCGAGATTCCGAATCCCCGGGAATTCTGCGACCGTTGGCAGAACATGGCGCACCGCGCGGGGCTGGGCGGACTTTATCTTGTAGCGGAAGTATCCGATCTGCTCGGCTTTGGTCCAAAGTGTCGCGTCCCAACCGAGCTGGGTTTTGACGCCGGAGTGTATATCCGCATTCCCGCCCATGTGAACCGCTGGCAGGTTTTGCGCATGCGCTGCGGCCGCAAACTGCTCCGGCATCCCGAGATTTATGAGTACGCGGAAACGCGGCCGCCGCGCGCGGCCGGATACGACACACCTTCCATTCATCCCTGTGTTTATCCAAACTGGGACAACACCCCGCGCTCCGGCAGACGCGGGTTGGTTGTTAAAAACGGAAGTCCCGAGCTCTTCGGCAGGCATGTGCAGGAGGCGCTGCGTGAACTTCAAAACACGCCAGAGGAGGAGAGGTTTTTGTTCATCAAGTCTTGGAACGAGTGGGCGGAGGGCAATCACCTAGAGCCGAATCAGGCGCATGGCAACGGATATTTGAAGGCGTTAAAAGTAGCTTTGAACAGATAGAGGATCCGGGAATCCCCCGCCTCGCTAATCGATTGCCAAAACTTAGTGGTCAAGCGAAGCATGCTCCTCGCAAAACGGCGCAGCGTTGAAACACCGGCGCGTGAATCGCGATGATGACAGGAAAGTTTCCCGCACCCTTATGAAGTTCGATTAGATGGAATGAACTCCGCAATGCAAGACGCGATTGAAGATCAGCCCACTCGCTTTCAAATGGTCATTGTCCAAACAGCACGAAGAAACTAAAAGTTCGGGGATGACAGCACCCCCCCCACCCTCAGCGAACGCCCGGAAAGCCCGCTACATCATGATCGGCGGATTCCTCGGGGCGGGAAAAACTACCGCAGTTGCGGCCCTAGCTGCACGGCTGTCACAAAACGGGCTCAAAGTCGGCTTAATCACCAATGACCAAGGGCAGGAGCTCGTCGACACAGCCATGCTGCGATCGAAGGGATACGCGACGGAGGAGATTCCTGGGGGCTGTT
>JBILKY010000058.1:0-15242 GCA_044376395.1 Chthoniobacteraceae bacterium | reverse complement strand
GAATCCGACGGCGCGTGGGAGGCGCGCAAGGCCGGTTCGCAGGAATGGCTCCCGGCGGTGGTCATCGGCGAGTACGGGCGCGCGCCGTGGGGCAAGGTGCTCGACGGCGGCCGCCAAGCACCGGCGATCGCGAAACCCGCGGGAAACACGGAGTCGATCGCCGCCTCGGAGATCACCGTCCCGAAAGGATTCAAAGTGGAGAAACTCTACAACGTGCCCAAAGAGGAGCAGGGCTCCTGGGTGGCGCTCACCGTGGATCCAAAAGGCCGTCTGATCGCTTGCGACCAGTATGGATCGATTTACCGGATGGAGCCTCCAAAACCGGGCTCTCACTCCCCGTTGGTTCCGGAGCAGCTCCAGCTCAACCTAGGCAAGGCGCACGGTTTGCTGGCCGCTTTTGACAGCCTCTACGTCATGGTCAATGAAGACGCCAAAAACAACGGCCTGTACCGAGCCACTGATACCAATCAGGACGGCGAGTACGATTCGATCACGAAACTCCACACCATGGCCGGAGGCGGAGAACACGGCCTCCACAGCATGGTCGTCAGCCCCGATGGCAAGCGGATCTTTTTCAACTGCGGCAACCACACCCAGCTCCCGGAAGGCCTCACCGAAAGCCGCGCGGCGAAACTCTGGGCGGAAGACCACGTGCTTCCAAGAATGTGGGATGCCAATGGTCACGCGCGCGGAGTCCTCGCTCCGGGCGGATATGTCTGCAGCATGAACCCCGATGGATCGGGCCTCGAGTTGTTCTGCTACGGATTCCGGAACGAGTTCGATATAGCTTTCAACGACCAAGGACAGCTCTTCACGTACGATGCCGACATGGAATGGGACATCGGCAGCCCGTGGTACCGCCCCACCCGCGTCAACCACTGCGTGAGCGGCGCCGACTACGGCTGGCGCAGCGGCAGCGGCAAATGGCCAAACTACTATCCCGACAGTCTCCCCACCACCCTCGACATCGGCCCCGGCAGCCCAACCGGCGTCGTGTCCGGAACCGGCGCGAAGTTTCCCGCCAAATACCAGCACGCCGTCTTCATCAACGACTGGACGTACGGCACGATGTGGGCGGTTCACCTCCAACCCAAGGGCGCTTCCTACATCGCCACGCGCGAAGAATTCGTATTCGGAAAGCCGCTCCCGCTCACCGATGTGGTCATTCACCCCAAGGACGGCGCGATGTACTTCGCCGTCGGTGGACGCCGCACGCAGTCCGGCCTCTACCGCGTCACCTACGACGGGCCGGAGTCCACCGCGCCCGCTGCTCCGGCGCCCCTGACCCCGGAGTTCAAACTCCGCGCTTCGCTGGAGGAACTGCACCGCGAGGGAACCAATCCAACCGAAGCACTGTCCAAAGCCTGGCCACAGCTCGGCCATCCCGACCGGCACATCCGGTACGCCGCACGCGTGGCCGTTGAACGAATCCCCGCGGAACTCTGGCGCGAGAAAGCGCTCGCCGAATCCCGGCCGGACGCCGCGCTCGAGGCCTTGATCGCGCTCGCTCGCGCCTCGGGCAACGCCGAGTCGAGTTCCGGTGGCAGGCCCGCCGGCGGCAAGCAGGCAATCAAAACCTCCTCCTCCGAGCCCATCCAGCCCGTTGCACCCCAAAACGTGGAAATTCAAAACCGGATTCTGGATCACCTGGGCCGGATCGATTCCTCCACCCTCTCCGAAGACCAGCAATTGGCGGCACTCCGAGCACTGCAACTCGTCCTCACCCGGCTCGGCAAACCCGCCCCGGAGGTCTGCCAAAAAATCGCCAGCCGTTTGGAAAAGCGCTTCCCCTCGATGCACACGACGCTGGACCGCGAACTCTGCATGCTGCTCGTTGCCGTGGATTCCACCACAGTCGTCCCCAGAACACTCAACCTGCTCAACAGCATCGGCGACGACTTCCACGAAATCGCCTCGGAAGCCGTCCTGAGCCGAAACGACGGCTACGCCAATGCGGCCCGCTCGGCGGCGGGCAGTCGTCCAAACGCGCAGCAGATCGCCTTCATGTTCGCGCTCCGAAACGCGACCGCGGGATGGACTCCTGATCTTCGCCGCAACTTCTTCACCTGGTTCCAGCGCGCGAGGCAGTGGAAAGGCGGAAACAGCTTCAAAGGTTTCATTGAAAACATCCGCAAGGAGGCGTTGGTGAATTTCGCGCCTGAGAATGAGCTCGCCGATCTGGATGCCTTGGGCACCAAGGAACCCGCGGCGCTGATCTCAAATTTCGTGGCACCGAAAGGGCCCGGCAAGGCCTACACGGTGGAAACTGCGCTCCAGGTCCTCTCGCTTCCCGACGCGTTCAAAGGACGCAACTTCGCCAACGGGGAAGCCATGTTCCGCAGCACCCTCTGCGCCACCTGCCACCGCTTCAACGGCGAGGGCGGCAGCATCGGGCCCGATCTCACCGGCGCTGGCAACCGTTACACCCAGCGTGACCTGCTCGAAAACATCATCGACCCCAGCAAAGTCATCTCCGACCAATACGACAGCCACGAGATCACTCTTAAAGACAACAGCATCGTCCTCGGACGGATCGTTGTGGAAGAAAACGAGAAAGTCTTCGTGGTCACCAATCCTTTTGCACCCAACGAACAGACGGCCATCAACTCCTCGGACATCGCCAAAAAAGAGGTCCGCAAAGTGTCCATGATGCCTCCGGGCCTCATCAACACGCTGAACGAAAATGAGCTTTTGGATCTGGTGGCCTACATGTTCAGCGGCGGGAACCCGAAGGACAAAGCCTTCGCCCCCTGATCCCGGACATTCACGCGCCCCTGCCAGCGCCTCTTTTTGGTCCGGCAGAAAGCGGTCCACTCTCTGACTCAACGCTTGCGTCGGAGCACTCCACCGCGCACTGATTGGGATTGCTGCCGAAGCCGGCAGCCGCATTCGGCAACCACCCCCCGGGCACCCACCCCTCCGCATCGCCATGAAACGCATATTCCTCGCAGCATTCATTTTTGCGCAGTTCACCGTGCTGCAAGGGGCTGAACCCATTGCGAAGTCCAAGCCGGCCACCGATTCAGCGTTGGCTCCGATTGAAGAAGTCGCCGGATTGCCGCGCGTGTTGCTCATCGGCGACTCGGTATCGATCGGTTACACACTTCCAACACGGGAGCTGCTGAACGGTGTCGCCAATGTGCACAGGCCGCCGACCAACTGCAGTTCCACCGGGCACGGGCTTCAATATCTGAAAGCTTGGCTCGGGAATAAAAAGTGGGACGTGATTCATTTCAACTTTGGACTGCACGACGCAAAACTGCCACCCGAAGGCGTGCGCCACGCGCCTCCCGCGGAGTACGAAAAGAATCTGCATGAGCTGCTCAGACAGATGCGTGAAACAGGCGCAAAACTCATTTTTGCGACAACAACTCCGGTACCCAATGGCGGAAACCTGAATCCCACGCGAAGGTTCGGTGACGTCGACCAATACAATGCGGTCGCCAAAAAAGTCATGTCCGAAACCAGCGTGACCATCAACGACCTCAACGCCGCCATTTCGCCGCATGTCGAGAAAGTGCAACGCACAAATGACGTCCACTTCACCGACGAGGGATCCGCACTTCTCGCGAGGCAAGTCGCGGACGCAGTGAAATCGCAGCTGGGAATTCGCGCATCCAACACATCCAGGCTGAAACCGAACATTCTCTTCATCATCGCTGACGACGCATCGCCGCATTTTGGACAGGCCTACGGATGTTCCTGGGTGAAGACGCCCAATATCGACCGGCTCGCCCGTGGCGGCTTGGTTTTTGACAACACCTACACGCCGACGGCGAAGTGTGCGCCCTCGCGCGCCGCGATCCTGACCGGACGAAACCCGTGGCAACTCGAGGAGGCTGCAAATCACCAATCCCAGTTTCCAGCGAAGTTCATGGCGTTCAGCGAGGCATTGGGCGCGGCGGGAGTCCACGTGGGCGGCGATGGCAAGATCTGGGGACCCGGGTCAGCCCTGACGGCAGACGGCCAGCCCCGCTCGTTTGGTTTCAAGGATGAATCGAATGGGAAGAGCTTCGAAACGTTTCTGAAAAATCACCACGCAGGCACTCCCTTCTTCTACTGGTTCGGGAGCCACAATCCACATCGCAGCTACAAGAAGGATTCCGGAATCGCGGCGGGCAAAAAAACCTCGGATATCGACCGAGTGCCGCGCATCTGGCCGGACAGCGACGTTGTCCGAAGGGACATGCTGGATTACGCCGTGGAGGTCGAAGCGTTTGACAGCGAGGTCGGCACGCTGCTGCAGGCCTTGGAAGCTAGCGGCGAGGCGTCCAATACCCTCGTAGTTGTGACCTCTGACAACGGAATGCCGTTCCCACGCTCAAAGGGACACAACTACGATATTTCAAATCGCGAGCCAATGGTCGCGCGATGGCCCGATGGCATCGCGAACCCAGGCCGACGCGTATCGGATTTCTTGAGCTTCATTGATCTGGCCCCGACGTTTCTTGAACTGCTCGGCGTGGACGGCGCGAAAGCCGGCATGGCGCCGATGACCGGCAGCAGCTTCGCAAATCTGCTGCGGGGAGAATCAGATCCGTCGCGTACCTTCGTAGTCCTCGGCCGTGAAAGGAATGATGTAGAGGCGCGCCCCGGAACAACATCGGGCCTCGGGTA
This sequence comes from Chthoniobacteraceae bacterium, assembly GCA_044376395.1. GTDB lineage: Bacteria > Verrucomicrobiota > Verrucomicrobiia > Chthoniobacterales > Chthoniobacteraceae > Chth-196. Next base: position 10,625 of record JBILKY010000058.1, on the reverse strand, counting down.
TCCTGTGCGCGCGATCCGCGAGGGCGATTTGTTCTACATTCACAACTTCGCCGCGGACCGCTGGCCTTGCGGAGATCCCGAGCTGGGCTTGATGGATACCGACGCAAGCCCAACGAAAACACTCATCAGCGAACTGGGCGAGCAAGACCGCTTCTGGCAGGCGGCCTTCGGTAAGCGGCCGCAAGCCGAGCTCTATGATCTAAAAAAAGATCCCGACTGCATCGACAACCTTGCGGACAACCCGTCATATTCCCCGAACGCCACAGCGCTGCGATCGAAACTCTTCGTGGAGCTGAAAAAGCAAAGCGATCCGCGCGTGTTGGGTGGAGGCGAAATCTTCGACAATTACGTTTCGCCAAAATCCGGCGCGAAGCAAAAAAAGCGGCAATAACGGCAATAACGGCAGTAACGAACTCCGCGAATGCCCTCGCGCATTCAGCGCTTGAAAGTTAGTTGCGATTGAGACGAACAAGGCAACCCGCACACGCTTGGCACGTGCCCAACCTCGAAGAAGTCAGCACCTTTTCCATCAGTCATGCTGTGTTGCTGCATCCAAACTTCGCCGTTTTTGCGGATACGCGGCCAATCCTTACCAGCGGTCGGTGCGGAAAGGCTGCGCAGGAAGGCCGTCCCGGTTAAACAGATTGGCCCATGGAAACTGACTGCTCCACGCATAGCGCACCGCAGCCGGTTCCGGAACCGACGGATGTGAAACCACCACGCTCTCTCCGTCGATCCGCGCATCTGCCCACACAAACTTTCGGTCCGCTCCGGCGATCATGAAACCCTGCAGTTGCTCGGAGTGCCGAACTGCGAGGCCTTTTCCAGTATGCGAAAATTTTATCCGCGCGATTGCCCCATCGAACGCATGGGAAGCATAGAGCGGCCCGCAAAACTCCGCATTATTTCCGTAAGCGACGCTCAGTGCGATGCGGGCGGCGCGCTGGCCGTAGGAAGACTTCATGACCGGATGCACGCCCGCCCCGAGATCCGTGGAGGTCACCATGTAGGTTTTCGGATAATCCATGAGCCGACAGTACAATTCATGCGAATATTCCGGATCCGGTTCGCGCGGCAACTGCGCAGGCTGGGCCGCAAACTTTTCAGCTTTGAGGTGAAGCGGATCCGCAGGATCCCATGCCGTGCCTCCGCCGCTCGGCTTTTGCAGATAAAGGAAGGGGAAATCCTGTCCCCACTCCTTGCGCCACCCCTTGATGAGAGCGCCCATGAGGGTGTACTGATCCACGCAGGCGATTTTGGTTTTGCTTTCCCCCTGATCCCAGAGCACCCCGCGTATTCCAAAACCGGCCACCGGACGGATGTAGGCTTCAAAAAGAGAGCCGATCCGCCCGCTGTTTGCCTCGCCTGCCCGGCCGACAGGACCCGGTGCCGCCGGCGCCCGGGGCGGCGTTTTACCGGCGTTCTTCGCTTCCGCCTCAATCCGTTTCCACTCGACCATGGCCGCATCCCACTTCTCTTTTTCGGCCTGGTACTTTTGCGTGAGCCCCTCGTAGTCGTAGGAAGGTGCAAGCTGACGGACCATTTCCTGGCAGGCTTGATCCATCCTGTACATCTCCTCCGAGAGCCAGAAACCGGACGGAGTCCCTCCGACAGCCCCCAGAATAAGTCCGACTGGAACCCCAAGTTTCGATTCAAGCGCCTGGCCGAACGAAAACAAGAGCGCCGAGAACTTTTGATTGTTCGACGGAGTCGACTCCTGCCACACCGTTCCCCCTGCTCCTCCGAAGAACCGCAACGCCGCGCGACTGGACTCCGCACTTTGCGCGAGGGCCGCGTCGTCTGCGGCGTACTGGGTGGTGCTCATCGCCATGTTGGACTGTCCCGAGCCCACCCACACCTCCCCGACTAAAACGTCCTCCAGCGTTTTATCTCCCACCTTCAATTCATCCGGCCCGCCGGCGACCAGCGGCTCGAGCCACAAACGCCATTTGCCCTCCGAATCGGCCTCCACGGTTTTTCGCTGATCGCGAAAACTCACTTCGAATTTTTCGCCCGGAGCCGCCGTGCCCCAAATGGGGACGCGCATTTCCCGTTGCAACACCATGTGAGGGGCGAACACTTTCGGAAGCGAGATGGCCGCATGAAGCTCAAAGCAAAGCAGCGTTGAGACCAGCAGGGATGAGGAGATTTTGATGAGCATGCGCTTGGGTGGGGGTGGTCGGAAAGATGACTCTGCGCCTCACATGAAAGCACGACACAGTCTCCAAACTGAACATCAAAATAAAGATAACGCGGGATCCGCGCGCCGACCGGGTCATTAAACATCAGATCCTACGATTACCCGCTCCAATCGCGTGCCAACGATCCTGCGCGACGAAGCGCCGCAAACTATGCGAACCGCGAGATCCTCGTCTCTAGAGCGTGATGCTGAGCAAAATGGAATAACGCGGCGCGGAAACGAAATGCAGTATGCCTGTGTGGGATGCTCGGCGATACTTCTCGCACTCTGGGTAAGAGCGCGAATAAGAAGCCGACTCCATCTGCGTAAACGGTTGAGCAAAAGCTGGGCTCTGTGCAGCAGTCGACTTGCCTGAGTCTGTTGGTTTAGCGCGGTGTAAACTCGATTCTCAGAGATTGCGCCGGAGTGCCGGGGGCGACCAGATCAGTGTCGAAGGCTCTCAAGGGCGTGTTGCCGGCGACGTCCTCCAGCTCCGGGCTTACCTCAAGCCGATAGCGCGCCGCCTGCCACGGGAGGATCGGAACGAAGCGCCATATTTTTTCGTCCAAGCCGACCTCAATTCTGCCTTCCATGTCCTGTCCTGTGTCAGTAGTCACGTTCAGGCGATTCAGCAGCGAGCGGTAATCGACGATTTTATCCAGCGTCAGGGTTAATGCGTCGTGCGTCGCGGCGGGTGGCGAACCCAGCCGCCAATCGCTCAATTCCACGCGAGAGTGATCTTCTTTTGTGGTGCTGAATTTTTTGACCTGATCGTTGCCGATCGGATTGCCCCCCAAATCAGTCCACTTGCCCCGCACAACCAGAGAATAAGAACGGCCTTCATAGAGTACAGGACCCGATTGCTCCCTAAGTTCTATACCCCTCTTAATGCGGCCGGGGTGAATGTAGAGGATCAAACAATTGTTCTTCTCATCCCAAATTTCATCATCAAGCCAAGGGGCGTCGATTTCGCCTCCCTTTTCGTCTTGGAGAGAGAGGTGTTCAAAGAGTTCCTTGCCTCCTCTCATGGGGCGGTCGAAATAGAGGTAGAAACGCAGCTGATTCGCGGGCAAAACAGAGGCAGAAGGGTAGATCTTCAGAAGTCGGGGCGGCGCCTTTGCCGCGAGAATCGGTGTTTCATAGTCGAGCACGGTTTCCCCTCCCGCTCGACGCAGGGAGGCCCGATATGTTGTTCCGTAGTCGAACGGAAACCGCGGTGTAAAAGTCAGTGTATTTCCGGTTCTCTCGTACTTGCCAAGAATGCTTGGACCGGGTGTTTTCGCAGGTTCATCAAGAAGGGAGAGCGTCAGCACTTTTTCGCCTTGCTCCTGTGTGAGCAGGCCCGAAGGAAGTTTTCCAGCCTCATCCGTCGCCAAAATTGCCTGCACCCGAAGGCCGCCATCACGCGTTTCAAAGCGGACGGGAAGCTCCGCGCCTTGCGCGCAAATCAACAGACAAATATAGAAAAGAAACCTCACGGGACTCACAGCGCAAACGCTAATTGCCAGACACGCTGCCACTCTAACAACGCCTCATGCGGGGCGCCCAGAACCAACGCGACGACGTTTATGGCAACTGCAGTGAGCGCAAGGAAAACGCGCCGTCTGTTTCGACGATGGCCAGTGCTTGCGTCGCGTCTAACCGGTCCATTTGACGAACGCCGAAATAGTTTGTCGCAACTTCGACCCTCTCGCCAACGAGTTTCGTGTTGCCCACGCGCCAGAACGCGTTTTCGTTGGTGTTGGTCGTTTCCTGAAGCAGGTCAGCATCCATGCGTGCGACCCAGTAAGCACTTGGAAAACCAAAAGCCGGCTTCTTATTCCCGCGACAAACACTGACAAGAATAAAGCTTTTGCCTTCACGGTTGTATGCGAACATCCCAAGCGGCATGTTGCCTGAACCCAGCTCGAGCACGCTACGGCCGGTCACCTGCTCATCGTTCTTTGCGTCGTCGAGATCGTAACGCACAACCGGAGTGCATGTGAATGAACCAACCACGCTTGTCTTACCCCCGGCGACCACGGGCATGAGGGTTCTCAGGGGCGCCTGCGTCTCCCATTTTTTGTGGGCGATGTGGTAGGTTTTCGTGCTGACCTGGACAGGCGGTCCGCTCCGGTCTGTCGGGTCGATTGTGAAAACTCGGGACGCGAAAACGTCGGTAGCCTGAGTGGAGACAACAATTTTGCCGCCAGCCCATGCAATGTCCGTGACCTTGGTGACCGGCGCGTTTGGCGTGGTGAGCGGATAGGCTTTGTAACGTACATTTTCGAGCGGAAGTTCTGCGACGTTTCCCGAACCGTCGATCGTCAGGATGATTGATGCCTTTGTTTTAAGCGCCTGCAGTGCGACATAAGCTTTCTGCGACATTGGATTAACCACCATTTTGCGGACTTCGATGTCCTTTGCTTGCAACCCCAGTTTGCCTGCCAGGAGTTGGTCGATGTTCGAAATCTCAGCCTTGGTCCATTTCACCGGTTTGGTGTCGCCAGTCGCCACGATGGCGATCCTGGCGCCGCCGCCAATCAGCAAAAGTCCGTCCGGGCCGAACGCTATCGACTCAATCGATGAAATGCCGGGATTGCCCTGATCGGCGCAGACTAATCCTGCGAAACCGAAAAGAATGAGGAACGCTGTCTGAATTTTCTTTTTCATAATTTTTACTCGGCAAGAATTGCGGCTAGCGCAGGATGTTTTGTGTCGCATCAGCAAGACCGGTCAAGCACAATTGACATGTCCGCCGCTACGGTCCGAGGATTGCCTGAGACGAACAGGAAATGCGGCGAAAAGCACCTGTCACCGGTGCTGTTTCATGAAAATCGCCAACGCTACCGTTCGAACCCCAGTGGCCGCCTGACACCGCCGGAGGGCATCGCTTGACTGAAGGTGCAAATTGAAGGTGCAGAGCGAGTCCCAACGAGGACCGCAGGGCCCCGCCGCACGATCAGAGAACCTGCAGACGGAGCCCGGGCGACACGCTATCGGAATGACAGGACTCGCGGCGGTCCCCTAACCGGCTCGCGAGCGTCACTGCTTTTGGTGACGTGCCCCGGTGTCGCCCGGAGAACGCCCGGGCATGAGATCGCGCATTTTGGTGCGCTGTTCGGGGTTGAGTTCTTCGGCGATCGATTTCATGAGCGGGCCGATCGTTTCCTTCGCCTTTTCGCGTTTCTGCTCAGCCGACAAGTCACTCTGTGCGCGAGTGCCCTCCATTGCTTTTCGCGCCTCATCCAGTTTCGGCGTGATCTTCGCGACCTGCGATTCGTTCAGTCCCAGTTTTTCTTTGAGCACTTCGATTTTTGGCAGGCCGGGCGCACCCGATTCGCGACCCACTCCGCCCGCAGTTTCGCGGGCGGCTTTCATCTTTTCCTGCTGTTCGGGAGTCAGAATCTCCATGAGTTTCGCAATTTTTTCAGGCGTTCTCTCGGGACCGAGCTCTTTGATTTTGGCAACTTGCTCGTCGGTGAGGTTGAGCCGCTCTTTCATCTGAGCGATTCGCGCCTGAGGATCGGAGTTTGCGGCTCGGCTGCCGCGTTCCTTGGCTCCATCGGCTGCCCGGCTTGAAAGCGCTGCGGCCAGAAGGATTCCGAGGGTCATTTTGCTGACGGTTTTGAGGGGGATGGTTTTCATATCTCCCACCACTTAAACCAAAGTCTGCGCGAGGTTACGACTTTGTTCGTCTCGGCCTCGCGTCTACATCCGGCTCAGGCAGGGGGGCCCGCGGAAAACGGCGGAAAGCGTCTGTCCCCAGTGCTCGTCCCCGGCGACCTCCCACTCAGGAGCCATCGACCATCTCATCAACAGGAGAGGAAGATAAACTGTGTCCAGATCGTACGGTTTCAAGACAGACCCTGACACTCGAGCTGCGGGTCCGCGGCCTTGCTCCGGCACCTCCCAAATGCGCAGGCCTCGTCAGAGCAGCACTCCGGCGCTAGCGCGGGCCGGGAGCGTTGACGAGATGCGCTTCGCGCGGTTGTCCGGGCCATGTGCCACGCTTCGGCGGCCCTTTGATGAAAGCCTTCCCCGTTTCGCGGTCGTAGCCGTCCGGGGACAAATCTTCGGGTGCGGCATCGCCGGTTTGCTCGATCCAGGCATCGAGCAGGTTTGACAACCGTTCGTGGACGGCAGCGTGATCCGGGTGGCCCGTGAGATTTTCAAGTTGCAGCGGGTCTGCTGCCGTTCTGTACAACTCCTCTGCAGGACGCGGTGAGAGGAGTGTGTCCTGCTGCGCGGGAGTCAGCGGGCGCGCGGAAGGGCTCGCCTGCGCGGCGCGTGCGGCAAGCAAGGCCTGATGCGACGGCGAAGCAACGGAGTCGGCAGGTCCCTGCCATGCTTGCGCGGGGCGCTGATTTCGGATGTAGAGATATCCCTCGGACCGCACGGCGCGCCCGTGTGCTTCGTAGTCGTGCCAGTTGTGCTCCGAGAACGCGTGGCGGCGGACGGCGGCGTTCGGATCGGTGAAAGTCGCAAGGAAACTGACTCCCTGAGCGGTGGGCATCGGGGGGGCGCCGGCCGCCTCCATGAGGCTTGGCACGATGTCGATGCTGCTCACAAGCGAATCGCATGGCGTGCCGGGGGATCGGATCCGCGCGGGCCAGTGCGCGATCAAGGCTGTCTTCATGCCCGAGTCGTGCAGCCTTGTCTTTGCCCGTGGAAACGGGCGGCCGTTGTCCGCGAGCAGCAGGATGAGTGTGTTTTCGAGGAGCTGCTGGCGGGCGAGCTCCGCGACCATGACGCCGACGTAATGGTCGAAACGCGTGATCTCATTGTAGTAGGAAGCCAGATCCTTCCGGGTTGCCGCATCGTCAATGAGGTAGGCAGGGACTTGGACTTCCTCAGGCCGATGTTTCGGACCGTAAAGCGACTCGTTCCACTCCAAATCCCCATCCCATCCACGGTGAGCATCGGCGGAAGCCAGCCAAAAAAAGAACGGCTTGTCCTTGGGGCGATTGTTGAGGGTGTCGACCCATTGCGATTCAAGGCCGCTGTTGTCTGCGGTCTTTCCTTTTTCGATCAAATCCCATCGCGGTTCGTACAACGCCTTGCCGCTTGCGAAGTCCACGGACATGTGGTTTTTGCCAACAAGGACCGTGTAATAACCGGAGCGGCGCAGAAGGGCGGGAAGCCATGGAAGATTCGGTGAGACAGGCAGGTGCAATTCGGCGGCGGGACCAAGATTGTGGGGATAGCGCCCTGTAATGATACTTGAGCGGCTTGGGCTGCAACTGCTCGCTGTGAGAAAAGCTTGCGTGTAGCGCCGGCCTCGATTCGCGAGCGAATCGATGTGTGGGGTGCGCACCACTGGATTTCCATAACAGCCGTAGTCCTCCCAGCCGATGTCGTCCGCGATGAAGACAATGATGTTCGGAGGTTCGGCCGCAGCCGCTTCATGTTTCACGGAAAAAATGAACCCAAGGCAGAAAAACAGAAACGAAAGGTTTCGGGCTGCTTTCATCGGGTCAAAAAAATGGAATTTGGCTGTGGTGAAATAGAGCATGGTGCTGCGGTTTTCATTGAGCGATAGCAGCGCGCCTTGGGTTTAACAGTCCAAAAAACACTGCCGCTTCCTCCCGCAAACCGCGAATGTCTGCTCTGCATTTACTCAAGTATGCCGCCCACGCTTTCATGGATCCATTCCCGTCGATCGGCCCGGGGCTGATTCCACTTGAAGCGGCCGAAAGAAATCCGCTTTTTGTTCGCCGCTGTGCGCGGGATATGCAAAGACCTTCCTGTAAGTCGACGTACGGTTGATCCGCCCTCCATTCCACACCCCAGTTTTCTATGCGCCTGCTCCTCTGCTTAATCATCTGCAGCGCCTCGATCTCATCGGCGGCCTCGCAACCAAACATCATCATCCACTTCATCGACGACTTGGGCTACGGCGACATCGGCCCGTTTGGAGCCATAAAACAAAAGACGCCGCATCTTGACCGGATGGCGCGGGAGGGTATGAAACTCACCTCGTTTTACGCGGCGCCAGTCTGCAGCGTGTCACGGGCGCAGCTCATGACCGGCTGCTATGGCGCCCGGGTTTCGGTCCCCGGGGTGTATCCACCCGGAGCAAAGAACGGTCTGCATCCCGAGGAACACACCATCGCCGACCGCCTGAAGCCTCTGGGATACACCACGCAATGCATCGGCAAGTGGCACCTCGGCGATCAAGCAGCTTTCCTTCCAACAAAGCAGGGCTTCGATCACTATCTCGGGATCCCGTATTCGAATGACATGCTCAAAACCTCGAGCGCGGACGGACGCCGTGTCGTGCCGCTGGTGCGGGATGATCACGTGGAACACCTACTCGATGAGACAGACCAGGAACGAATCGAGGAGATCTACACGGACGAGGCCGTGCAGTTCATCCGCAGCAGCAAGGACCGTCCATTCTTTCTCTACTTCCCGCACACAGCAGTGCACACTCCAATCCATCCCGGCAAGGCCTTCCAAGGCACCTCGCAAAACGGCCGCTTCGGCGACTGGGTGCAAGAGGTGGATGCATCCATCGGGCGCGTGTTCGAGACCTTGCGTGAGCTACACCTCGACAACAACACACTCGTTCTATTCACAAGCGACAACGGCCCGTGGCTCGTGAAGGGCGCAGACGGCGGCAGCGCCGGCCCATTGCGGGGCGGGAAAGGCACGACATGGGAGGGGGGCGTTCGCGTCCCTGCGCTCGCGTGGTGGCCCGGCAAAATCGCCGCCGGAGGGGTTTGCGATGCTGTTTCTGGCGCCATCGACGTACTGCCCACCTGCCTCAAGGTTGCCGGGTCCGAAATTCCGACACAGCCCGTTCTTGACGGACGCGACCTCTGCCCTCTGCTTTTCGGCCGCAGCAAAGAATCACAGCGCGACGCACACTACTACTTTGCAGGCTACAACCTCCAGGCCGTGCGCCAAGGCCCTTGGAAACTTGCACTGACACCCCAAGGCAACGCCCAGGCCAAAGGTCAGCTCGAAGACGATGCAAAAACAAACCCGCGCCTTTACAACCTCGATGCAGAAATCGGGGAACGCACGAATCTCGCAGAGCAACATCCCGAAATCGTGTCAAAGCTCGCCGCGCTCGCCAACGCCATGAATGCGGAGATCGGAGGCGCAAATCCAAAATCCCGCCGTCCACCGGGCGAGGCAGTGCAGCCGGTCACCCTTTATTCTACAAACGAGCAGCCGCTCCCAAAAAAATCATCAAAGGATTCGCCGGCAACCGGCGACTTCTCCCACCTCCAGCCCGGCGAAAAACTCGACTCAGGGAAAGCACCTCACATCGCCAATACGCCTTTCACGCTTTCCTGCGAGATCTACACGACGCAGCGCGATGCGATCCTCGTCGCACACGGCGGCGCAAGCGCGGGTTATGCGCTGCATCTGAGCGGCGGGAATCTCATCTGGACCGTCCGCCAAGGCAACACTCTGGCCAGCGCGCAAACCGAGTACCCTGCAGACAAGCAACCGCACCGCATCACCGCGACTCTCGGTAAAAAAGGACTCCTCACCCTCAAGCTCGATGAAAGCCCGCCGGTTGCTGCGGACGGTCCCGGTTTGATCCGGACCCAGCCAAAGGAAGACTTCTGCCTGGCACACGATAATCAAGTGCCCGTCGCCCCTTACACGGCTAAGGGTCGGTTTGAAGGAAAAATCTCGAACTTGAAAGTCAAAGCAAACTGAGTCCGCGCGATGCATGTATGAGAGACTACCCACGGGCGCACCCGAATGTGCTGCACTCAATGATTAGAATGCGATCCGCGGCGTGAAGTCGGGTTCCTCCGACAGCAACGATCCGCAGGGTATCATCCGTCAGCCGTTTTTGTATCCACCACCCCGGTAGGCTTCCTGCATTCGCGGCCTGCGAATCACCGTCCAAGACGTTTTTGAATATCTCGCCGGCGGGATCACTCCTGAAGAAATCGTCACGCACTTTCCTGAATTGACCCTTTCAGATGTCAGAGCACGCCTTGCGTACGCGTCAGAGCAACACATCGCGGACGACGTTTCCATGCACGTCGGTCAGACGGAAATAACGCCCCTGAAACCGGAAAGTCAGCTTCTCGTGGTCCATGCCCAGCAGATGCAGGAGAGTCGCCTGGAAATCATGCACGTGCACGGGGTTTTCCACCGCGTTGATCCCAAGATCATCCGAGGCGCCATACGATATTCCGGGCCTCACGCCTCCTCCCGCAAGCCATGTTGTAAAAGCGTACGGATGATGATCGCGCCCCCAGCGCGGACGGTTTTGAAAGTCGCCTTGGATAAACGGCGTTCGCCCAAACTCACCTCCCCAAACTACCAGCGTATCCTCCAACATACCACGCATCTTTAAATCCAGAATCAGCCCCGCGCTCGGCTGGTCAGTGTCCACGCACTGCGTGTACAACTCGGTCGTCAGACTATTGTGCTGATCCCATCCCGCGTGCATGCATTGGATGAACCGGACTCCACGCTCTGCCAGCCTCCT
>JBILKY010000002.1:0-41940 GCA_044376395.1 Chthoniobacteraceae bacterium | reverse complement strand
GCAGGACGCTCCACCGTCATGTACGTGCCTGCGCTCACTGCCGATCCAACGCTGTTGGTAGCCACCATCTGGTACTCACCCTCGTCTGCGATCTGCACGTTGCGAATCACAGAGGTTGTCGGCACAGGCCCCGCAGGCAGCGGCGTCCACACCGTCTCGCCCTCGTGCCGCACATACCACACGAACTTCGTTTCAGGACTAAAGAACCCGCCCGCGCTCAACGTCGCCGTGTCCCCGGGATATTTCGATGTCACAACCGGGTTCTTCGTGATCAACGGCAGCGCGTTCACCGTCAATGTCCACGGCACGCTCCTCACAAGCGCGGAGCCATCGGCGGCCCTCACAACCGCCGTGTACGTCCCCTCGTCCAACATCGTCGCCGAACGGATGCTCACCACCTCAGGATCCGACAACCGATAGCGCTCTGCAGCCACCGTGCCTGTGCCCCCGTACACCATACCAGTCTTGATAACAACAGGCGATGACGCCACCGCTTCAAACTTCACATGGCTCGCACTTGCCGTGGGAACCGCCCCTGTATTGAGCGACAGCTGATACACCTTGGATGTCCCAGTCCCCAAGACATTCACCGAGCCAATCGTGCCAGCCCCAAGCACCGCAGGCGAACCAGCCGCCACCCTCAAGCGCATCCCATTGAGCAAGGCCGGCAACTCCGCCGAAGTCCCGCCCAGCACCGCGTCCAAATACAAGGCGTCATCGCCACGCACCGTCACCTCGTTGCTGCCCTTCTTCAACTCGCCCCAGAACCTCAGCGCACGCGTAAACTCCCAATGCATCTCCAACCCCGAGCCCGCTGTGAACACTCGAAAGGTCGCAGTGTTGCCTTCTCCGACAATCATCTGTTGCTGGCTTGCCAAAGTCGCCCGCAACTGTGCCGTTAGTGTGCTGCCATAAAGCGGGTTCGCAGGATTGACCAGCACCAGCGCAGGATTCGAGTAAATCAAAGTTGTCGTCCCGCTTCCAACTGTGCCGGATGCCACCGCGTAGTAGTACCCAGAATCAGAAACACTTAACGGTGTAAACGCATGCGCTGTACCGGTGCGAACAAGCGAAACATCACGGAATCCGCTGCTGTTCGCTTTTTTCCACCCAATCAGCTCGTAACCATCAAACAACTTCGCATGCAAACTCAGCGTTCCGCCCGCCACTCCGATGGTATCCTGGGGGTTGACTTCAAACGCCGGTGACGCGCTCTGCAACGCAGCCAGCCCGTCCGCCGTCAAAGAAATATCCCGCCAGTCCCGGTCTCCAAGCGGGCCACTCACCGTCACTCGATAGGTCCCAGCCGAAACCGTGCCCGGATACACCGCCTCGCTTCCGAGCGATGTGCCCCCACCAAGCGTACCCGCCACCACCGAACCCGCATTGACCCGCTGCCATCCGTATCCAAGGGGTCCGGTTCCAAGCGCGGACACCTTCAGCGCCACGCTTCCCGTGACAAGTTTCACCGGCGCCGCCACCCAGATCCGCGGCACCTCAAACACCTGCAACTGCGCGCTCCCGCTCAGCGTGCGGCTGACTTCCCGGCCGCCTTTGGTGTTCCAAATCTCCACGTCATACCACGCGGAATCCAACAACTCGGGATACGCGATGGAGAACTCAGCACGCCTGCTCTCAGTCGTCTCGAGCGGCACACCGTTGCGCCGCCACTGGTAGCTGTAGCTCACCCCCTGATCGGCATCCGCACTCACCGTTTGATCCACCGCTACACGGAACACCGCCAACTCGCCGGCAAGAAGCGACACGGCCGACGACGTGACGTTCGCGGTCTTGTCCAACGTGAGCGCCACACTGCCGCCCTGCGCCACTGCAACCCCCAACACTTTGGTATCCACCTTCAGCGATGCGCCGCCCGCGGCGTCCTTTACGAACATCCCCTCCACAATCCCGCGCGCATCCAAGGACGACACAATCACAACGCTCGAACCGGCCGTCAACGATCCGCTGAAATCCACCGCCGCCCTCACCCGCACGTCCACCGGATCACTCAAAATGCTCACAGGCTTGGTGACATTGAGCCGGACGCTCGCCGTCCTCGACGATGGCACCGAGTTGCTCACCACCACGCTGTATGTCCCCGCGTCCGCATACCCCACCGCGGGAAGATCAATTGTGTTCAACGCAACAGCAAACTGCGCACCCTCCACCGTCTTGGTCGCCGCCCCCGAGAGACGCACCACCCCGTCACTGACACTTGTCACCACGCAGCCGCCACCCTTAGGCAGCGCCGCACTCGTCACCAACATCCCGCTCCTCAAAATCCTCCACTCCGACACGCCCCGCACCACTACGTCGCCCGCTGTAAAATTCCCCGTCAACACAGGCGACACACCGCCATTAACCAACTCCCCGTCGCGCTTCCACTCATAGAACAACGGCCCGCTCCCCTCCGCCCGAATTTGCAACTTCACCGGCTTCCCCGGCATCGCGTTCACCACCTGCGCCGCAGGGGTTGTGATTTCCACAGGTGCATTGACGCTCAGCTCCAAACGCTTGGTCGACAGATTACCGCGCGGCGTCCTCACCACCACCATGTACCATCCCTCGTGCTCCTGAATGGATACCGTGTCGATCACGTACGTGCTCGAGGTCCCGGTCCCCAAGACCTTCGCAGAGCGCCCGTTTCCTTGGATCCACTGGTAGCTCACGTTCTCATCCCCGCTCAACTCCACCTTCAAACGCACCTTCTGGCCGGGATTCACCGTCACCATCGACTCATACCCGCTTCCCTCCACATCCTGCACAAATCCGAAGTTCACGATCCGCGTTGGCTGCACAATCGAAAGCACCGTTGCCGTGCTCTTCACTCGATCCACGTTGTTGCTCACAATCACGTCGTAACTCCCAGCGTTCCCCGTGCTCACACCGGAAAGCACCAGCGCGCGTTGAGTTGCCCCACGGATGGACTGTCCGTTGAAGCGCCATTGGTAGCGCAGCGTCGGGTCCGACTGGCGCGAAGCATCCGTCAAACTCGCCAGTAACACGACACGCTCACGGGGCTTCGCCTGCACACTGGCTGGCAGCGGCATCAGTTCAAGCGCGCGCCCCATCGTGAGCTTCAGCGCCTTGCTGCTTGTAAACAATGTCCTCCCGTTACTGCTGCGTGTCACCGTGAAATAATATGTGCCCACCTTCGGCAGAGTCATGTTTTCCACCCGCAAGGCTTTCCGTGTTCCAAGCGCTGCTTTTTCCCCGCCACTCTCCACTTCCCACTGGTACGAATCGCTTTGGCCCGCCGCCGGCTCAGGCAGCACCGTTGGCGAGAGCGTTACCGAATCGCCCGCTGCGACAGGCTGGTCGAAGAGCCCTGTGATCTTCGGCGCGGAATTTACCGTGAGCACATAGTTTTTCTTCACCAAACGTCCGCGCTCAATCCCGCCTGAAATGGCGCGAACCAGCACATCGTACTGGCCGGCGTCCGTCTCAAGCACTGAACTGATGGTGAGGCTCCCGCCGTCCACTTTAAAACGTCCGCCCTCCGCCAACCCCACCCCGTTGCGGCGCCACTCATAGCTGAAGTTCAAACCGGCCCGGGCCTGCATGGTAATCCCGGGCAACGTCACCGCTGCGCCTTCATTCTCGTTCAACGTCACTTTCTCTTCCGGTGCAGCTGCAATTTTGAACACATCATCCGATTCAAACCCCGACACCTGCACCTCAGTGGACAGACTGCCGTAGCTGTTTTTGGCCACAAACCGGTATGTCCCCTCGTGAGCTTGAGCGTTAAACTTCGGGATCCGTAGCGCCTGCTGCGCCGACACTTCAAGACTGCCCCCACCGGCAAGCACTTTGCTCCACTGGTAGGTCATCGGTTGCGTACCTTCCACCACCGCATGCAACAAAACTGCATCGTTCTCATTCACGACTTGCGACACCGGCGCCTTCACTAAATTCGGCGCGGAATACACCGTCAGCGTCGCAGGCAAACTCGTTACCGCGTTCACATCATTGCTCACCACCACATCGTACTTGCCCGCAGACCCTCCATTCCCCGCAGAGCCGGGCACCGCTGCTTTCACCTCATACGAACTCGCCGTCTCGCCGCCAATGATCACGCCGTCCCTGCGCCACTGGTACCGAAGTCCCGATTGCCCTTTGAGCGGCGACCCGGACGCACCCACGTAAAAAGTCGCAGGCTGACCAGGGGCTACAGCCACCGAAACCGGGTGCTGGGTGATTTCAACTTTTCGCAAAAACTTCACAGTCACCGACTCGCTCGTCCTGCTTTCGTAATCGTTATAAACCACCACATCGTACACCCCAGCCGGCGAGACCGACCTCGGCGTGATGGTGAAATAAGGGCAGGTATCGTCCTCACCCTCTTTTTCCCTCGCTAACGTAACGCCTCCTTTTCGCCAGCGGTATCTTAGATCCGGGCCCGCCGCCTTTACCGTCAACGTCGCCGCGTTCCCCTCCACCAGCGTCACCTCACTTGGATGGACGATGATCTGGATCGGTTCATTCACAAGCACACGGCAAATCGAGCTCACCGAAGAACCAAACGCATGGGTTACCACCACGTCATACGCACCACTCGCCCCCGATATCCCCGACTTCACATCCGTGAGTTTCAAGACCGACGATGTCCCGCTGGCGATCGCCTTGCCGTCTTGACGCCACTGGTACGACAAGTTCTTCCCGGCGGCAACCACACCCAAGGTCACCTCCGCTCCCTCGCTCACCCGCTTCTCGCGCTCGGGCTGCATCACAATCACGTCCGCCTCGGCAACCGTCACCTCCACTGAACCGCAACTAAGCGTGTTCCTCGGGTTCATGGCGACAAGCTCATAACGACCCCCATCGCTCAAACGCACTTCCTCAAGTTTCAACATCTGCGAAGTTCCTCCGAGGATCGTCCGCCCGTTTCGACGCCACTGATAATTCACCTGCCCGCCTCCAATCGCAGATCCGCGCAACACCACGCTGCTGCCAGCCGTCACCGTGGTCCCAATCAACCGACCGCCACGCACCGGCGCCGCAGGCGGCACCTGGATCATCCCTTCGCTCACCGCCGCCAGCAACTGCACTGGCACACGCGCACTCGTCACCGTTGTGCTCGTCCCCCCCAACGAAATCTCGGTCCCGGCAGTCACCTCCACCGAATACCACGCCATCACGTCAGAGGCTTCACTCGCCAAATCCAAAAACGGACTCGAGGCTGCACTAAAAGTTGTATCCTCCAACGCATCCTTTCCGTTGCCCTCAAACTTCCTCCACTTGTAGCTCAAAACTCCGCTCCCACCCGCACCCACACTCAGCGCGGCAAAAGAACCGCCGCTCTGCTGCGTCCCCGGGACCACCCCAAGCATCGGAATCAGATCACGCGTGATCCGCACAGGCTCCCGCACCAACAAGGTTGACGCCGGACTCACGATGGACTGCCCACCGCTCGTCACCAACGCGTCGTATTCACCCGCGTTCGCACTGCCCGCCACGATTTTGAGCACCGCAACCCCCTCCCTGTCCGTGCGCCCTCCCGCTCCCGGAATCGGCTTCCCGTTGCGACGCCACTGATACCCAGCTCCATCCACACCACTTTCATCCTTTTTTACAACCAACTTCAACTCGCAGTTCATCCCTGCAAGCACCGTTCCCGCTCCCACCAACTCAAGCCTCAAAGGCGTCACCACAACCGTCACCACCGCAGCGCTGCTGCTCACCGCAGCACCCACTCGATTGTCCACCACAACGTCGTACTGCCCTTCCGCCTCCACGGGATCCGCAGACCCCGAAATCACCAGCGTCGGCTTGTCCACACCCGAATACACATCGGACTCGGAAAGAAACTCGCCATTGCGCCTCCACTTGTAGGTGATCGCATACGTGCCTGAATTCGTCCCCTCTGCCGCCACACGCAGACGCACCTCCGACTTTTCAACTACCCGCACCGACGCCGGCTGCTGCGTGATCCGCGCAGGCACCAACACCTGCAACCCGAAACTCGCCGTCTGCACATCCTTGCGATTCAGAGCACTGCTCACTCGCACCGCGTACGAGCCCGAAGCCGCAGCGCCCACCCCGCGAATGCTCAAAAGCGATCCACCCGCACCGGTGACAGACCCCACGTTTGCCTGCAACCCGTCACTGAGCACCACTCCGTTGTACAACCACTGATACGTCACCTGCTGCGAGGATGTCCGCGCCTCAAGAGCGAGTGAGCCACCCGCGAACACCGTGCCGCCGCTCAGCACAACCCCGCCACTCAAAATACTCGGCGGCGTGAGCGCCGGACGCAGCTTCAAGCGCACAGCGCCTCCCCTCAACTTCCCTGAGTCCGCCGCCTCCACAAGCACACGGCGTGATTCGGGATCCACAACGGACAAAGACACGCTGTACGGCGCGTTCACATCCGCCTCGCGCACGGAACTAATCGCATAAGTCCTGCCCGTCCCGCCGCTAATGGGCGAACCGCCCCGCATCCACTGGTACCGCAGGCCGCTCACTCCACTCGCTGAATCCACGCCCCCAAGCGCATCGGCGCTCAGCACCACCCGATCCCCCGGATTTATCTCCGCTGTCCACTCCTGCGCGTTGGCCCCCGCACTCAACGGCACCTCGCTCAACGTCACGCTTTGCTGCGTGCCGGACACCACAGACGCTTGCATCAACCTTATGTTCTCAAAAACCGGCGGCGTAAACACCCGCAGCCGCGCAGCACTCGAAGCCGCGCTGATCGCGTTACTCACCGTCAGCGCATAGGTGCCCGCGTCGCTCGTTTTGACGCTCTCAAAACTCAACGCCGACGAACCGCCGGCGACGTTGCCCGTCCCCGCTTTCACCCACATGTAGTTCAAGGTTCCACCACCCTCCAAACGGAACGCCTCCCACTCCACCCGATCCCCCTGCATGACCGTCATTGACGCAAGCTCAGACAGCTTGCGCACAGGCGTCATGCTGAAACCCACCGCCCTCTTCAGCGTCGCCTGCCCCGCATCATTGCGCACCACCACCTCGTAATCACCAACCGCATTGGCATTAAACCCTTTGATAGTGAGCGCCTCCGTGTCGGCTCCTGAAAACAGAGAACCCTCCCGCAATAGAACCGAATTCAAACGCCACTGATATCTCCGCGGCAATCCCGCGAGCGCAGCGCCCTCGTTCGATTGAACCGTGAGCTTCAACGTACTGCCCTGCACCAACGCGTCTCCCTCCAATGAAACCTTGATGGAAAAGTCACTTTCCTTCGGTCGCAATACCTCGCCAATCGACACGCTCCCAGAACTGACTCGGTTTCCCACCAACACCCCGTCCACCGTGCGCCCAACCGACACACTGTAAGCCCCGGCAAGCGACCCGTTCCACTCCACCCGCAACTTGCCAGTCGTTGCTCCTGTTACGAATCCTCCGTCCTTGAGCTCTTCCAACACACCCCCCGCACGATGACGCGTCCAAGTGTACGAATAAGGCGGCGTGCCATCCTTTATTTGAACCGACAACTCCAATGTCCCCCCCTCCATCACGCTCCGAGTCTGCATCCGGAATTGTTCATCATCCAAAACCACCTGCCGCACCATCTCAACGCGGCTCGGCTTGCTCGTGAGTGACACTCCCCCCGCACTCACCACCACGTCGTACACCCCTGCCTCTGCCTCCTTCACCGCGTTGATCGCGTACCGGCTGCCTGTCGCGCCCCAAATGGGAGTTCCATTCCTGCGCCACTGATAACTCGCACTGTGCGTCCCCGCACTCACCGCAACGCTCAAATCCAAAACGCCTCCCACAGACACCGATACACTCTCCGGAGGATGCGTATCAATCTTGAGCGGACTGACAAAAACCGTCGCCACTCCAGACAAACTCCCGTACCTGCCCACATTCACCTGCACTTTGTATTCCCCACCGTCAGCGGCCGTAATCGATCCCAAACTCAATGTGCTGCTCGTGCTCAGCACACCGCCGGCACCTCCACCCACCTTGCTCCACTGATACGTCGTTGGATTCTCCGGATCCGCACGCCCCACCAGTTCTGCAGCAAACGCCCTGTTCGTGTCGCCCAGGGACGCAAAAATCGCCGACGGTTTGATCTCCAAACGCTGCGCCACCACAAACTCCGCAGGCTCGCTCCACACAAATCCAGACTCGTTGCTGACCTTCAGCCAGTAAAAACCCTGACGCGCCTCCGCCGCAGCGAACTGCAGCGTCGCACCCGTCCCCACCACGTTCGCCGTTCCATCTGTCACCAGTACCTTGTCCGCCGTGCGCCGCCACTCGTACCGCGTCGCGGTGCTCTCCGTGCGCACGCTCACCCCGGGCTGCAGCACCACCACCTCGCCAATCTTCGCCTTCACCAGCGCCTCCATCTGCCGCGTGATCTCGGGCACCGCCGCCCGCACACGCACACGCAACGCCGCGAGCAGTTCCTTCCCCGCTTCATCCATGCCCGCGAACCCGATCACACGCTCCGAGGGCAGCTCCTTGGAAGTCGGTGCCGCCGTCAGAGTCCCCTCCGACACCGACACCCACCCTGGCACGAACACCCCGTTGTCGCGAAGTTCCCAGCGCACCACGCCCGTTGTCCAACTTCCCGGCGCGATCGCGTTCAAGTTGAAACTCAACGAACCCCCTCCGGCAATCATCCCGCTCGCGCCTCCGAGCGCAAACTCACCCAGATTCATGCTCGGCCTCTGCCCAACGCTCACCTGCGTGCCGGCGCTCAACAACTGCACACCGCCGGCGCTCGCCTGCACCACGTACACTCCCGTGTCCGCCTGCGACGCCGCTGACACCGCAAAACTCCCGCCCGTTGCGCCCGCCAGCAACTGCGCGTCCTTGTACCACCGATAACTCACCGCAGCGCTTCCCGCCTGCGCCTGCGCGTTCAACGCAACCGGCGCGCCAAACGCCACCGACCCGCCCTGCGGCTGCTGCGTGAAGCTCAGCAAATCAATCCGCACCAAATCCGATTGCACCGCGCCCGCCGCATTGCGCACCTCCACCCGGTAATTGCCAGCGTCGTTCGCCCCCAACGAGGGGATCGTAAGCGTGGCCGCCGTGCCGCCTGCGACCGCAAAGCCATCCCTGAACCACTGGTACGACAGGGAACCGCTGCCGCTAGCAACCGCGTTGAGCGTGGCAGACTGCCCGGCCACCTTCACCTGCACCGGCGGCGTCACCGACGTGATCTTCGGCGCATCAAGCAGAACAGACAACTGCGCCGTGCCGCTCATGAGTTCCACCTCGCCTGCAGCAACTCTCACCGAGTAAGTGCCCGCATTTTCGAGCGTTGCGGAAGCAATTGTGAGGGCGGCACCCGTGCCCCCACTCAATGCCACACCTCCTTTGTACCACTGGTACGAAACAAGAGAACTCCCCGCCTGCGCCTGCACGCTCAATGTCACGGGCATGCCAAACGCAATGGAACGTCCCTGCGGCTGCTGCGTGAGGCTCAGCAAATCCAAGCGTGCAACCGGCGATTGCACCGCACCCGACTCGTTGCGCACTTCCACACGGTAATTGCCGGCGTTCGCAGCGGCTACCGACCCGATCGTCAGCGTCGACGACGTGCCGCCCGCCACCGCCACTCCGTCCTTCAACCACTGGTAAGACAATGTCCCATTTGCGCTTGTAACCACGCTCAGCGTTGCTGACTGGCCCGCAAGCCTCACCTGCGAACTTGGCGCCACAGAGGTAATGACAGGCGCGTCCAACAATACGCCAACACGCACCGCGCTGCTCATGAGCTCCACGCCGCCTGCACTGGCCTTCACTGCGTACGTTCCGGCATTGGCAAGCGTCGCCGAGGCCACACGCAAACTAGAACCTGTTCCCCCAGCGATCAACTGCGCATCCTTGTACCATTGGTACGCCACCGCCGTGTCTCCCGCCTGCCCTTGGGCACTCAATGTGATCGGCGCGCCAAACGCCACAGACCCGCCCTGCGGCTGCTGCGTGAACCCAAGCAAATCCAGGCGTGCAAACGGCGACTGCACCGCCCCGGCTTCATTGCGCACCTCCACCCGGTAACTTCCCGCATCCAGCAGACCCACCGACGCAAGCGCAAGCGTCGGCAATGTTCCACCCGTAATCACCGCGCCATCCTTCAACCACTGGTACGACAGCGTCCCGTTCCCGCTTGCTGCCACGGCGAGGGTCGCAGATTGCCCCGCAAGCTTCACCTGCGAGAGCGAAGTCACTGAGGTAATGACAGGCGCATCCAACAATACGCCAACACGCACCGCGCTGCTCATGAGCTCCACGCCTCCTGCACTGGCCTTCACTGCGTACGTCCCGGCATTGGCCAACGTCGCCGAGGCCACATGCAAACTAGAACCTGTTCCCCCAGCGATCAACTGCGCGTCCTTGTACCATTGGTACGCCACCGCCGTGTCTCCCGCCTGCGCCTGGGCGTTCAAAGTGATCGGCGCGCCAAACGCCACAGACCCGCCCTGCGGCTGCTGCGTGAACCCAAGCAGATCCAGGCGTGCAAACCGCGACTGCACCGCCCCGGCTTCATTGCGCACCTCCACCCGGTAACTTCCCGCATCCAGCAGACCCACCGACGCAATCGCAAGCGTCGGCAAAGTTCCGCCCGTAATCACCGCGCCATCCTTCAACCACTGGTACGACAGCGTCCCGTTCCCGCTTGCTGCCACGGCGAGGGTCGCAGATTGCCCCGCAAGCTTCACCTGCGAGAGCGGCGTCACTGAGGTAATGACAGGCGCATCCAACAATACGCCAACACGCACCGCGCTGCTCATGAGCTCCACGCCGCCTGCACTGGCCTTCACTGCGTACGTTCCGGCATTGGCAAGCGTCGCCGAGGCCACATGCAAACTAGAACCTGTTCCCCCAGCGATCAACTGCGCGTCCTTGTACCATTGGTACGCCACCGCCGTGTCTCCCGCCCGCGCTTGGGCACTCAATGTGATCGGCGCGCCAAACGCCACAGACCCGCCCTGCGGCTGCTGCGTGAACCCAAGCAAATCCAGGCGTGCAAACGGCGACTGCACCGCCCCGGCTTCAT
This sequence comes from Chthoniobacteraceae bacterium, assembly GCA_044376395.1. Classification (GTDB taxonomy): domain Bacteria; phylum Verrucomicrobiota; class Verrucomicrobiia; order Chthoniobacterales; family Chthoniobacteraceae; genus Chth-196. Next base: position 30,956 of record JBILKY010000002.1, on the reverse strand, counting down.
TGCGCACCTCCACCCGGTAACTTCCCGCATCCAGCAGACCCACGGACGCAAGCGCAAGCGTCGGCAAAGTTCCGCCCGCGATCACCGCGCCATCCTTCGACCACTGGTACGACAACGTCCCATTCCCGCTCGCCGCAACAGTGAGTGTTGCCGATTGCCCTGCTAGTTTCACCTGCGAAAGCGGGGTCACCGATGAAATCACGGGCGGATCCAACAAAACACGGACCGGCACCCCAAAAGTGGTGATCTCGCCAAACGGGCTGCTCACCCGCACGCTGTAGCTACCCGTATCAATCAATGAAGCACCGCCGAACGAGAGTGTGGACGCCGTTCCTCCGCTTACAATGCGGTCGCCACCAACCGGAATATCTCCATTCTTAAACCATTCGAAAGTGAGCGGCGGAGTGCCCTGCGCGACCACTTGCAGCACGCCAGCTCCGCCAAACGGCAGATCCATCGGCGACGGCGCCAACACCACAGAAGGAGCGAGATTCACCGTCACCTGGAAACTTCCGCTGGCGGTGTTTCCCGCCGCGTCCGCAGCCGTCACCGTCACGGCAGTTGTTCCGATCGGGAACAGCGAGCCGCTCACATGCGAGTAAGTGATGCCCGGATTCGCTGTGCGGTTGTCCACCGCTGTCGCGAGCGGATAGGCCACCGCGATTCCCGCGGGGCTCAACGTCGAGACCGACGCACTCGCAGGCAAAGTCAAAACCGGTGGTGTGATATCGGCGACCACGAGCGTCGCACTAGCACTGACAGCGGTTCCCAGAGCGTTGGTGACCACTACTTCGTACGTGCCGGCATCCGCGAACTGCGCCTCTGAAAACACCAAGCTGGAGGCCGTTCCGCCCGTGAGACTCACTCCATTCCTACGCCATTGGTATTCGAACGGTCCCTGGCCGATGACGTTTACCGCAAACGCCGCCAAGGAACCTTCGTTCAATGAAATCGACGCAGGATTTGCATTGATAAAAGGCGGCGATACCAGCGTGCCTGCACCCATGAAACCACCGATGCGCGCACCGTTTTTCAAAATCACAGTCGCCGCGGAACCGGCGGTCACCACGACCCCGGCGGGTGCAGCCGTGGGGCCGTCAAATACGAGGGTCCCGGAATTCACGCTCACAGGACCCGCAAATGAATTGGCACCCGCGAGAGTGATTGCCTGAGAGCCTGAAAACTCCAGCGCACCCGCGCCTGTAATCGCTCCCGAAAACACAGAAGAACCGAACGACTCAAGCAGGGCTGGAACTGCCGAACTTTCACGCGTCCAGTCTCCCAGCTGGCCGTAATCGTTTAACCCGCTCCCCCACACGCTCCCATCATTCTTTAGGAATAAACTGTAATCCGCACCACACGCAATCGCACTTGCTCCACTCATCACCTGCACCGGCGTGCTCTTATTCGTCGTCGTCCCATCGCCAAGCTGACCGCAATCATTGGGCCCGCTCGCCCATACACTCCCGTCATTCTTCAAAAACAAACTGTGCCCTTGCCCACACGCCACCGCACTCACCTCGCTCATCACCTGCACCGGGGTAGATCTATGCGCGGTTGTCCCGTCCCCAAGGGAACCTAAATAGTTATGGCCGCTCGCCCATACACTTCCGTCACTCTTCAAAAATAAGCTGTGATATTGCCCGCCTGCGAGCGCGCTCACCCCACTCATCACTTGAACAGGGGCGCTCTTATTCACCGTCGTACCATCCCCAAGCTGACCGTAGTTATTCCACCCGGCAGTCCAGACACTCCCGTCACTTTTTAGAAACAAACTATGCGTATAGCCACACGCGACCGCGCTCACCCCACTCATCACCTGAACAGGAGCGCTCTTATGCACCGTAGTCCCGTCCCCAAGCTGGCCGTAATCATTACGCCCACATGCCCACACACTCCCGTCTCCCTTTAAAAATAAACTGTAATACGCCCCACACGCAATCGCACTTGCTCCACTCATCACCTGCACAGGGGCGCTCTCATTCACCGTCGACCCATCCCCAAGCTGACCGTACCCATTATCCCCGCTCGCCCACACGCTCCCGTCACTCTTTAAAAACAAACTGTGCTCCTCACCGCACTCCACCGCAATCACCCCACTCATCACCTGCACGGGCGTGCTCTTACTCATTGTCGTCCCGTCCCCAAGCTGACCATGTCTATTCCACCCGCTCGCCCATACGCTCCCGTCACTCTTCAAAAATAAACTATTAGATTTACCTCCCGCCATCGCCACAACTGCCGCTGCTTCAACCACCCTCAGTGTGCCGCCGCCGAGCGCAATCGACCCGCCTAATGACCCGCCACCCGACAACCCGCCGATCGTGGTCGAAAACCCATTGAGATCCAACATCGCACCCTGCGAGTTTGCCATCCACACGCTCGACTTCAATCCCAGCGCCTGCGTCCCGCCGGACACCAGGGTTCCCCCGCGAATCACCACCCCTCCGCTAAACGTATTGGCGCCAGACAGTGTCACCGATCCGCTCCCCTCTTTCACCACACGCGAAGGTCCTTCTACCGAAGATCCAAAGGCGCCTCCCGAGTTATCCAAACCCAACAACACGGATGCACCCGCGCCGTACAACACGGTTCCATCAATGACGCCAAACCTTCTAACCTCCGCGCCATTCAGCAACAAAACTGTGGCCCCGGAACCCACCGATAATTCCGACCCCTCCGGCAGCGCACCTGCCCCGTCCAAGATCAAACTCCCCGCGCTGACCACCGTTTCTCCAGTGTAGGCGTTCGCGCCTGCCAACGTTAGAGTCCCTGCGCCAACCTTCACGATTCCGGTCCCGCTGATGATTCCCGAGATTGTCTGCGAACCAGCGCCTTTGCGATACTCGATCACCCCGTTGTTGGAGACAGATCCCGCAGCCGCAAGTGACCCGGTCACGACCAGCGACCCGGCGACAATTGTGGTCCCGCCCGTGTAACTATTCGCACCCGCGAGGATCAGCGTGCCGTCCGTCACCCTCAACGCCCCTGCGCCACTGACGCTCCCGGCGATCGTCGTGGTTCCTCCCATTCGCCCATACTCAAGCAGCCCGCTGTTCGCAAACGACCCGGCTCCCAAAAACACCCCGCTGATCGCAAGCGTCCCGGAGCGGATCGTCGTTGCACCCGAATAAGCGCTGACTCCCGCCAACTCCAACACACCGAGACCGGACTTCGTGAGTCCTCCGCCTCCTGCAACATCGCCTCCAAATGTCACCCGCACCTCATTCGCAAGATCGATCAAGGCCGTGCTGCCGCCAAGCACCGTAAACCCACGGTCACTCACGCTGGAGCCCGTTCCCGTCACCGATAGCGTTCCACCACCGAACACCAAACTCAACGACCCGCTCGAGCCTGCGCCCAGCGCCCCGGCCAAGCCGACGTTGCCAAAACCCGGCACACTGAGCACACCTCCAATCAACCTCGTCGCACCCGTATACGTACTCGCGCCCGCGAGAGTCTGCACACCGGATCCTGACAAGACCGCGTCTCCCGAGCCAGTGACAGCCCCGCGATACGCCACCGGATTGCGCATCACCACAGGCGTTGTTCTCTGCGTGGTCGTCCCGTCGCCAAGCTGACCATCGGAATTCAGTCCGGCCGCCAAGATGGCGCCATCGGTCTTCAACCAGACGGAGTGAAACAACCCGCCGGCGATCGAACGCACAGCGCTCGCGACTTGAACGGGCGTTGTTTTCTGCGCGGTTGTGCCATCGCCGAGCTGGCCGTTCGCATTCCGACCCGTTGCCCACAAACTCCCGTCTGCTTTCAAGAACATTGTGTGGTACAAACCGCAGGAAATCGCGCTCACCCCGCTCATGACTTGAACCGGTGTTGCTTTGAACACCGTTGTCCCGTCGCCGAGCTGTCCATACCCACTGGAGCCGCTCGTCCAAACACTGCCGTCGGCTTTCAGAAAAACGCTGTGCGAGTACCCGGCGGCAATTGCGATCACTCCAGTCATCACCTGGACCGGAGTACTTTTACTGGCCGTGGTTCCGTCCCCCAGCTGGCCCTCGAGGTTGCGCCCACTCGCCCACACGCTTCCATCACTCTTGAGGAACACACTATGCAATCCGCCGGCCGCAACCGCGGTGACCCCCGTCATGACCTGAACAGGCGTGCTTTTGTTGGTCGTCGACCCGTTGCCAAGCTGCCCCTCACTGCCCCGACCACTCGTCCAAGCCGTGCCATCGCTCTTGAGGAAAATACTATGAAAATCGCCCCCAGACGCCGAGGTGACTCCGGTCATCATTTGGACTGGGACACTCTTGTCCACGATCGTTCCATCGCCGAGTTGCCCGTTCCCGTTGAGGCCAGTCGTCCACGCGGTCCCATCACTCCTGAGGATGATTGTGTGATACGAACCCACCGCCATCCCGCTCACTCCGTTCATCACTTGCACGGGCATGGTCCTGTTGAATTTTGTGCCATCCCCGAGTTGTCCGTTGCTGTTACGGCCAGTCGCCCACACGCTGCCGTCACTCTTCAAAAACAAACTGTGCGAGCCACCGCCTGCGATCGCGATCACATCGTTGCCACCCTCGGCGGCCGTCGCCAACGTCAGTGTCCCGCCTCCAAGCACCACATTCCCGCCGAGAGTCCCGCCGCCAGCGATCCCGCGCACCGTGTTGCTGAATCCGTTGAGATCGAACGCCACGCCAACGGCGTTGGCGAGATTCACCACAGAATCGGCGCTGAAGGTCTGAATGCTCCCCGATGCAAGAATACCTCCGCTGATCGTCGTCGTTCCGCTGTACGTGTTCGCTCCCGTCAGCGTGACCGTCCCCGTCCCCGACTTGGTCAGAGTGGAACTGCCGGAAACCACGCCTGAGAAAGTCTCCGTGACATTCCCGGCACCCAACTCTACGTGGAATCCACTGGGATAAGCGACTTGGAGGATCGCAGCCGAACTGACAACAGAACCCCAGTCGTTGGTGACCACAGCATCATAACTCCCCGCGTCAACCATGGCAGCGGAAGCAATCGTGTAAGTCGGCAACGTGCCACCTGCAATGTTCACACCGTTCTTGCGCCACTGATACCCAAAAGGCGCGGTGCCACCCGCATCCACGGTGAATGCTGCGGAGGACCCCACACCAACCGCCAATGACACCGGCGGCGTCGTCACTCGCGGCGCCTCCAGTAAAGTGCCTGCACCCGTGAAATTCACAATCTGCGCGCCATTCCGTGTGATCACCGTCGTCCCGCTGCCGGCATTTACCAACGCGCCTGCTGGAACCGAGTTGAACCCGTCAAAGACAAGCGTGCCTGCGGCGACTGTGGTTGTCCCGGAATACGTGCTGCTCCCTGCTAAAACCAGCGTGCCTGGGCCGGATTTGGTGAGTCCACCCGCACCAACGAATCTGCCACTCATCGTCACGCTAATTAGATTCACCACATCGATCATCGCGACACTCCCCGCGCTCACCGTGAAGCCTCGATCAGTGCTGGTGGAAGTCGTCGCGGACAGCCTAAGCGCGCCCCCTGCAAACACCAAATTCGACGCCTCGCTTGAGGAAGCGCCGAGGGCGCTTGCGGCACCGCCGTTCCTTATCGAGCCCGCGACAAGAATCCCAGCGTTGAGAGTCGTCGGGCCCGTATACAGATTTTGTGAGCCCACGGATTGCACGCCAGCGCCCGACATTGCCAACCCGCCGGAGCCAGAGATCACTCCGAGGTAAGAGGCCGCCTCCATGACCAACACAGGGCTTGTTCTCTGCGTGAGCGTGCCATCCCCGAGCTGGCCAGAAGTATTGATGCCCGTTGCCCACACGCTTCCGTCGGACTTCAAAAAGACGCTGTGATTGGCGCCACACGAAATTTCACTGACCCCAGTGATGACCTGCACCGGCGTCGTCTTGTTGGAAAGCGTTCCATCCCCAAGTTGACCGTAGGCGTTATTACCTGCTGCCCACACACTCCCGTCAGTCTTAAGAAAGAGGCTGAAGGAATCCCCGCAAGCGATCGCTTTAACTCCACTCATCACCTGCACCGGCGTGGTCCTTTGGGTTGTTGTGCCATCTCCAAGCTGGCCGGATGTATTGCCACCTGTGGCCCAGACCGTCCCATCCCTTTTCAAAAATAAACTGTGCCCCACCGCGCCTTGAGCGCAAGCCATCGCACTCACTCCAGACATCACCTGCACAGGAGCGAGCCTCCGAGTCGTTGTACCGTCTCCGAGTTGTCCGTTACCGTTATCCCCCGTCACCCACAGCGTTCCGTCAGCTTTCAAAAACATGCTTTGAGAATGGCCCGCCACGATGACGCTTACTCCCGTGATGATTTGAACCGGAGCTATTCTACTAGTCGTGCTGCCATCTCCGAGACGCCCGTCCCCGTTATATCCGCTCGCCCAGACACTGCCGTCACTCTTCAGGAACATGCTGTGTGAAACTCCCGCCGAGATTGCACTCACCCCGCTCATGACCTGAACGGGTGCTGTGGTCGAAACCGTAGTGCCATCCCCAAACCGACCGTCGGGGTTTGCTCCACTGGCCCAGGCCGTGCCGTCAGTTTTCAAGAACAAGCTATGATTACCGCCGGATGACGCAGCACTCACGCCTCCCATCAGCTTCAAAGGAGCGATGGCGTTATTCGTCGTACCATCTCCGAGCTGACCATAAAAATTTCTCCCGGTACCAAAAACGCTCCCGTCGCTTGTGAGAAAGAGGTTGTGAAAAAATTGACTCGAAATTGCTTTCACTGAGTTCGTCATCAGAGTCAGCGTCCCGCCTCCGAGCGCTACCACACCCCCCAGTGATCCCCCTCCGGTCAAGCCGCCGATCGAATTAGTAAACCCGTTCAAGTCCAACACCGCTCCGGCTGTGTTCGCAAGTTTGACAGAAGAGTTGGCACTCAACGCCTGCGTGCCGCCAGCGCGCAACGTGCCGCCGGTGACGGTTGTCACGCCCGAGTGAGTGTTGGCTCCGCTGAGTGTCACCGTGCCGGTGCCGGACTTCGTGAGCGTGGAGCTGCCCGAAATCACGCCTGAAAAGATCTCCGTGACGTTGCCCGCACCCAATACCAATGGCGAGCCCGCCGGATAGTTTACCGCGAGATAGACTGCAGAGCTGCTCACGGTTCCTCCCGCGTTAGCGACCATCACGTCGTAGTAACCGCCATGAACGAACGCTGCGGACGGGATGGAATAAGTTGCCATCGTTCCTCCCGCGATGCTCGCACCGTCTTTGCGCCACTGATAAGTCAGCGGGGCAGTGCCGCTGGCAACCACGCTGAATGTCGCGGAAGCCCCTTCGGCCATCGACAACGAGACAGGCTGGGTCGTGATTCTCGGCGCATTTAGTAACGTGCCTGCACCCGTGAAATTCACAACCTGCGCGCCGTTGCGCGTGATCACCGTGGTCCCGCTGCCGGCATTCACCAACCCACCCGTCGGCACCGAGTTGAGCCCGTCAAAGACAAGCGTGCCTGCGGTCACCGTCGTAGTGCCTGAATATGTGCTGCTTCCCGCCAAAACGAGCGTGCCCGTTCCGGACTTGGTTAGCCCGCCGGCTCCCAAAATCCTACCAGTCACGGTCACGCTGATTGGATTCAACACGTTGATCACCCCGACGCTGCCTGCGCCTACCGTAAATCCGCGGTCGGTACTCGTGGACGAGGTTCCGGAGAGCCTGAGCGTGCCGCCGGCAAAAATCAGATTCGCCGCGTCGCTGGACGACGCACCAAGGGTGCTCGCGGTGCCACCATTCCCGAGCGAGCTCGCAAGCAAAACGCCTCCGCTCAACCGAGTGATTCCAGTGTATAGATTTTGTGCGCCGATCACCTGAACCCCTGAGCCTGAAAGCACCAGTCCTCCGGAACCAGAGATGGATCCATGATAGGAGGCGGGGTTGAGTGTCGGCACCGGTGTGCTTCTGGATGTCGTCGTGCCGTCTCCAAGCTGGCCGTTGCCGTTATTCCCGCTAGCCCACACGCTCCCGTCACTCTTTAAAAACAAACTATGAGATGCCCCACATCCCACAGCGCTCACCCCACTCATCACCTGCGTAGGCAAGCTCTTCGCCACAAACGATCCATCGCCGTGCTGGCCAGAGCTATTTGAGCCCGTAGCCCAAACGGTTCCATCATTTTTTAAAAATAGCGTAGCGTTATCGCTACCCGAGATTCGAATGACTCCGGTGATTGCCAATTGGGTGATATTGGCCCGATTGATTGTGGTGCCATCACCAAGCTGACCGGACATGTTGTAGCCGGTTGCCCAGACGCTTCCGTCACTCTTTATAAACATACTAGTCCTAACGCCCGCGAAAATCGCGCTAACACCGCTAATCACCTGAAGAGGTGTAGACCTTGAAGCCGTGGCGTCATTTCCAAGTGCGTTGAAGGCACCGCCGGCTCCGCAGGTCCAGACACTCCCGTCACTCTTCAAAAACAAACTGTGCGAATCACCACACGCCACCGCACTCACTCCAGTCATGACCTGTACGGCGGTGGCTCTCTGCGTCGTTGTCCCGTCTCCAAGCTGGCCCCAGGCATTCGCCCCAGCCGCCCACACACTCCCGTTACTCTTTAAAAACAAACTATAAGATGACCCACATGCCACAGCGCTCACCCCACTCATCACCTGCACTGGAGTGCTCCTGTTCACTGTCGTTCCGTCCCCAAGCTGACCGTAAACATTGGACCCGGTTGCCCACACGCTACCGTCACTCTTTAAAAATAAAGTATGTTGGTAGGCATATGCCACCGCACTTACCCCACTCATCACCTGCACTGGAATGCTCCTGCTCACTGTCGTTCCGTCCCCAAGCTGACCGTAAACATTGGACCCGGTTGCCCACACGCTCCCATCATTCTTTAAAAAGAAACTTGCGTCATAACCACACGCCACCGCAACCACGTCCTTTGCCCCCACCTCAGCCGTGAGCATGGTTAGCGTCCCGCTTCCCATCACCACGTTCCCGCCCAGCGGGCCTCCGCCTGAGAGCCCGCCGACCGTGCTGGAATAGCCGTTTAAGTTCAACAGCGCGCCATCAGTGTCGGCTAATTTCACCACCGAGTTTGCGCTCAACGCCTGCGTGCCTCCGGCCACAAGCGTGCCTCCGGTGATCGTCGTGACGCCCGAGTGACGATTGCTTCCTGCCAGCGTGAACACGCCGCTCCCCGACTTCGTCAATGCGGCGCCCTGCAGCAAAGCCGTGGACCACGTTCCCGATTCTCCTGCGTCTCCAAGCACGACGGAGGATCCCGTGCCGTACGCAAGCGTGCCGGTCCCTGTGTAGCTGACTGGTTGCGCCCCATTTTGGAGGATGAGCGTGGCTCCTGCAGCGACGGTCAGCGCGGAGCCGGCTGGGAGCGCGTTCACTCCGTCCAAGATGAGCGTGCCGGCGTTGACGGTGGTTGCGCCGGTGTACGAGTTCGTGCCGGAAAGAATCAGCGTGCCGGTGCCGGACTTGCTCAACCCGTACCCGCCGGAGACCTGCCCCACCGTGAGAGAGCCAGCACTCACGGTCACTGTTGTGTCGGCGCCAAGCGAGATGGAGCCGGACTTCGCGACAAGCGCGTTGACGCCGGCAAACGTGAAGCTGCCGCTCCACAGTTGAGGAATGGCGTTCAGCGTCACTGTCGTTGACGCACTCAAAGTTCCACCGGGAGAAATCACCAGCGTTCCCGAGCCGAGTGCAGCGCTGTTCCCGAGCACGAGTGAACCCGCGGAAAGGGTCGTGCCTCCCGCGTACGTGTTGGTGCCGGTCAGCGTAAGTGTCCCCGAGCCGACTTTCAGCGCTCCGGCGCCGCTGATGGTGCCGGAGATGGTTTGCGCACCCGCAATTTTGCGGTACTCGAAGACGCCGCTGTTGGCGAGTGAACCTGCAGTCGCAAGAGATCCCGTGACGACCAGTGAACCGGCCGCGATCGTGGTGCCACCCGTGTAGCTATTGGAACCGGCGAGCGTGAGCGTGCCGTCGCTCACCCGTACCGCGCCCACACCGCTTACGGAGCCGGAAATCGTGAGAGTGCCGCCGGATTTTGCGTATTCGAGGCGACCGCTGTTGGCGATTCGGCCGGTGCCCGAGAAGACGCCGGACAAGGAAAGCGTGCCTAAGCTGATGGTTGTGGTGCCGGAGTACGACACCGCTCCAGCCAACGACAGAGTTCCAGTCCCAGACTTGGTCAAGCTACCGCTTCCGATGATACTGCCCCCTACAATTAATCTCATCGGGTTAAGCACGTTAATCATCGCGATGCTTGCTGCGCCTACGGTGAATCCTCGGTCCGTGCTTGTATCAGAGGTGCCCGACATTATGAGAGTGCCGCCCGCGAACACGAGGTTCGCAGCCTCGCTGGAGGAGGCGCCTAGCATGCCCGCAGAACCACCGTTGCCGAGTGAACTTGCTAACAAAACACCGCCGCTCAACCGTGTGGGCCCGGTGTACAGATTCTGCGTGCCGAGCGTGTGAACCCCGGAGCCCGAAATTACCAGTCCACCGGAGCCGGAGATGATTCCATTGTAAGAAGCGGGATTGAGCACAGGCACAGGTGTGCTCTTACTCACTGTCGTCCCATCCCCGAGCTGGCCGCTGGAATTCGCCCCGCTCGCCCACACGCTCCCGTCACTCTTTAAATACAAACTGTAACTGTTGCCGCACGCCACCGCAATCACCCCACTCATCACCTGCACCGGCGTGCTCTTAGCCAATTCCGTCCCATCCCCAAGCTGGCCGCTGCCGTTATTCCCGCTAGCCCACACGCTCCCGTCACTCTTTAAATACAAACTGTGACTGTTGCCACACGCCACCGCACTCACCCCACTAATCACCTGCACCGGCGTGCTCTTATTCACTATCGTCCCATCCCCAAGCTGACCGGCATGGTTAAGCCCACTCGCCCACACGCTCCCGTCACTCTTTAAATATAAATTGTGATTGCCGCCACACGCCACCGCAATCACCCCACTCATCACCTGCACGGGCGTGTTTCTCTGCGTTGTCGTCCCATCCCCGATCTGGCCGTAATAGTTAGATCCGCTAGCCCACACGCTCCCGTCATTCTTTAAATACAAACTGTGACTAATCCCACACGCCATCGCAATCACCCCACTCATCACCTGCACGGGCGTGTTTCTCTGCGTTGTCGTCCCATCCCCAAGCTGGCCGTTTAAGTTATATCCGCTAGCCCACACGCTCCCGTCATTCTTTAAATACAAACTGTGACTCCAGCCACACGCCACCGCAATCACCCCACTCATCACCTGCACCGGCGTGCTCTTATTCACTGTCGTCCCATCCCCAAGCTGACCGTAATAGTTATTCCCGCTAGCCCATACGCTCCCGTCACTCTTTAAATACAAACTGTGTTGATCCCCACACGCCGCCGCAATCACCCCACTCATCACCTGCACGGGCGTGCTCTTATTCACTGTCGTCCCATCCCCAAGCTGGCCGCTGCCGTTATTGCCGCTCGCCCACACGCTCCCGTCACTCTTCAAAAACAAACTCTGGGTTCCCCCACACGCAATCGCACCGACATCCCTCGCACCCACCGCCGCCGTAACCATGGTCAGCGTCCCGCTGCCCAACGCCACGTTTCCTCCAAGCGTCCCGCCGCCTGCGATTGCACCGATGGTGTTGCTGTAGCCGTTCAAATCCAGCAGTGCGCCATCGGTGTTCGCGAGATTCACGCTCGAGCCGATACCGAAAGCCTGCGTGCCGCCTGCGCTCAGCGTTCCGCCGCTGATGATGGTGTTGCCGGTGTAGGTGTTGGTCCCGGTCAACGTGAACACGCCGGTGCCCGACTTGGTCACCGTGGACGTGCCCGAGATCGACGTAGCGAACGTCCCGGAGTCGTTGCTGCCGCCAAGCACCACAGGCGAACCAGCGGTGTACTGCGCGAGCAGCGGTGGCGTGAGGATTGCACTCAGAACGAACGCAAGCACGGACAGCAGCAAGGTCGCAACCTTTGCGATCCGCGCTTCGAGGAACGAAGCGGATGTAGAAATTTGCATGGGGTGGTCGCGTGCACCGGCGTCCCCAAAAACACGGACTCGCCGGAAAGCACGTTGCATCCCACCACATTACGCAAGACGTGGCACGCTCAAATTGAGAAAGAATTCACCATCCGCATGCCGCGGATCCACCCGAATGCCCCTGAAGCGTGTCTGCAGGCGGTTTCCCGCGCAAAATGATTACCGGAAACCGATTGTAAGCAATTTGTAAACCTCAGAAGAATCCCATCGGCCATTCCGCGCACCCCACGCGCTTCCCATGCATGGAACTGCTCGATAAAGCCAACAGTCCCGCTGGCTTACTCGAAACGCAAGTTGCCCGCAGACTTTAGGCAGACCTGAAGTGCGCCGTCGTGCACTGGATCTGGCAGCGTCAACCTTTGCCCATAAAAACGCTACTAATCAGAATGTGAAGTTTAGCGCCTTCTGCGTTCGACCAAGTCGCCTTCGATGAACTGATGAATCAAACCCGAAATCAGCGACTGGTACGGCAGTCCCCGCGAGACAGCCTCCCGCTGAATCCCAGCCAAATCATGCTCTGAAAGACGGATGTTGATACGACGATTCTTTCTGAAGGTGGCCTCCGCCGCATCGCTCAATTGTTTCAGAAGCACAGCGTCTGGCTTCTGTAGAGTCAGGGCGTTAGTGCCAATCAAAGCTTCAATTTCCTGCTCTTCTTTACTCAACTTCATGAGGTTTCTCCTTTCGGTACTCTGCGGTCGCGCGCCGGCTTGGTATGATCGTAATTAACCAAAAAACTGCATCTCTGATCTCGTAAGGGACGACGTAGACGTAGTCGTTGATTACGACAAAAAACAACCGCTGGCCGGGATAGCGTACTTGGTCAGGGTGCTCGGCATTTTTCCAAACATCCCCGCGGCCCAGGTGAACAACAATCGTTTCAAATGAAGTTTGGCGGGTATCTTTGAGAATCTCATTTTTTGTCGAATCCCAGTCAAAAAGCACACTAAAGGATGCCTTAAAGGCACACATATCGCAAGTCAAAAAATCTGAGTTTATCCCCGCTTAATAGTACCATCGATGCTTTCGGCGGATTCATTCCCTCTGATCCGCTCACTGTGCGATAAATTGGTCCGCTTACTCTGCGGTGGCCGAAAGCTCGATTCGACTGAATTTGGTGATCAAAGGAAGTCCGAACTCTCGCTCATTCGCCCTTAGCTCGTATTTCTAACAGCCTCCAGAATAGGAAAATTAAACGCCATGGAGTTTGCCGATCACATCCGAAAGCGGTGGCGGCACGCTTCCTCCACCGAGTTTCCGGGTGAAGGCGCTCCATTGGGTAATTTTGACAGCATCCAAGCTGAACTCTTCGCTCAATCCAACCGAGATGCCCTCGGACAGCACTGTTGATCTGCTTTGAAATGTGCGTCTGACAGCCTCGACAGGAACCGCCTCAGAAAACTGGAACTGTTCCATGAGCATCCATAGTTCGTCGTAGTCTTTCATCCGGCTGTTGGAAAGGCCGTGAGCACAATGCGAACGCCTTCGTTTTCATCGCCCTCCTTGATCGCCCTGCTTGATCAAGTCCCCCCGGACTGATTCGGGGACGAATTCCAAGCCATCACCGGGGCAGTGAATGCCACAAACAGTCCGAAAAACCTGTTCCAAACGAGGAATCGAATTCTCCCCAAACGCCAGCAAATCAATATCTCGCGTAGGACGATGTCCGTGCTGATTCCACAGCAGAAACAGCATAGCCCCCTTCAAAATAAAATCTTTTGAATACGCAGAGTTGCTTAAGCGATACAGCAGACGCTCCGCGACAAAGCGCGTTAGAATGAAACTAAAGTCTTCGTTTCGCTCCTTCGCAAGGTGTTGAAGCCGCTGGCGCACTGATGCCGGGATGTTAGTGAGTTGCCGCGTCATGGCAGCATTTCAAGGTAGGGGCGCATCACGTTGGATACGCGGCACACTTTTGCGTGAGTCCAAAGTTCGTCCATGGTGGAACGACGCATTCGCCATCCTTCCCGCAGGGCTTCGATCGCAACGTCCAGCCCTACTTTGTTTCTGAACTTGAAGCAGTCCGCTATGGTTTTGGGCACACTGTAAACCTGCACACGCACGCCCTCGACGGAGTGGGTTTCAATCCCTGCGGTCATGGAATCGCCGGAGAAATGGAAGACTCGCAGTTTCGTGCCTGTTGAAATCGGGGTCCACGTTCCCCTATCGATGGCGATCCAAACTTCATGTGGGAGTTGCGTGGTGATTCCGTGAAAGCGGAGTGCGGACACGAGGCAGACAACGCCGTTGGGTAGGCGGGTGCAGGTTTGCGCTAGAGAATGATTTTCGGTGATCGGAGCACCCGAAGGGCCGTAAATACCTCTGGCGTGCTGCACAAGATCACCACGATCCACGAGACGTTGCAGATAGGCGCGCGGTACGCCGATTCCAGCAAGGTCACGCGGACGCACCAATCCCGCGAAGCGAACGAGAGCAAGCAACCTCCCGATATGTCCGGAATCGGGTGCGGCCATTGTGTTTCTTTTCATATACAGAAAAGTGTATCTAAAGAGGAAACGTATCATCCTTTGGTGATTTCACCACAGTATTTTGGTGGTGTCATGCGTCTCGCATGGCCGATTATCACGAGTTCAGGTTTGGGATATTTGGAATCCACCTGAGATCAACGGCTCTTTGGCGTGTTCAATAATTTTGCAATCGCTTGTTTTGGGTCTGGCTCCTTGAGGGGGTCAAGGGCACGCGGAGTTGACTCTGTTGACGCAATGCAAACGAAAACGTCTGTGCCTCGCCTCAAGTACCGTCGTCACGAGCGCTTTGCTTGGCTGATCGCCAAGAATATGGACGAGGTGATCGCCTCGGATCAGGTAATTCCTTCCGCCCTATTTACAATGTGATATGCACCTCCTGTGAGTCCAACTGTGTTCCGTTATCGGCAATACCGGTTTTTCTTTTTTTCCCGGGAAGAAGCTCGGATCCATATCCATGTCACGTCAGGAGAGGGAGAAGCCAAGTTCTGGTTAGACCCCGCCACTAAACTTGCTATGAGTAAGGGATTAACAGAGCTTGAAGTCCGCGAACTCTACCTTATCATCAAGGAGCATGAAGACGAAATCCGAGCACACTGGCGCCGGCACTTCGGAGACTGCGGAGACTGAAGTCCTCAACATTTCTCCTCATGGGTTTTGGATGCTGATCGACGGGAAGGAACATTTTTTGGCTTTTGCGGACTTTCCTTGGTTTCAATCCGCGAGCGTGACGCAAATCTGCGGCGTGGAGAGAGTCAGCACCGACCATTTTTACTGGCCGGGGATCGACGTCGATTTGCATTTGGAAAGCATTCAAGAACCGGAACGCTTTCCGCTGAAGGCCCGGCTGAATCCCGCGCCGTAATTTTGCGATGCTTGAGATCTTGGGTCTGTTGGCAGCCCCCTGGGACCGCGCAGCCCCAGCTGCGCATCGGCGCGGATTGCACTGAAGAGGTGGCGTGACAGCCAAGCAGCCGAGTGGAAGGAAAACCGTCCTGATGCAAACGTCCAAGCGCAGCTAGGGCTGCGCGGTCCCAGGGGGGGCGCCAAAGGCGCTAAGACGGAGCTGCGCCGGAAAGCTTGCAACGGCGCGCCGGGGATTGGACATTGCTCGACTTGCTATGTCCGAGCTTCCCAAAACCTACGAACCCCAAGCCATCGAAGAGAAATGGTACGCCCAATGGCTCGCCTCAGGTTGCTTCGAAGCCAAACCGGAGCGCGTCAGCGAGAAACGCCCAGCCTACTCGATCGTCATCCCCCCACCCAACGTCACCGGCGTCCTCACCCTCGGCCACGTCCTCAACAATACCATCCAGGACATCCTCGCCCGGCGCGCCCGGATGCTCGGCAAGGAAGTCCTCTGGCTGCCCGGCACCGACCACGCCGGCATCGCCACCCAGACCGTGGTGGAAAAAACGCTCAAGAAACAGGGCGCCATCCGCCACCGGGACGACCTCGGCCGCGACAAGTTTTTGGAGAAAGTCTGGGAATGGAAGGATAAGCACGGCGGGATCATCATCCAGCAGCTCAAAAAACTCGGCGCTTCCTGCGACTGGAACCGGGAACGCTTCACGATGGATCCGGAATACTCCGCCTGCGTGCAGCGCGTCTTCGTCGACCTCTTCCAAAAGGGCGCCATCTACCGCGGCAAACGCATGGTGAACTGGTGCCCCGTCTCGCGCACCGCCCTTTCCGACGAAGAAGTCGTGATGAAATCCCAGAACGGGCAGCTCACGCATTTCAAAATCGAGATCGCCGAAAAGCCAGGCACGTTCCTGAGCATCGCCACGACGCGTCCGGAAACCATCCCGGGCGACACGGCCATCGCGGTGAATCCGAAGGATCCGCGCTACGCGGCGTTTATCGGACTGCACGCGGTGCGGCCGCTTCCCGCGGAACAACCACGGGAGGAACGGCTCATCCCGATCCTCGGCGACGAGCACGTCGATTTCGCATTCGGCACCGGGGTGCTGAAGGTGACGCCCGCGCACGACAAGGCGGATTTCGAGATCGGCGCGCGGCACCAGCTGCCCAACGTGGATGTGATGAATCCCGACGGCACGATGAACGCGCTGGCGGGAAAAGATCTCGCGGGGCTCGAGCGGTTCGAGGCGCGGAAAGTCGCGATCGAACTGCTGCGCTCCCTCGAGCTGCTTGAGAAGGAGGAGCCGCATCAGAACAACGTCGGGTTTTCGGAGCGCGCGGATGTGCCGATCGAGCCGCGCTTGAGCCGGCAATGGTTTTTGAAATACCCGTCCATCGGGGCATCGCGCGAGGTGGTGCGCTCGGGCGAGATGCGCTTTTTCCCGGACCGCTGGGCGAAGGTGTACGACCACTGGATGGAGAACCTGCAGGACTGGTGCATCTCGCGCCAGTTGTGGTGGGGGCACCGGATTCCGGTGTGGTACTTCAAGGGGGGCGACGCCGCGGTTGCGCGGCAGTCGTTGCCTGCGGGCACGCCGGAAGAAGCCTGCCGCGTGCTGGAGGACGGATCGTTCGCGTACTGCGGGCTGACGCCTCCGACGGATCCGGCGGCGTGGGAGCAGGACACGGACGTGCTGGACACGTGGTTTTCGTCGTGGCTGTGGCCGTTTGCGACGATGGGCTGGCCGGATTCGACGGCGACGCTCGCGGCGTTTTATCCGACAACGGATCTGGTGACGGGGCCGGACATTATTTTCTTCTGGGTCGCGCGCATGATCATGGCCGGATTCGAGTACACGGGGGCGCTTCCTTTCAAGAACGTGTATTTTACCGGAATCATCCGGGACAAGCAGGGGCGCAAGATGTCGAAGTCGCTGGGAAATTCGCCGGATCCGCTGGATTTGATCGCGAAGTTTGGGGCGGATGCGCTGCGGTTTGGAGTGATGCGGAGTGCGCCGCTCGGGCAGGACGTGTTGTTCGACGAAAAGAACGTCGAACTGGGTCGCAACTTTTGCACCAAACTCTGGAACGCCGCGCGTTTCCGGGAAATGCAGGGAGGCACTCCCGAGTCGGAGATCCGCAGCGAGCTGCTTTCCACCGACGACAAGTGGATCCTGCTGCGGCTTGATGCGGCGATTGGCGAAGTGTCGGCGGCGCTGGACGAGTACCGTTTTTCGGATGCGGCGCAGACGTTGTACCGGTTTTTCTGGAACGAATACTGCGACTGGTATCTGGAGGCATCGAAAGCAACGCTCAACGGCGGCGACGAGGACCGACGCGAGAACACGCGTGCGGTGATGGACTTTGTGCTGTCGCACACGCTGCGGTTGTTTCATCCGTTCATGCCATTCATCACGGAGGAGCTTTGGCACGGGCTCGGGTATCAGGAGGATCTGCCGGAAGATCAGGGCGGGCGTTCGCTGATGCAGGCGCGCTGGCCGAAGGCGTTCGGGGCGGATTTTCACGCGCATTACGGGCTGCTGCCGGAGGACGAAGCGCGCGCCAACGCGCGGTTCGACGTGGTGCTTGCGGGGCGCGGCTTGCGGCGCGATTTCAATCTGCCCTCGAACAAGAGGGTGGTGTTCATGCTCAAGTCGAGCGGCGCGGTGAGCGATCACGACCGGGAGGTGATCCGGTTGCTCTTGAACGCGGAATCGGTGGATACGAAGGCGGCGGACTGGGAGGCGCCGCGGGGAACGCCTTCGAGCGTGACGCCGCTTGGGACACTGCTGATGCCGCTTGAAGGGCTGGTGGATTTGGCGGCGGAGCAGCAGCGGTTGCAGAAGGAGATCCAGAAGATCGAGCTGGAGCTCACGAAAGTCCGCGCGAAGCTTTCCAACGAGACGTTTGTGAGCGGGGCTCCGGAGGCGGTTGTTGCGGAACACCGCCAGCGCGAAGCGGACTGGCTTGCGAAGCTGACCGAGATCCGGCGGATTCACGATTCGCTGGGCGAGGCATAGGAACGGGTCGGCAGCGGAGGTCGGCAGCGGGTCGGGCTTGCGCCCGGGCGCGCTCGTTTTATCCAATGCGGTATTCTTCCCACTCGATGGGGCCGTCTTGGACGACCGCGGAGATCATTTTCTCGTTTGCATTCAGTCTGGAACCGCCTGATTTGACCTCCAGAAAAACAATTTTGCGAAGGCTGCCCTCGGAAAGCCCGTCGAGCACCAGATAATCAAATCCCTTTCCAATAAAAACCATGTCCTTCGGGGCGTAGGGAAACTCGGGCAGGAAAGGCAGAACTTTCTCGTAAACGGCCCCGAGGATGACGGCCTCCGAGCGCTTGATGGCGTCCTTTCGCTCGGCGGAAATATGCCGGTGGCGGGCCAGGCGGCCGATGAAAAAGCCGGCCATAAGCGCCACGAGCGCGAGGAACACGGCGGCAGCAACCGCGGCGAGTGAGAGGGAAAAGGGCTGCATGGAGTGGGTGGTTCAGGGGGCGTCTTTGGGGATCACTGGAGGGCAACATTCCTTCAACATTCCTTCCAAGGCAACCGCGCGGCGCCTACGTGCGGCACATTTCGATTTTTGCACAAATCCAGCGGCGGAGCATTTTTAAATGCGAAGCATTCGGAGAAGAATGCCGCTGCGGCTGGGGCCGCGAGATAGCCAAAGCTCTCCCACCGGCATGCTGCTTGATGGGCTGCGACCGGGTCGATCAGCGGCCGGCAGAAGCAATCCTTTGGAGCGCGCGTGATGGCTAGCGCTTTTCGCGAGACCAAAACTCAACAATGAGACCGCGCTCGCCGATCTCGAATTCATCTTTGGAAATCATGCGAATGGGACACGAAAAAGGCTCACCACCTCCATTTCTGATGAGTGTGGAACCTTTCACTTTCCAAGTGCCCCGCATCCGCTGGCCGTCGTCCATGACTTCGTAGTAGGTGCCGTCGGACTTCATGGTCAGGGCACTGCTGTGCCTGCGGCCCATTTGAGTGGCCCAAGTACCGACCAATAGCGAGGCGTAGTCGGGTTGGGCACTGCGGCTTGGGATCATGTGCGAAGCCAGCATTTCCTCACGCACGATTTTCATCGCGCCGTATTCCTGCGAGATCAACAGATGTTTGGGGCCGACATCTTGATAAGATCCCTGCTTGAAGCGCTGAGTGAAAATGAAGTGCACACCCTCGTCGTCTTCTTCCGCAGTAATGTCTGAAATGGAAACCTGCATTCTTGAGCTGGAGGTGAACATGCGCGTGCGGTCCTTGATCCAACCGGCAAGATCCAAATTGACGGTGCGCGACCCGCTCTGGCGGACTCCGGTAAAGTTTTCAGCGTACAGCGTTCGGTAGACGGCGAGGTTGCCGGTGTTTTGAGCCGTGAGCCAAACGTCGACGAGAGACTTCGCCCGGGCCGTGGCTCCCTCGTTCGCAGAGGCTTTCTGGATCCCCAGATGCAGTCCAAGCATGCAAACCAGGGCGGTGAACAAAAGTTTTCTCAGGGGTGAACGCATGGGCGGCTGGATCTCTGAAGTTAGACAGGGAGCATTGTGATTCAGGTGCGAGTGGTTTGTTGAGTTGGATCAGGAGCGATTCCACTTAAATCAACCCACGGAATCAACCGGTCGGATCAACCCATCGAACCGTAGAGGCGGCGCCACTCTTCGCGGTTTTGGCCGATCATTTCGACGACTCCGCTGCGCAGGTCGAAGAGGGCGGCGCGCAAGTGGCTGCAGCGCACCCGGCCGAGCACCTTCTTTTTGCGGACGGCTTCGGCGGCGTTCAGCGCGAGATTTGACGCGCGCAGGGCGCGCTTGAGATACGCGATGGTCATGCCGAGTTCGCCGGAATCGCCGCCGCTCAAGGCGGCGCCCACCTTGCCGGCCATGATGCTGACCTGCTCGGAGAGTTCGTCGACGAGCGGGTCTTCCGCAGGCAGAAATCCGCGCAACCGGAGAGCCTCCTGGAGCCACACGCTGAGAGCCGCGCACCGCTGGTAGAGCGGGTGCTGCTCCGCCTCCCACTCCCATTCCTCCAGCTCTTCTTCGTCGTCGCGAAAATCCTCCTCTGCGCATTCGCTCCAAGCCGCGGCCGCCTCCTCGTCGGCGCCCTCGTCGGAGAGTTCGCCCCATGCTTCGTCCCAACCCATTTCCTTTGCGATCAGCGCCTCGCGATCGGGGTTGTCGGCGTATTTCTCGAGCAGCTCAAGGTAGCGCTCGGTCTTCAAATCCTGCTTTTGCAAAAAGCGTTCCCACTCGTACTCGTCCCAAACCCTTTCGGGCTGCTCTTGCTCGTCTGACATGGCTGCCTTTGTGAACAGATCAGGGCAAAAGTGCAAAACGCTTTTTTAAGAACCTGCATCTTTTGATGCAACGCCTCCCGGTGCATCAGCGAAAGCCTCAGCAACCGCTGCACCCGCGGGAAGCGATTGGCGCCTGAGCTGCCCGCACGCAGCCGCGATGTCGTGTCCTTTTTCGCGCCGGATCGTGGCGGAAACACCACCTCGCTCAAGCACCTCCATGAACTCGTCCTGGCGCCTTTCGTCCGGCCTCTTCCAAGCGAGCCCCTCCACGGAGTTATAAGGGATGCAATTCACCTTTGCCTTGATTTTGCTCGCCACTTTCACGAGGGCCAGCGCGTCCTCGCGGCGGTCGTTCACATCCTCAATAAGGATGTACTCAAAAGTGATCCGCTGCTTCTTGCGTTCCGCATGGTAGGAGCACGCCTCGAGCAGGGTTTCAAGCGGGTATTTCCGGTTTACCGGCATGATCTGCTGCCGCACCTCGTTGGTGGCACCGTGCAGCGAGATCGCCAAGCGCACCTGCAAGGGGTTGTCGGCGAGTTGCCGGATCTGCGGCGCGAGGCCGCTGGTGGAGATAGTGATCCGCCGCGCGCCGATTCCAACGCCCCACGGGCTGTTGAGGATTTCCAGAGCCACCATCAAATTCGCGAAGTTTGCGAGCGGTTCGCCCATTCCCATAAAAACCAGGTTGCTGACCCGCTCGCCGCATATGGCTTCGACGCGCAGGATCTGGCCGACGATCTCGCCGGGGCCGAGGTTGCGGCTCCAGCCGTCGAGGCCGCTGGCGCAGAATTTGCACCCGTAGGCGCATCCGACTTGGGTGGAAACGCAAAGAGTCCGGCGGTCAGAGGCCTCGCCGTACAGCGCGGGGGAAGCGGGAATGAGCACGGACTCGATGAGGGCGCCGTCGGCGAGGCGGAAGAGGTATTTGCGGGTGGTGTCTTCGGCGCCCAGGACGCGCACGGGCTCCAGCGCGTGGAATGCGAATTCCTGCGAGAGGGTCGCGCGCAGGGCGGCGGGCAGGTTCGTCATGTGGTCGAAGCCGGCAACGCGCTTTTGATAGACCCACTCCAACACCTGCTCGGCTCGGTAGCCCGGATGCCCCGCGTCCTTGAGTCGCGCGCGCAGCCGCTCGAGGCTGATGGCGTGGATGGATTCTTTAAGGGGCGCTGCGCTCATGGCGCAATGATCGGACAGATCCGCCCCGCAGTCAAAAGCCGAAGCAACAAAGGCACGGGTGTTGGCGCAACGTTCTTCCCGTCACCGTCGCAGAAGGGGTGAGCGTTTTTGAATTTGTCGTGCCTTCGACAACCCGTGGGACCGCGCAGCCCCAGCTGCGCTTTGACGCGGATTGCCACAAAGATGTAACTCCGCAGCTGCACGGGTGACTATCTGACTGGGGGCAAGCCATTCCGGTGTGATGACATCCATGCGCAGCTGGGGCTGCGCGGTCCCGGGGGGAAATGCAGTGATCGCCGTTAACAAATCCGACAACGTTCGCGATCCCGCCTACGGGTCCTGTGGGAACGGCGCGCCGCCGAGTTCCTTCCACGCCTTCTCAAGCTGCGCGGCGACGTACTTGCCCACGTACCGCTGGATCCGGGGATTGGCCCGGAGCCGGTCGATCACCTTTTCGACGCTATCCTTCGCTTCGGCCGGAGTCTTTTTTGCATCCAGAAGCGCCTTCGCCTCGTCACGCACACTGATGAAAAACTGGATTTGATCCTCCAACACCTCCGGCCCGCCCTTTGGTCCGTGGCCGGGGCAGATGATTTTAGGGCCGAGGGTTTGCGCGGCGCGCAGCGTCTTGATCCACTCACCAATGTCACCATCGCCGGTGTAGTTGAAGGGGCCGTTCACGCAGGCGTCGCCGGTGAAGAGGATCTTTTCCTTTGGCAGCCACGCGAAACCGTCCCCGTGTGTGTGCGCAACGCCGAAATGCAGAAGCTCGACGCGCACCTTCCCATCGTCAAAAAAAAGTTCGTTATTAAAGAGCACCGTGGGCACTTTCAGACGGCTTGCGGCGACGTCAGGACGGTTCTTGGCTGCCTCCTCCCAGCGGCCGGGCATTGGACCGCCGAAGGTCTTGTCCTCGTATTTCTTCATTTCAACGACCGCTCCCGAGTGGGCGACGGGGATCGCCCCCGCTTCGTGCCAGATCTGGTTTCCGTACGCGTGATCCCCGTGATGGTGGGTATCAAAAGCGAAGCGGATGGGCTTGTCGGTGAGGGCGCGGATTTTTGGGAGGACGACCTTGGCGCCGGATGGAAAATTCGCATCGATGACCACCACATAATCCTCGAAGATGATCCAGCCGTTGTTGCAGTGCCCTTTGCCTGTGATTTCACCCTCGTGAAAGTAAACCTGAGGGGCCACGGGTTCGACGACGTTGACCTCCGCGGACGCGGGTTCGGGGGAGAGCGTCAGAATCAAAAACGCAAGGCCGCTGGAAATCAGCGAGGGGATCACACGTCGGACAGAAAGTCGGAGCGCGGGAGGGAAAACTGCAAGCGGCGGATGATTCAGGGGGGTCATGGGGGTGAGTCTCGGGGTTTGCGATGCCGTGGTCAAATCCATGCGCGGCCTTCGCAGGCCGGCAGGCGCCAAATCGGGGGGGAACCCATCCGTGCACGCAACCAAGGTTGACATTTCGTGCATGAAATGGCCATAAGGGCCTGAACCCTAGCCACCCGGATGTCCAACGCGTTCACCATCATCCTTCAGATTGACGGGGCAGAGCTTGGACGATGGAGCTGCGGGGAGGGTGAATTCGAGGTGGGCTCCTCAGCCGATTGCGGCCTGCCGGTGCAAGCCGAAGGTGTTTCCGAGAGGCACGCCGCACTGCTGATAGGGACGAACCTCCTGCAGGTCGAGGGATTCAATCCCGCAGCCGTCACGCTGGTGAACGGGTTTGAGATTTCGGGACGGGTGGAGGTGCCTCTGCCTGCGAGTGTGACAATCGGATCGGCGGAACTGCACATCAGGGAGAGTGCGGCCGATTCAGCAAATCTGGCGATCGACGAAGCTGCGCATGCGGGCATGGACGCCATGAACGCGAGCGCGGTGACGTTTATCCCGAACCGCAACCCGGATCGCACGGCGGTGAAACGCGGGAATGCTGACTTCGGCGAGCAGCGCACCACCACGCAGGTGCGGTACACGCTCCAAGGGGAGATTGCGCGCGGTGGGATGGGCAGGATTTACAAGGGAGAGGACAGCGATCTTGCGCGGAATGTGGCGGTGAAAATCAGCACGGCGGGCGACGATTCGGATTCGCGTTTTTGGAAGGAGGCGAAGGTGTTGGCTCGGCTTGCGCATCCGAACATTGTGCCCATCCACACCACGGGAAGGGACGAGGCGAACCGGCCGTTTTACAGCATGAAGCTCATCAAGGGCCGCACGCTGCAGCACGTCATCAACGACCTCGCGGCGGAGGATCCCGAGACGCTGAAGGCTTTCAACCGCGAAACGATGCTGACCATTTTCCGCAAGATTTGCGATGCAATGGCCTTCGCGCACGCGCACGGAATTCTGCATCGCGACATCAAGCCCGAGAACGTGATGGTGGGCGAATTCGGGGAGGTGCTCGTCATGGACTGGGGATTGGCGAAAATCCTCGGGGAAACCGAAGAGGGCTCGGCGAATGCGAGCTTGAACGAACCAGACCCGTACAGCGCGGTGGACGGCAGGACGATCGAAGGTGACGTGCTCGGGACGCCGCAATACATGTCGCCGGAGCAGGCCGATGGGCTGATCTCGGAACTGGACGAGCGTTCGGACATTTATTCGCTGGGGGGCCTGCTGTTCGCGATGCTCACGCTGCGTCCGCCGATCGAGGGAAAAACGCTGGACGAGGTTCTCACCAAGGTCAGACGCGGGCAAATCAGCACGATGATGTCGCGAAGGACCTCGCGCAAAAAGAAGGGCGGTCCGCAGCAGGACGTGAAGCTTCAGAAAAGCGACGGGGTTCCCGAGGCGCTGCAAGCGGTGATCCGCAAGGCGATGTCGCAGAGCCGCGACGGGAGGTACGCGTCGGTGCAGGCTTTCGCTGCCGACATCGAGTCTTTTCAAAACGGATACGCGACGAAGGCGGAGGACGCGGGGGTGATGCGCCAGCTCGGGCTGTTTGTGCGCCGGAACCGGTTCGCATCGCTGGTTGCGATGGTATTCGCGATGGCAGCAGTCGGGTTTGTGGTGAAACTGGCCATGAGCGAGGCCGCGGCACGACGGGCGGCAGCGAGCGCTCTCATGGCGCTGGCGGAATCCGCGGAGCACGACCAGGACGCGGAGGAAATGGAACGCTTGCTGCAAACGGTATCCCCCTCGATGCGGGATGAACGCTGGGATTACCTCAATAAAAAGCTCGATTCGTCGGTGCTCACGATCACTGCGCAGGAGGATTCAAACTGGACTGCGATCGTGCCGCACCCCACGAGTCCCGGCGAAATGTTGACCCTGCAGGCCAACGGCTGGGTCAGATCGCTCAATATCAAGACAGGGACAGTCACCAGCCTCTTCAAATGTCCGGACGGCGGCGGCTCAACGCTTCTCGCCGTCTCAAAAGATTTCAAACGGGTCGCCATTGGAAGGAACGGACCCGGCGTTTGTAAAATCACCACATACGCCCTGCCAAAGGGTGAGAAACAGGCGGAGTTTCAACAACCGTGGGCCGGCTGGAGTTCGCTGTCGTTCCGGCAGTCCATCGCCATAAGCCCGGACGGCAAACTGCTCCTGAGTCACTCGGACGTGTCTCCGAATCCGGTTGAAAAGCGCGTCAAAGTTTGGAGCTTGGAGACAACCAATCTGGTTTGGGAAGGCGGCCCGAAAAGCTCCGCGATCGCGGAATTTATCGACGCCACGAAAATCCGCATCACCTCCGCGGATGATGGGATCCAAGAACTGGAGCTGCCCTCAGGAAATCTCATCAAGCAGAACGCAAAGATCCCATTCCCGTACGGAGCCGCTTTGCTTTACTCAAGCAACTCCAACTTGTTTTCCCTGGTAGGGCCGGTCATCCGCAAACTGGACCCGGTTAGCGGCAAGCCGTTCTTCGACATCCGCCAGCCGAACCTGAAGGCGATGGACTTCGCGCCGTCGATAAACATGCTTGCGACCGTTTCGCGACGCTCGGATCGAAGCGCGGTCCTGCAATTTTGGAGCAACAGTGGGGGCGCGCTTGCGCGCTCCAACATGATTCTCGGCAAATTCAAATCAACGTGGAAAGTCTTAGCGCACCCCGCCACAGGGGATGTCGCGGTCGTTCAGGACAACCTGATGAAGGTGTATAAATTTGAAATGTCGAAACCGACCCAAAGTCTCGCTGTGATGTCAGAGAATGCGGGCCCGACTTTCTCCTACTTGGGAAATGCATCGAGAATCGCGCGGCTTCGCGGAGGTTCGCCGGCCGCGCTGGAGACGCTGGATTTGAAGAAAAAAGACACGGAAAAAGAGCCTCTCTTCTCCTACGCCAATTCCTCCGTCGAAAGACAAACAATTTCAGTGAGCAAAGACCAGTCGACTCTTGCGATCAGCGGGACGACCTCGCGCGTGTACATTCACGAGGAGGGAAAACTCAAGGAGTTGTTCTCGGGCAAGCTGGATGGCGTGCCCAAGCACTTTGCCATCAACCCGACTGGGGATCTGATTTGGAGGGGCAGCGCCGTGTATGAGACAACCTCCGGGACTATTCACTGCAAGATTGACCGCAGCGGGATCGAGGTTCCCGCGGAGGGAATTGTGAGCGTCAAATGGATCGGGCCGAGCCGCGTGGCCGAAATCGGGCTCGTGCAAACCCAAAAAGAAGGGGACGCCCAATCGCATCTGGAGCGCGCGATCATCGTGTGGGACGCAAACACCGGAGAAAAACTCAAGACGATCCCTGCCCCCGACGCGGAGGTACTCGCCGTAAATCCATCCGGCCGATTGATCGCGGAGGGCGGCGGCAACATGCGGGTGCGCATCCATAATTTGGAGACGGACCACGTCGAAAAAGAATTCCGCACCCACGACGGGCCCATCACGGATATCGAATGGCACCCCAAAGGGCAGTATATCGTCACCTGTTCGGAGGATCTGACTGTGCGAGTCTCCGATTACCCGCGGAACATGGCGCTCGTGGAGGAACTGCGCGGGTTTGAGCGCGCGCCGAAGCGTCTCTTCATCTCGCCCGACAACCAGAAGCTTGGAGTCATCACAACCCGCGGGACCAGCGAGAGGGCGGAGATTTACGACATCGAAGCGTTCCGCGTCACCACCCGCTAAGAGGCGATCAAGCGCACTCGAATCCGCCGGCAGCACCCGGCATCTCGCACGGCTGCGTGTAAAAATTCGGGGAATACTCGCAGGGATCATACGCACGATTCCACAGCGGCGAAGTCGCCCCCGAAAGCGGTGGAATCAACCAGTCCCAGCGGCCCGTCACCGGCCGGCCGGCGGCGGCTTCCTGTTCCTCGAAGCGCAGGTGCAATTCGGAAACGGTGTGATGATCCACCATCCGCACGCCCGCCAATTGGAAGGAATGCAGGACCGCGCGGTTCAACTCCACCAGAGCGCGGTCCCGCCACAAGGAAGCCTCGCGCTTCTGCAAAATCCCCATCCGCGCGGCGACTTCGGGGAGCAGATTGTAACGCCCGAGATCCGCGAGGTTGCGCGCCCCGATTTCAGTGCCCATGTACCAGCCGTTGAAAGGCGCGGCCGTGTACTCGATCCCGCCGATTTCAAGACGCATGTTTGAAACAATGGGCACCGCGTACCAGCGAAGATCCAGATCCCGGAACCACTCAAACTCCGGATGCACCAGCGGCACCTCAAGCACCTCTTCCCTTGGCAATTCAAAACAGTGCAAGGGCGCGCCCGGTCCGGAGAGCAAAATCGGCAGAGGATCAAACGCCGAGCGCGTCGAAGGCGGACGCCATCCGAGGTCGATGCATTTTTGCGTAAACTCCGCCTCTGCCGGATCACCCAGAACCTCCCCGTCCTCCGAGCGATACCCCGCGTAGCGCACCAACTCGTAATTCCAAATCCGCCAAGACTCGACGCCCGCACGCTTCGGGGCGAAGACCGTAACCAGCGGACGGATCGCCCCCCCGTTGGTAGCATCGCGCACGTGAGCGACGCAGGCTGCGGCCACGTCCTCGGCGCTGGCGCATTGCCGGGCGTCGCGCACCTCGAGTTGCTTCCAAAAAAAACGCCCCACGCACCGCACGCTATGACGCCACGCAAAACGACATCCCCACAACAATTCGTCGGGCGTGTGCTCGTACATCCCGTGCCTGTCAATGTCGCGCAAAACCTCCGCGCGCCTCGCAGCGGAAACACCGGGACCGCCCGGCTCCAGCGCGAGCAAATCCAAAAAAGCCTCCGCCTCCTCCCTCAAACTTTTTGGCACACGCGGAATCAACCGCGCGTACACCCGCCCCGCAGCGGCAGCCAAACTAGCCGCGGAGCCCGCTCCATAGCCAGCGAGAGCGCCTTCGCCCGAAACAGGACAATCGCCGCGTTGCGCGTCCCCGGACATCAAAGTGGCTGAGGCCCCGCCAACCGCCGGCAGGCCGCTCTAGATTCGCCAGGAGATTCCAACGGCGGGTTGAATGAGGATTTCACTAGAGGTAGGGACCGTCCGCGGAAAGCCCAGCGCTTTCCCATTCGCGCAACTCAGCTTCGCGGTTGTTCCGGTCGCGGCGCGACTTGTCGATCGCGTACTTGCCCAGCACGAGGCGCAGCGGCGGACGCTCCGCGGCAACCGCCTGCAGAATAGCCTGCGCCGCCCGCGCAGGATCGCCCGGTTGCCGCCCGTCCATCGATTCGATGAGCTTTCCAAACTTGCCCGAAGTTCCGGCGTACTCAGAGATCTCGCTTTCCACTTTTTCAAGGGAGCGCGCGATGAAATCGGTGCGGAACGGGCCGGGCTGCACGAGGGTCACCTTCAACCCGAACCCGCGCCCCTCCAAGGCAAGCGCCTCACTCAAACTTTCCAACGCACTCTTGGCCGCACCGTAAATTCCAAACCCCGCGTAGTTCGAAATGACAGCAGCAGCGCTGATGTTGACCACGTGGCCGCTTTTGTGCGCGCGGAAATAAGGCAGCGCCACGCGGATCAGCTCAAGCGGCCCGAAGAAATTCACCGCGAAGTTTCGGTCAATCTGTTCCTTCGAGCTTTCCTCAATGGAACCGATGAGTCCATAACCCGCGTTATTCACGAGCACATCCACCCGGCCGAACGCCGCCACCGCATTCTCAAAAACCGCGGCGGCATTCGAAAAATCAGTCACGTCAAACTCCATCGCGTGGCACGTATCCGGGAACTGCTCGACCAGGCCCGAAAGCCCCTCGGGTTTTCGAGCGGTTGCGATGACTTTGTCTCCGTCATTGAGAGCGGCAAGGGCCAGTTCGCGTCCGAAACCGCTTGAACATCCAGTGATGAACCAAACTTTGTTAGACATGCTCCTACCTACACTCATCGGGCGCCTGAAGGCACGGATGAATTTGCAGTTTTAGCGCAATTATTCCGCCCGAAAAACCGCTCCCTCAGCGCAGCGGAGTCCCCGTAGCAGTCGCTGCTCAGAGCGGCCTCGACTGCGAGACCCAACCGCAAAGCCAGAGCCGCAGGTGCTCCGGGATCCCTTCCTCGCGATGTGCCACGGCCACAAGGCAGCCGGCACCCCCAAACACCGACAGGCCGCCCTTGGCGCCGTGCAAAGTCACCGAACAAAACCCGTCCTGCGCCCCGCGCACCTGAATCCCGCCCTCCAGCATCCGCTCGAGGCGCGAGCGCATCCCGGATTCATCCGCCGCGAAACCGAGTTCGCCGGTTTGCATCACCCCGCCGGCCTGCCAGAGAGCAAATCCGCGGATGTCCACGAACCGCGAAAGCGAGAGGCCAAGCTCCTCGAATCGGTGCGCATCCACGCCAATCGAGAAGCCCCCCGAGTTCACGGTCGCGGGCACCGACTGCGCGCGCTCCCTTTCGGCGGGCGCCGCGGAGCGAAGCGGAGCGTCGGCAGTTCGGGTGGGCGGCTGTCCTGCGGGCTGTTTCAACGCAGGAGCGGGCGCCTCCACGCGAGGTGGAACTGAGGAAGACGCGGGGACTGCAGGCGGCGCCGCATTTTGAAATTCGGGGAGCGTTTCCGCATAGGCGGCGAGGATCCTGCGCAGCCTCGGATTTGGCGCAACCGGCGTGGCAGACGACGCATCGACAGCTGCGGGCTGATCCGCGCTCCCCTGCCCCGCCTCCTCGCTCAGGGCCAGCAGATCGTCAAAGCCCGCGTTGCGTTCGCCCGCACTCACGCGCGGAAGGCGCACCTTTTTGAGTGCCTTGGAGGTCTCGCGCATTTCATCAAGCCCTTGATCTTGCGAGGCAACCTCCTCCTCCGAAACGGCGAATGTGGAGCGGTCGGAAATCACCTCGCTCACGGCGTCCACGGGCAAGGCCGAAAGATCCGCCTCCGGATCCTTCAAAAACTCCATCGGCAAATCCACCCCGGGATCCGCCTCCTGAATACCGGGATCGCGGAAAACGCTGGGATAATGCTTTGCCAGATACCGAAGTGAATAAGCCTGAGGCCGCTCGCCGCCGGCGGACAAGAGAGCTTGCGGCGGCAGCACGATCACCTGGGCATCCACACCGTCCATCGCGCGCCGCCATCTCACCGGGGTGCGCGAAAAAATCTCCTCAATTGAAACCGACCTCCCGATGGGTGCGGGCGCTGCCGGAGACGCTGATACCGAGACCACTTCCGGCGCGACATCCGCCGGTTGTGCGCCGGGTGCAATCTCGGCGTCGTCAATGCGCTCGAACACCACATCGTCCGCAGAAAGTGTGGTGCGACCTAACAGCGCTCGAAGCCATCGACGGAAAACGCCCATCCCCCAGTCTTAAATGTCAAACCGCCCGACACAATCAATCCTTCAATTTCCCGCGCCCAGCATTTGAGCTTCGCTCCCTCCGCCACCGCTCTCCTGGCCACCGCTCTCCTGGCTACCGCTTACTTCGCCGGCGCGGTCTTTGGCACAAGAGCCGACAGCCGCTCTTTAACCTTTTGCAACCCCGCATCCGTCACCGGTCCAGCGACCCGCGTTAGGATTTGCCCCGTCTTGCTTAAAACCAAAACCTCGATGTCCGCACCGGGCATAAAAATCGCCCCCACCGTCTCTCCCGTCCAATCCATGAGCACAGGCCATTCGGAGCCCTTCCTCACCATCGCACGCACCGCCGGCCGGAACATTCCTGGAATCCCGTGAACGTCCGCCAAACCGATGATATCCACCGCTTCGCCGAAGTTTGTGCGCACCGGCTTGACCCACTTGGCGATCTCGCCGGT
>JBILKY010000057.1:0-15343 GCA_044376395.1 Chthoniobacteraceae bacterium | reverse complement strand
TCGTTTTGTTCGGGGATTACGATGTTGATGGAGTGACGTCTCTCGCGCTGTTAAGCCGAGTGTTGCGTGCTTTTGGCGCGAATGTTGAGTGCTTTTTGCCAGTTCGCGAAGGCGAAGGTTACGGATTAAGTTCTCGCGGAGTCGAAAGATGTCGGCGCGAATACAATCCCCAGCTCTTAGTGGCCGTGGACTGTGGAACTTCCGCAGTCAGTGAGGTCTCCGAGTTGCGTGCGCAGGGAGTCGACGTGGTCGTGCTGGATCACCACGAATGTCCGTCTGTGTTGCCTGAATGCAACGCTTTGGTGAATCCGAAGCGGGGGAATCATTTTCAATACTTATGTAGCGTTGGCGTGGTTTTCAAACTTTCGCACGCCATGCTCAAATGCAGAAAGCAGGAGGGAATTGATCTTCGGGAATTTCTCGACTTGGTTGCTCTTGGGACACTTGCCGACTTGGTCCCGCTTCAAGATGAAAACCGAACTTTGGTTCGGCGCGGCTTGGCGCAGATGGGCGAATCAAAATGGATTGGTGTCAGTGCATTGATGCGCGTGGCAGGCGTGAAACCGCCTCTTGATTCCGGGGATGTCGGCTTCAAACTGGGGCCCCGAATGAACGCGGCAGGGCGATTGGGTACTGCTCGGGATGCGCTAGATCTTCTCTTGAGTGAGGACGCGGTGGAGGCTAATCAACTCGCCGAACGTCTCGACATTCAGAACCGAGATCGGCGCGGCGTTGAGGACCAGGTCTTGAGAGAGGCCGAGGAGCAGGTAGCCCTTTCGTTCAGGCCGGAAATCGACGCCGCCATTATTGTTGGAGCATCAGGATGGCACCCTGGTGTGCTTGGGATTGTAGCATCAAGGCTCATGAGGAAGTACTATCGGCCAACTATTGTGGTTGGTTTTGATGAGACCGGCATGGGAAAAGGAAGCGGCAGAAGTATTAAAGGTCTCCCTCTTGTGGAGGCATTACACGGATGCCGCGACTTGCTCGATAAATACGGCGGTCATGAAATGGCGGCTGGCGTCAGCGTTCGGCAGGAAAATTTTGAAGCGTTTCGCGGGATGTTTTGCGAGCACGCCGCCAAGAGCCTGAGCGCCGACAATCTGGAGCCGACGGTTGAGATTGACGCAGAGTTACTGCTTGAGGAGGTCAACACACGCATGCTCACGCAATACGAGGCGCTAGCCCCTTTCGGCATGGGCAATCCACAGCCGATGTTTATCTTGAGGGGCGTGACGCCCTCGGAGAGCCCGCGTGTCCTTAAGGAAAAGCATCTCCAGCTTTCCGTGCGTCAGGGGAGCGCGTCCTCCAGGGCCATGTGGTTTAACGCGGCCTCTCAAAAGCTCCCGCCGGCTCCATGGGATCTTGCTGTTGAGCTTTCCCGTAACGAATATCAGGGCGTAGTAAGCGCACAGATCCTTGTTCGCGCCGTTCGTGCTGCCGAGTGAGCAGTCGTGGCAGTTCAATGAATTTCCCCAAAAGCACCCCATGCGCCACCATCCCGTAGGCTCCAAACTTCCCACATCGAATCGACGCAAGCTCATGTGCGCCATGATGCCTCGCTCGGTTGCAGTCGTGCATGCCAACGACATTTCCACCACAAACGCGGATGGCACTGCTGCATACTATCCAAACAGTGATTTGTTTTATCTCTCGGCGATCGAGCAGGAAGAAACAATACTGCTGTTGGCTCCTGATGCATTGGAGCCGCGTGACCGTGAGATTCTCTTCATTCGTGAGCCGACTCCGCAAAGCAAACTTTGGGATGGCCACAAGCTCTCCAAGGAAGAGGCTGCTTCGATCAGCGGAATCGAACGCGTTGAGTGGATAAGCGCGTTTCGTGGCGTGTTCCATTTTGCGATGAATGAAATGGACAATGTGTACTTGAATCTTAACGAGCATGCCCGTGCGGTGATTGAAGCTGACAACCGGGATGCGCGCTTTGTCCGTGAAACGCAGAAGCAGTACCCCCTGCACTCTTATCATCGTCTGGCTCGTCTGTTGCGCATTCAGCGGTTGGTTAAATCATCCGATGAGGTAGAGTTGATCCGAAAGGCTGCTGAAATCACACGCGATGGATTCTTGAGTGTGGCAAAGTTGATTCGGCCCGGAATCAACGAGTGCGAGGTGGAGGCAGAGTTCGCGCGCGAGTTTATCAGGCGGCGAGGACGTTTCGCTTTTATGCCGATCGTGGCTTCGGGGAAGAACGCATGTTCGCTTCACTACATCGCGAACGATCAACCGTGTCGAAAGGGTGATCTCCTGCTTTTAGATCTGGCTGCGAGTTACGCAAACTACAACGCGGACGTGACTCGCACGTTCCCGGTAAGTGGAAAGTTCTCGCGCCGCCAGCGTGATGTTTACAAAGCGGTTCTCCGTGTGATGGAGGAATCGATCCGCGGACTGCGGCCCGGCAAGACCCCAAAGCAGTGGCACAAGGAAGGTCAGGCGCTGATGCAAGAGGAATTACTGAGGCTTGGACTCATCTCTCTGCGCGAAGTCAAAAAGCAGGACGCTCTAAGTCCAGCTTTAAGACGGTATTTTCCACATGGATTGGGGCATCCATTAGGTTTGGACGTGCACGATGTCATCGAGCCGAATGTTCCAATCGCAGAGGGGTGGGTGATGACGGTGGAGCCTGGGATTTATATCCCAGAGGAGGGCTTGGGAATAAGGTTGGAGCAGGATGTATTGGTAGGAGGTGTTAACAACATCGTCCTGACCCAGGATATCCCTGTGGAACCTGACCTCATTGAGGAGATGATGAAGGGATCGACTGCCCGAAAGAGACCCACGCCAAAGAGATAGATGCCCCTATGGAACTGCCCTTCAGCCCATTTTTAGCTCTTCGCTTTCTAAAGCCTAAGCGAACCTTTCTATCGGTCATCACCGTGGTGTCGGTGCTTGGCGTGACGTTAGGAATCGCCGTTTTGATTTTGGTGCTGTCGGTAATGGTCGGCTTTGACTTGGAACTCAGGCGTAAAGTGCTCGGATTTGATCCGCATCTCAAGGCGGATGCCGGCGGGTTCCCGGTGATGGAGTGGCGGGACATCTCGAGTGATTTGGCAGGTCGTCAAGGTGTCAGGGGGGCCGCGCCCTTCGTGCAGGGCCCCGTACTGCTTGGAACCCAAGAGGGGGCGGTCAGGGCTGCGCAGGTGCGGGGGATCGACCCCGCGGCGGAGACGCAAGCGACCGGCTTGCGTGAGATGGTCATTGCAGGTGAATTTAACCTTTCGGGCGACTCTACGGTGATTGGTGCCGTGCTCGCCCGTGAGCTCGGCCTTCGAGTCGGTGACAAAATAACGGCCTATCCGGCCAAGGACTTCACTCCAGTGCTTGAGGCTCTCAATGCCGCTGAGTCCTCCAATGATCCGAAAGCTTCATTGCAAAAGCTCAGGTCGCTTATCTTGCCATGCGAACTCGTAGTAGTTGGCGTGTTTCGCTCCGGTCGCGATCAGTACGATTCGGATATTCTGTTTGTTCCACTACACATTGCTCAGGAGCTTTATGGACTCGGTGATTCGGTTCATGGAGTCAGTGCGTGGTTGCAAGATCCCTACGCAGCGCCGCTGCTTGTCGAAAAGATTCAACCCTCGTTGGCTGAGCATTTGCGGCTGACGACATGGATTGATGAAAACCACGACATCTTCGACGCAATCCGCCTTGAGCGGAACACGATGTTTTTCCTGCTGATGTTCATTGTGGTAGTCGCGGCGTTCAGCATTATGAACACCCTCATCACTGTCACGGTGCTAAAGACGCGTGAGATCGGTGTTATGAAGGCTCTTGGTGCGACGAAAACCCAGATTGTTTGGGTCTTTTTGACGCAGGGAATGGTTGTCGGTGTTTTGGGGAATACAACCGGCGTTGCCTTGGGTCTCGCGATTGTTCAATGGCGAAACGAATTTAAGGAATGGCTATCTGCTCAGCTCGGAATTGAGATTTTCCCACCGGGAATCTACCAGTTCCGAGAAATACCCGCCGAAATCGTACCCTCATGGGTTGCGATTATTTGTGTGAGTGCTTTCGTGATTTGCTCTCTCGCAGCTCTTCTCCCTGCAATGATTGCGGCTCGATTGGAGCCCGTGAAGGCGCTGAGGCACGATTGAGTGCTGGGGCTCAAAGGCTAATCCCTGTGATAAGGGCCTCCTGTTTTAATCGTGTACGCGCGGTAAATTTGCTCAAGCAGGATCACCAGCGCCATCTCGTGCTGCAGTGTCAAACGACTGAGCGACCATGTCCAGTCGGCCGAGGCTTTCAGTCGCTCGGCATGGCCGTCCGCACCTCCAATTAAAAACGCGATTTCTTTAATTCCCGGTGTCCTCTCCCACTGGGTAACGCGATCCGCCAGTCCGCGGCTCGCAATTTCCTCGCCGCCCTCGTCAAGAACAACGCGAAACATGCCGGCACTGTTCGACTGGAGTGCTTCGCCCTCGGATTCTCTGGACCCAGATTTTAAAAAATCAAGCCGCAGTGAGGTGAACGTGCCGAGCCTTTTTAAATATTCCTCAACGCCGCTTTTTGCGAAAGTCAGCTTCGGTTTTCCGATGGCGAGAACGCGTAGTCGCATGCTTTGAATTCGTGGGTTCAGTCTTGCTTGGCGAATCTAGGATGGGCGTAAAGTCCACCTGACGTTTGTGTGGGTCGACCCGCGCGACTTTTACTTTCAGGGTGAGTCCAGGCTGGAGCTTCAGTCCGGTGCGTCGCCCGCGGAAGCTCATTGTTGCTGCATCATACCAGTAGCGGTCGGCAGGAAAGGCGCTGATGTGTATCATTCCAGTCAAAAGCGCCTCCGGAATTTCAACCACAAGGCCATGTGGTCTCACGTCAATCACTACAGCCTCGAAGATTCCCGCATCTGGGGCACGGAGTTGCAGTGCAAAAAACTCCATCTTTTTGCGTTGGACGGAGTCTTTCTCGGCTTCAGCTGAGGTTCTTTCGGTGTTTGAGATGTGCGCGGAAATCTCTGCGAGTTCACGCATGCCCTCGATCTTTGAAAGGGCGAGCGAGCGGTGCACTAGAAGATCTGCATAGCGCCTGATGGGACTGGTGAAGTGGGCATAGTTGGACTTGGAGAGTCCGTAGTGGCCGAGTGGTTTAACGTCGTACGTTGCACGCTTTAGACTTTTGAGGAAATCGAGCTTCAGGATGTACTCCTCTGGTCTCCCTTGAATGTTTTTTAAAAGCTTTTGCACTTCCCTGCGCTGCGTCAGGTCGCCAATTCGATGACCGTGCTCAAGCGCTTTCGAGCGAAACTCCAGCAGACGTTCTTGGTCCGGGCTCTCATGGATTCTGTAAACCGTTGGCAGCGACTTCTGCCTGATGGCTGCAGCAACTGCTTCGTTGGCAGCAAGCATGCACTCTTCGATGAGTTGATGAGACTCGTCGTTTTCTATTTTCTCAATACGAACGGGTTTTCCGGCCGCATCAAGGCGCACTTTGATCTCTGGAAAATCCAAATCCAGAGAACCAGCTGCAAAGCGGTTTTTACGCAGGAGTTTTGCAAGCTTCCATGCAGCGTGTACTCGCTCTTGAACCTCCGGATCGGAGTGGCAACGTGAACCTTTCGGGGCTCTGGGGAGGTTCGTATTTTCAGCCGTATCACCCTTCAGAATTGCGTATGCTTGACGGTAGGTGAGGCGCGCGATGCTGCGGATCACAGTGCGCGCAAAACGCGCCCGGACGACATTGCCTTCTTGATTCACCTCAAGAAATGCGGAAAAAGCCAAACGATCCACCCCCGGCTTTAGCGAGCAGACTCCGTTGGAAAGCCGCTCAGGCAGCATCGGGAGCACTCTGTCGACGAGATAGGTGGAGTTCCCACGCTTGCGCGCTTCTTTGTCCAGTTGGGTCCCCGGTCGGACATAGTGCGAAACATCAGCAATGTGGACCGATAACATCCACCCTGATCCAGTCTCCTCAACGTGAATCGCATCATCGAAATCCTTGGCGTCATCGGGATCGATTGTGATGGCCGATTGCGTTCGCAAATCCTCGCGTCCCTCGGTATCTGCCTTTCCAACAAACTCGGGGACGAGAGCCGCTTCCTCGATGACTCCGGCAGGGAACTCAACCTTAAGATTGTAGCGGCGAATGACCGAAAGGATGTCTACGCCGGGATCTGAAAAGTGACCGAGAAGCTCCACGACTTCACCCTCTGGATCCTTGTGGCGGGATTCCCAAGGGTCCAGTTTCACAACAACCTTGTCGCCGAGTTTTGGATTGAGCGGTGGCGCGGAATTTCCGTCTGGTGTCTCGATTTGTTGTGCGCGGGCTTTTCCTCTGCGGGCGATGCTATTCGCAGATTGAGGGGCGCTACGGAAATAGACCCGCTGCGGCAGTCTGGAGTCGTCCGGCACCACCACGTAGTCGTCTCCGTCTCTTACGATGGTCCCCACGATGGTGGGATTTGCGCGCTCGAGAATGCGAAGAACGCGGCCTTTCGGAGATTTCTCAGTCGAGTGTGAATCCCTCCGTCCAGCATGAGAACCCTCTCGTTTCCTCGCTGGCGCAGCTTTTCCCGAGGGTTGCTTAGGAGCTGGTTTTTCGATTCTAACGGAGACTCGGTCTCCATGCATCGCGGTTCCAAGACTTTCCCCCGAGAGGAAGATCTCCGCGGCTCCCGGCTGATCGCATATCAGTTTCGCAGCCCCACTCGCGAAGCCGAGGATTTTGCCAGTCACGATCTCGGAAGGGGAGGGCAACATGAAGAAGCGCTTTCTCGTGCGCACGATTTCCCCCTCTTTTTCGAGCGTAATAAGCCAGTCGCGTACATCCCGGCGTTGGTCTGCGGCAATTTTCAGCTCCTTGCAGATGGCCACCGCGTCCAGCGGTTGAATTCTCGGGCGTGCAAGGAGTTTAAGGATATCTTTTTTGATTTTCATGAGGTGCGCACTCGGTTCGAGTGCAGCGCCGTTTGGGCGATTTTTAGGGTCGACATCGACGACCCGCATCCCGTGGCATGAAAGGCAGCCAAAGGGCCGCCTGTCAGCGTATGATCACTTGCTGTGAATTTAGTTTTTAACTGGCGCGCGGCGGTAAACAGCAAGGTTCGATGGCGCCGGAACGCATCCAACTAGCGTTTCCAATCCAGTGCGCCTTTTTTCACCGCATACACGTAGCCGAGCGTTAGGATAGCGACAAAACCGGTCATGCTCCAAAAGACAGTAGAGCCTTGATGAGCTAAGAGGTCTTGGTACACAACCGCCCACGGGTACATGAAAACAATTTCGAGATCGAATAAGATGAACAACATCGCGATCAGATAAAACTTCACGCTGAAGCGAGGCTGGCCTTCCCCTTCGGCGATCATTCCGCACTCATATGCCGTATCTTTAGTGGCATTCCTACGGGTAGCTTTTCCTAGAATGACGCTGACAAGCAGAGCGCCGCAGGCAAAGCCAATCGCAATCAGGACTTGCAGGAGGATGGGAAGATAATCGGACTGCATGGAAATACGGGAATCTCAGGCTTTTTGATTCCGTTGAAAAGCACTAAAACTTGAATCGAAAAACGCCTGGGGGATATTTATGTCCCCTCAGGCGCCCTTGAAAGTCACCAAGTTTTTGAGTGAGCCCCTCTAGACTGCAATCGGTTGGGGCGACGGCAGCGGGGGAGGAGTCGTTTGGAGCGTGGCGAGCTGCTTTGGGATGCCCTTGTACTTTTTAACATCCTTTTTCACCATCCCACGAGACACGAGATTTTGAAGCTTTTCGTAGGCGCGCAGACGGAGCATTTCTTCGCCACCGCTCGCTGCGTTTCTTGCTTTGAGTCGCTCGTAGACCTTGTCAAAAAGGTCCTTGAACTCGAAGCTGCTTCTTGAAGAGAGTACCGCCGCAAGTTCTTCCGTGACCAAGTCAGGTAACCGGCGGGAAAACGCTGTCCTTTTCTGGATCGCCATAGGAGGAAGACTGTATCATGACTGGGGCTTTTCTCGAAGGAAATTTTGAAAATTGATTGCCCCATTTCCGCTCTGACGTCGCACGGGATTCCTTAAATTGATTACCAGAGAGGAAGGTTGCTCTGAGTGAGGACGTTGCGGGTTTCTTGCCCGGCAAGATGCGCTTGAGTCTAGCGCGGGCCCGGCTGCGTTCCTCAGGTCAAACGGCTTGCGCCCTCAGCTTTCCCCCTAGGCGGCAAGCCCGAGTGGCAAGCCTTAAAGCTAGGAGCGTGGTTTCACGTAAACCCCGATGAGCGGGCGAGGTGAGGGCTTCGGAGAGATGAAATCACTCACGAACCCCTCTTTCGAACGAAACTCCACATGCCCTGCACCCTCGCCTCCGTACACCAGCACAGAGCCTGGAGGCGCCTTGTACGGGTCTGAAACCGGGAGTTTCTTGAACCCGAATGCAGTTTGAAGCTCTGATCCTGCCTCCTTCGCGTAGCGGGTCTTAGGGTAGCTGTCTATCAAGTGCGCATCGAGCAACGCGGTCTTCACGTAACGCCAGCAACTCGAACGTGAGTGCGCTCCCGCGCGGTTGGCGGCAATCTGTGCCGCCTCCAGCATTCGCTTGTCGTACTTAAAGTTAGAGGATTGCGGTCCGAAAAGTGAACGCAACTCGGGCTTCACGGAATCTGAACGATCCGAACCGAAGAGGGAGTAACTCGCCTGTAGCGAACCGGAGCAAACAAAAATGAGAGCAAGTGTGGGTATGAAACGTAGGCGCATTCTATAGACTCGTCTTCTTGCTGGGAGGCGAACGAGCGCGCAGGTTATCCATGGAACTGGCTCGGTCAACTAACTTTTAATTAATATTTTGCGAATATTTTAGCTTTCGACAGCAAACGCAAGCTGTTGATGACCACAATCAAGGTGCTCCCTTCATGCCCCAGAATTCCCAAAGTGAGCGGGACCGACCCCGCCAGAGCCAAGGCTAGCAGGATCACTAAAACCCCAAGAGAGATGGATACGTTTTGCAGGATGACTTTCCTCGCCCGCACGCTGATGTCGTAGGCAATCAGGAAGTTTTCCAGCCTGTCGTGCATCAGCACCAGGTCGGCCTGCTCCAAGGCTGCGTCGGATCCCCGCGCCCCCATCGCAACCCCGACATGCGCCGCCGCAAGACTGGGCGCGTCGTTGACGCCGTCGCCAATCATCGCCACCCGGTGTCCTTCCCTTGAGAGCTCTGAGATGAAGGCGAGTTTTTCCTCCGGCTTGAGCTGGGCTCGGATTTCGCCTACGCCAAGAACCGACTGAAGGTGGGCTGCCGCAGCTGCCCTGTCTCCAGTGAGAACCACGGTTCGAAGTCCCCGGAGATGCAAAGCCTTCACCGTCGTTGCCGCCGCTGGGCGGACGTCATCCTGTAAACTCAACTTTCCAAGTAGCGCTGGCTGCTGACCTCCGGTGCAAGACAGCCAGACCTCAGAGGTCTGTACCAACGCAGGGCCTGACTCGTTTTCGAGCGCGCGTGCCTCCGCTGGTTCAAGCACCCATTCCTTGCGCCCAAGCCGGATCCGCA
Source organism: Chthoniobacteraceae bacterium (assembly GCA_044376395.1). Taxonomy (GTDB): domain Bacteria; phylum Verrucomicrobiota; class Verrucomicrobiia; order Chthoniobacterales; family Chthoniobacteraceae; genus Chth-196. The sequence goes on along the minus strand of JBILKY010000057.1, from coordinate 5,885 downwards.
ATCCAGTCTCGGGAGACTCCGCTTCCAATCCAAGGCCGGTAAAGGATGCGAATCGAGCGAGCGGCCGTTCCCCGAGTTTGTTGCGTTTGCCGTACTCAGTGATGGCTCGCGCAAGCGGGTGTGTTGAAAGTCGCTCCAGCGCGAATGCCCATTCGCTGACTTCCAGCTCCCGACCCGGTGGAAAACTTTCCACCGATTCAACGCGCAGATCGCCCGTGGTGAGTGTGCCTGTTTTGTCCATCGCCACGATATCGATGCCCGCAAGTTGTTCCACGGCTGCTCCGCCACGAAACAGGACCCCCTGACGAGCCCCCGATGCGATGGCGGCGAGAATTGCCGATGGAATAGAGAGCACCAGTGCGCAAGGCGATGCGACGACGAGCAGCGTCATTGCATGGTAGAAAGCGCTGTTCTGAACCGTTGTCGAGGTGAACGCCGACATATGGCGGATTTGCCACCAATAAAAAAACATGCCCGCCGTGAGCGATAGAATACCGATCGTATACCCGCTCCCAAACCGATCCGTGAAGCGTTGAGAGGGGGCTTTCTGCCTCTGGGCCTCCTGAATGAGCCGGATGATTTTTCGCAACGCACTCTGCTCTGCGATCCGGGTGACTTTAACGTCAACGGCGCCCCAAAGGTTCAAGGTGCCGGCCATCGTCGAATCCCCTGGCTGCTTTTCTATGGCAATGGACTCACCTGTCAGCGCAGATTCATCCACGGCAGTTGCACCGCGGAGAATCTCGCCATCGACTGGAAAAAGTGCACCCGGAAGGATGCGGATGCAATGACCCGCCTGCAGTGAATCCACAGGCACTTCAGTTTCAGATCCGTCTTTTCCAACGAGCATCGCCTTTTTGGGAGCGGAATGAATGAGTGCTCGGATTTCCCGCTGGGTACGTTCGAGAGCGAAGTGCTCCAGCGCTCCTGCGAACGAGAACAAAAAGAGCAAGACGGATCCTTCAGTCCACTGGCCGATTGCCCCGGCTCCCGCTGCAACCGCGAGCATCAGAAAGTGGACGTCAACACTGCGTTCGCGGAATTTCGCGATGGTTTCAGTGGCCGCAAACCAACTGCCTGCCAGATAGGCGAGCGAGTACAGAACCATCGAGGCCGCGCTGTGGGGAACAAGGTGCCCGGCGGTCGCGAGCAAGGCGCATAAGATTGAAGCGGCGAGCTGACTTCGCCACTCCCCCTCGTGCGAATCATCGGAGGGAGGCGACATCTCCCTCTGCGTGATCTTTAACCAGCATGTCTGGCATTCGGCGGGCTCTGCCGCAAGTTTGGCCGAATGGCTCATGTGCTCGTCGGTATTGTTTCTCTTAAATTTTTGCTCTGCCGGTCAATGGCCCTAGAGGCCAATTATAAAAGGGCGTGGTCGATGGACGTCAGTCGTTTCCTGCGTTGCCCGAGCTGAGGAATACACGCGATCAGTGCCCGAGTATAGGCATGCTGAGGATTACGAAGAACATCCTCTGTTGGTCCTTCCTCCACTACGCTACCCCGGAACATGACCGCGACGCGGTCCGCGATTCCGCCGATGATCGAAAAGTTGTGAGTAATAAGGATCATGGCCATGCCCATCTGGGATTTCAACGCCCGCAACTGGTCGAGAATTTGGGCTTGAATGGTGACATCGAGTGCAGTCGTGGGCTCGTCGGCAACCAGCAATTGAGGCCGGCACGCAAGCGCCATCGCAATCATCACGCGCTGCTGCATTCCGCCGGAAAGCTGATGCGGATAATCGTGCATGCGGCCTTTAGGATTCACAATGCCAACCATGTCCAAGCACCGCTCCACTTCATCATCCAAGTTTGACACATCGGTTCGATGCAGGCGGATTGCTTCGGCGATTTGCGTGTGAACCGTGAATACTGGATTCAGGGAAGTCGAAGGCTCTTGAAAAACATAAGCGATTTTGCCGCCACGCAGCTTGCGTAATTCAGTCGCATTCATTTTGAGCACGTTCGCGCCATCCACCAGAATCTCGCCCGAGGAATATGACGCTGGTGGTTCGGGCAGCAAGCGGGTCAATGCCAACCCCGTGACGCTCTTCCCGCTTCCGCTCTCTCCAACAATCGCCAAGGTCTCACCCTTTTTGATCGACAGGTTCAACTCGCGTACGGCCCGGACCCTGTCAGGGCCTCGTCCAAAATCGATGGATAAGTCTTTTATTTCAATCATGGCTTTTGGGGCGCATCTGGCAGGTTCAAGGGGGATTCGATCTAAGTCTGACGAGGATCAAATGCGCGGCGCAGTGAGTCGCCAAAGATATTCAGGGATAAAACCAGCAAAAAAAGCGCTGTCGCGGCCGATGTGAGATTCCACCAAACCACGGGATCGCGCGACAACTCGGACCGCGATGCGTCGATCATCCCGCCCCAACTGGCAGTCCCGATTGGGGCTCCAACCCCTAGGTAGCTCAGTACGGCTTCAGTCAAAACGAGCCCCGAAAATCCCAGTACAAACTTGATCACCACTAGGTGCATGACGTTCGGCAGCAAATGGTGGGTAATAATTTTCCAGTCCGACTGCCCCATCGCTTTCGCCGCGGCGATGTAGGGCTTCTCGGTTTGACGGAGCGTTTCTCCGCGGATGAGTCGTGCCAGACCCACCCACCCGGTGATTCCCAACGCGATCGACATTGTTCCCAGACCCTTCCCAAGAACCATCAGGATGGCCACCAGCATCAGAATTTCGGGCACCGATGCGATGGTGCTGTAGAGGTATTGGATCAAGTCATCTACCCAGCGCTTGTAGTAACCCGCCATGATCCCCAATAGCACACCGATGGGGATATAAATCATGCTCGTGAGCCCGCCAATGATAAGAGCCGTTCGTGTTGCACGAAGGGTTTGAACCATTGTGTCGCGGCCGAGCGTGTCCGTGCCCAGGAGATGACGCGCTTTGAGCGGCTTTGGGTTTGCAATTGAGAAAGCGTGCGTGGCCATCGGGGCAGCATATTCCTTTTCCTGCGGGATACTGTTGCTCGCGAGGTCAAGCAGCGTGCGGCGGCCCTCATTGGAGGGGATTCGAATCATTTCCAAGCTGCCCAACAAAACAAAGAGGCTGATCACAACCAGTGCCGTCATGCCCACATAATCACTGCGCATTCGCTTCCACGCTGTCTGCCAGCGTTCGCCTTTCGTTGCAGAACGTACCAGCCCAAAGACGAAAGCAAATCCACACACTACAAGCGCGTTTTGAATCCAGAGTTGGTCAAGTAAAGCCATTCGGAGTAGTGGTCTTGGTGAAGTGGTTTTTGGGGGTTCGACTCGCCCGAGTGGACAACTAGTGGAGTCGGATTCTTGGGTCCGCCCATGCGTAACAAAGGTCGGTAAGAATCAATCCCAGCAAGTACAAGATGGATCCCAGAAAAACCGAAGCCTGCACGACTGCAAAATCAGGCGCCTGAATTGCTGAAAAAAGCACGTTTCCGAGACCGGGAATCCCGAAGAAATTTTCGATGACCAGCGAGCCCATGATGAGAAATGGGAGCGATGCCACCATCAGCGTGATGAGGTTGATCAAGCCGTTTTTGAGCACATGTTGAAGTAAAACCCTGGCACTTGAGACGCCTTTCGCCCGCGCGGTGCGAATGTAATCCTGACCCATTTCCTCAAGAAAAAGCGCACGGAAAAGGCGAACATCCGCCCCGATCCCGCTTACCACGACCAGGGCCACTGGGAGCAGCAAAAACTTCAGGGTGCTCATCCCCTGCATGTGAAATCCGAATGCCGGAAAATACTTTAACACCAGTGCGGCGAACCACTGTCCAAAGATGATGTACACCATGAGCGGCACGCTCATCAGCGCGATGCAGGCAAAAGTGCCGAGCAAATCAAGAACCGAGTTTCTGATGAATACAAAATAAAGGGCCAGTCCCACGGACATGAGCAACCCCACCAAGAAGGCCGGGAGAGTCACCAACAGTGAGGGCAATGCGCCCGTTTTGAAAATTTCAACCAGGGGTCTTCCTGTTACATCCGAGGAGCCAAGGTCAAATGTTGCGAGGCGGACCATCTGATTCACAAACAATGAGTCCTTCCATGAACGAGTGATCAAAAGATAATCCGCAACGGACTGTCCGGTCGCCCGCGGAACGATGATCGGCTTGTCGTAGCCGCGGTTGTGCAGCCAGGTGTTCACCGTTTGTGGCGTGGCCTTCGGTCCAAGCACCCGGCGGGCCATCGCTTCAGGGCTTTGAATCACAAAAAACAGGAAAAACGTCAGAAGCATGACGCCTGCCACGATAGGCACCGAGAAGAAGACGCGTCTAATGAGATAGGCAAACATGTTCAAGGTTTCCGGTTGAGGCGCAGTCCTGCAAGCGCCGCGAAGGCGAGAGTCAAGAGGGCCAGTGCGGGCCAGAGAGGCTTAGCATTCCATGCCGCCCTGTTCTTGAGACGGATGTCATCCTTGAGAACGGCGTACTTCAGGCCTCCCTCGAGCATCGGATTGCTTTGAATCCGTGGCGCCCACTCGTGCGTGAGCGCAAAAAGAGATTTGTGCATCAGAAGAATCGCTGGCACGTCCTCACTCAAAATCGAATTCAACCTAAGCGCGATCTCCTCGCGCTCCGCGCAGTCCTCCATAGTTGCCATTTTTTCAAACAGCTGATCAAACTCCGGGTTTTTGTATCGGGACGCATTCTTGCCAGCAGGTGGGAGGTTCTTGCTGTAATATAAGAAGAAGAAGTTTTCAGGGTCGGGGTAATCAGCGCCCCATCCGCTTCCGGCCGCGATCTGAAATCCGCCGTTGTCCAATTTCTCAAGCAATCTTGCGAAGGTATTTTCGACGACCTTTAGACGGATGCCGATCTGCTCAAATTGCCGCTGCTCAAACTCTGCCATCAACCGTTCGTCTGCGCCGCTTGCAGTGGTGTCCAATGTAATCTCGAGCTGTTTGCCTGAAGCGTCCCGTCCGTTTGGATAGCCTGCCTCAGCGAGCAGCGCTCTCGCTTTCTCAATATTGTACCCGTAAGGATTCTTGAAAGTCTTCTGATGTCCCTTGATTCCTGGAGGCAGCAGCTGTTCAGCCACGATTGGCACGCTGTTGTAGAAGGTGTCCAGGTAGGCTTGCGAATTGAAAGCGGCCGACAGCGCCTGGCGGAGCTTGCGGTTGGTGCCGAGAACCGGATCCTCTAGGTTCATGCTCATGTAATAGGTGCTGGGCTCCGTGTCGCGGTGGAGGGTGATCCCGCGCTGTTTGTATTTCTCGGATAGATCGCGGGAGGGCGTCATCAGCGAGGAGAATGCGTCTTTGCCCACTCCCATCCCATCAAGGTAGCCTTGCCTGAAGAGCAGAAAGATCGGGACCGCCTCTCGGAAAATGGTCATGTGGACCTCATCAATGAGCGGAAGGGAGCGCCCCGCTAGCGGCGCTACGAGCGGCGTCTGTTCCGGACTCCAGCCCTCTGACGGAAACAAAGTCGTTTGGTATCCTGGATTCCGAATCAACCGGATACTCGAGTTCCGTTTCCATTCCTGCAGTTTAAATGGGCCGGTGGCAACAGGGTGAAAGCGGAAAAGATCACGCGGCTTTCCATCATGAACTTTTCCGTCGTAGTACTCGACCGCCTCTTTGGCAACGGGCGAGGTAAAGTGCATTGCCAGCCAGTAAAGCAGCTGCGGGTAAGGTGCCTTGAGGTGGATCTCGAACGTGTGTTTGCCAGTTACCGAAAATCCCGGAAGCGGTGTTGCGTAGTCGTAGGTTCCTGTTTTTTTTGCAGCCTCGAAAGAGTCCGCCATGCCCTCCACATAATCTTGAAGGTTGGAGAGCGCCGGGCACTCGACCTTTGGGTCAGCAATCCGATGGAATGCAAACTGCGCATCCGCAGCGACAAGTTCGCGGCCCTTCCCATCTGGGAAGCAAGGGTCGTCGTG
>JBILKY010000056.1:0-15381 GCA_044376395.1 Chthoniobacteraceae bacterium | reverse complement strand
CCTCACTCCCTCAGTTATGAGCGCACCGCCGATCCACATTCCGAGGCCATCCACGCGATCGTTGTCCAGTTTTCACCGAAGATATTTGGCCATGACTTTGTCGCGCTCCCAGAAATGTCCAAGGTCCAACGCCTTTTGAACAAGGGCCCTGTCGCCTTGCAAATGGAGGGTAACGCGCGTACCCACGCGGCGGAACGCATGAAGATGATTCCACGGGCACGAGGCGTCCGCAGGCTCACGCTGCTACTTGAAGTCCTTGAGCTGTTTGCCGCCTCGCGGGAAGTGAATTCAATATCCAGCCTTGGCTTCGCTCCAATACTCAATCCCTTGGATGAACAGCGCGTTGGCAAGATCTGCGCATGCATCAACGCGCGCCTCGAAACACCAATCTTTCGTGAAGAACTAGCGAATTTGGTCAGTTTGAGCCCAGACGCCTTCGGAAAATTTTTCCGCAGCAGGATGGGGAAACCGCTGCCAGTGTTTGTAAACGAGCTCAGGGTCAGCCGCGCTTGCAGAATGCTCACCGAAACGGACGAGAGCGTGATGCGTATCGCACTCGAGTGTGGATTTGAAAACCTTTCAAACTTCAACCGCCAGTTTCTTCGGCATACGCGGGAAACTCCACGTCAGTACCGAAAGACCGTGCGTGGTGTCACCTGAAGCCTTCAATCCACCTCTCTCCCGAGGCAGCTGCATCTCGGCCAAATCATACACTACTTTCTGCCGCCGCTATTGCATCCCGCCGCGGGCCCAAACACCCGCGCTCATTTCAAGGTTGAGCAAAGCATCGGCTGCGCTCATTTTGAATCCGCGGGAAGCCGAATGGCGCCGCAATCTAAGTTTTAAATACGGCACTCCCCATCTTCCCTTCTTCCCTCGCTCCGCGCGCGAAGCAAGCCCTTCCATCCGGTCGCAACTCGCGTTTTTTACCAATCTCGTTTTCACAACCACAACTCCGTCTCCTGCTTGGAATCTTCGATGACTGACTCAAACAAAATCCTCGTTCTTTTTGATTCCCGCTCTGGAAACGTTGCACAAATGGCGGCTCTTGTCGCGGAAGGTGCAAGGCAAGTGGGCTCAACAGAGGTCCGCCTTTTGCACGTCGACGACGCTTCAGCTGAAGACGTGCTTTGGTGCGATGGACTCGCAGTAGGCAGCCCCACGAACATGGGCTTGCTTTCATGGAAAATGAAACGGTTTTGGGATGAGACGATGCTCGATCAGTGGATGAAAGTGGACGGTAAAATCGCCTGCGCATTCAGCAGCGCAGGCGGCTGGGGCGGCGGAATGGAGCTTGCATGCCAGTCCCTCCTGACGCTCCTGATGAACTTCGGTTTTTTAGTGTTCGGCGTCACCGAATACGCGGCGAAAGGCCTCACACTGCATTACGGCGCAGTCGCTGCCAAGGCACCCCGTGAACCGGATGTCCAGGAGTCCTGCAGAATTTTGGGGCGGCGCCTAGCCGAATGGACCTCATGTTATCTGCACAACCGCAAAGACCAGCATCCCCTGACAAAGGGCCTGCCGCGGATGGCCGCGAACTGAACCCGCCGATCGTCTGCTAATCAGCGGCCCACGCTCACGCTTTCCCCTAAATCCCGCTTTTTTCACCAACATGTCTATGAAGCAAAATCACATTCCTCTGATCGCCTCAGCGATCATTTCCGCCGCACTGTCCTGCATACCCACTCACGCAGCAGAGCCCCCGACATCAAGTGTATCAGCCCCGATGGTAATTCCCCTTTGGGAAGGCGGGGCACCGGGCTTCGAATCGCGAAAAGACGAGCTTGAAAAAGTCGAAAACGGAAGCATCACCAACATTCATTTTCCCACCCTCACCGCGTTTCTTCCTGCAAAAGAAAAGGCGAACGGCGTCGCCATCATTGTCGTGCCTGGAGGCGGACTCGCAAAACTGGGATTTCAGAACGGCGGAGTCGAGCCGGCTCAATTCCTTTGTGAACGCGGTTACTCGGCATTCGTGCTGAAATACCGACTGCCCCGCGAGCCTGGATTGCCCTACAAGATTGAAGAGCAACTGCCGCAGGACGGCCAGCGATCGGTCCGCTTGGTGCGCTCAAGGGCGGCGGAATTCGGAATCAACCCCGAGAAAGTCGGCATGCTTGGATTCTCTGCGGGCGGCGAGGTGGTATCCATCACCTCTTACAAATCGGGAACGGGAGCGCAGAATGCGCCGGATCCGATCGACCGGCTCAATGGGAAGCCCAATTTCCAGATGCTGGTATACCCGGGCCCCGTGGGCATCCCCTCCAAATTGCCAAAAGACGCACCGCCGGCGTTCATGTTGATCGCCGCCGATGATCCGCACACGAGTGTGCTGCTGAATCTCATGCAGCGTTTCCGGGAGATTGGCGTCGATTATGAGGCCCACATCTATGCACGAGGCGGACACGGTTTCGGGATGGGCAAGCGGTCAAAATCGGAAAGCCTCCAACACTGGCCGGACCGCATGCTCGACTGGCTCAACGACGAGGTGCTGATGAAGAGCCAGAAGTGAGAGTCGTGCAGTTCATCCGCCTAAAAGGCGGTCGCCCCACTACAACTCTGCTGCGTCGGGATTCCCATGGATGCCGTACTGACGCAGCTTCCCGTATAAGGTCGGTCGCTGAATCCCGAGAATCTCGGCAGCGCGCTTTTTGTTTCCATGGGTTTCAATCAGGGCACGAAGAATGATTTGCTTCTCGTTTTCAGCCAGACTGAGACTGGCGGGAGACTCAAGGAGCGCCTGGTGCACGCCGGCAGTGATTTTGAGTTCCGCAGGCAGATGCCGCGCCTGAATCTCACCGCTCTCAGCAAGAATCACCGCGTATTCCATCGCATTTTGAAGTTCCCTGATGTTTCCCGGCCAGTGGTAGGCTCCGAGCCGTTGCATTGCCTCGGGGGTGATCTGCGGAACGGCAGTGCCCTGCTTCGCCGCAAACCGTGCAACGAACTGTCGGGCCAAAGGAGCAACGTCCTCAGCACGCTTTCGCAACGGCGGAATCTCGATCTGAAAAGTGTTTAGACGATAATAAAAGTCCTGCCGCAGGATCCCGTCCCGGACCGCATCGGCAACCGGGCGGTTTGTCGCTGCAACGAGCCTGAAGTCTGTTTTGATTGTCTTTGTGCTACCAAGAGGCCTGTACTCGCGTTCCTGAAGAACCCGAAGAAAGCGGGTCTGCAGCTCTGCAGGCATCTCCGCAACCTCATCCAGAAACAGAGTCCCACGATTCGCCTGCGCAAGCATCCCCGGAAAATCTGAAACGGCGCCGGTGAATGCTCCACGCGAGTAGCCGAAGAGCTCGGCTTCTATCATGTTCGCCGGAAATGCGGCGCAGTTGAGCTTCACGATCGGCATTTTAGCGCGCCTGCTCATTTCATGAATGCGGTTTGCGAGCACCTCTTTTCCGACGCCACTCTCGCCAAGGAGCAGAATGTTGGCCTCGCTGGGCGCAACCCGCTTTAAAAGCTCCTCGATTTGCTGCATTGAACGACTGCTCATCACCGGTGCCGAGCTCGATTCAATCACGCGGATTCTTTCCTCAAGGCGCGCACTCTGTTGCCGTAATTCCGAGGCCTCGGCCTCGAGGCGGCGCTGCTGGAGCGCGCGATGAATGAGGCTTAGCAGCTCCTCAGCCGCGTATGGCTTGCTCACAAAGTGGAATGCCCCGAGCTTGATGGACTCGATCGCATTTGCGAGGGAATCGTTCGCCGTGAGAATGAGCACCTGAATTTCAGGATGCGAAGCCCTGATTTCGCGCAGCACCTCCATGCCGTCCATGTCGGGCAGACCGAGATCCAAGAGCACGATCGCTGGATTAAACTTCTCGATCGCCACAATTCCAGATGCACCGCCAGAGGCGACCTGCACGCGGAATCCCCTGCGGCTCAGCATTCCCTCAAGCACCATGAGCACCGAGCGCTCATCGTCGATGACAAGCACCCGTTCACCGGAAGCTTCATCCGCCTTGGTCTTCACACGACAGCCCCCCCGGGAAAACGCACCACTGTAGAGAATCGCTCCGTCCGGCGATCGTGTAAAAACTCAATCGCCCCTTTGTGCGCGTCAATGATCCGACGAGCCCTGAACAGCCCGAGACCATAATGACCACGTCTCGCGCTCAAAAACGGAACCCGCCCCCACTGATCTGGGTGTGAGGGAGGCTCCTTCATTCCCTGCGCAAAGCACCACCTGAACACATCCCCTTCATCCCGAAACACGCCCACGCTCACCGGTGAGTCATGCGTCGAAAAAGCCAGTGCGTTGTCGGTGAGTTCGGAAAAGACCTCAAGTGCGAGGGTTGGATCCACATAAACGTTGGCGTTCTCGTCCTCCACATTCCAAAGGAGGCGAGCCTCAGCCTCCGGCTTGGCCGCGAGGATGCGGCTGCGCAAGTCTTCAATCAAAACGTGCACAGGGAGCTCAATCGCCTCAATCCTTGGAATGTCGAACGCGCGTGACAACCGATGCATCCTCTCGGAACCGTAGCGGATGGCAGTGCGCAATTGATCCAACTCGCCGCGGATCGATTCCGCGCCGGAGATGTCCTGAATGTAAGCAGTCAACAGGTCGACCGCATTCAGATCATTGCGCACGTCATGTGAAAGCAGTCGCAAAAAACCTGCGATCGTTTCGAAAGAAACCGCAACCCGTGGAACCGCTGCAGAGGTCTCGTGATCCAATGCGAGGCTCATGCTCCGAGGGCGAACAGGTCGGCGGCGGGTCCGGCACCGCGCACAACGCGCACTTCGGGATGGTTCGCCACGAGATGTTCCAGAACATGGTACACCGCCTCGGGGTCCGAGCTGATTGAGGAAGCGACGGCATCGGCCGTCTTCGCCTCCACTCCAATGGCCGCTAGAACTTTATGCTGCAGGTCCAAAACAGCGGACGCAGCCTTTTTTCCCGCTTCCACCCCAGGCTGGTGATAGGCGTTGATATTCACAAGCGAGGCGTAAAAACCAACAGCTCGTTCGTACAACGCAATCAAGGCACCAACAGCCTGCGGCGTAACAGCCGGCAAACTCACAGTCACCGACTCCCGCCCGCTCTCATACAATGCGGTCCGCGTTCCGCGCAAAAAGCCCTGCAAATAATCACCGGTGGTCGTTTCCGGCTCCACCTCGAATACCTCGCCTTCGCGATCCTTCCGGACCTCGACGAAGGTGACGAAGAAATTGTGCACGCCGTCGCGCAGTTGCTGAACGTACGCGTGCTGGTCGGTGGACCCCTTGTTGCCGTACACGGCAATTCCTTGATTCACTTTCTTGCCATCGAGATCCAGCTCCTTCCCCAGTGACTCCATCACAAGCTGCTGGAGGTATTTTGAAAACAACACCAACCTGTCCTTGTAAGGAAGAATCACCATGTCCTTCTGTCCGCGGCCCGCGCCCGCGTAATGCCACATCAGAGCGAGGAGCATCGCAGGATTTTTGGCGACAGACGCCTCACGCGTCCAAGCGTCCATTTGCGCCGCCCCTTCAAGGAAGGCGGGGATGTTCAACCCCTGCAGCGCGAGCGGGACAGTGCCCACCGCACTCATCACCGAGGTTCTTCCGCCCACCCAGTCCCACATCGGAAAGCGAGTCAGCCACCGATTCGCGATCGCATACTTGTCGAGTTCGCTCCCAACGCCCGTCACTGCAATGGCCCGCGCCTCAAACGGCACCCCTGCGAGATCGTAGCGTCGCTTTGCCTCAAGCATGCCGTTACGGGTTTCCTTGGTGCCGCCGGACTTTGAGATGACAACCACCAACGTGTGCTCCAGCCTGCCGGAAAGCGTTTCAAACACGCGGTCGATGCCGTCGGGATCCGTGTTGTCCAGAAAGTGAAGCCGAATCGGATCCTCGACGCATCCCAGCGCATCCGCGATGAATTGAGGGCCAAGCGCGGATCCACCAATTCCGACTACAAGGACATCCGTGAAATCCCCGGACGCATGCACCTGTGCGACGAATTTAAATATGGCGTCGTTTGTATCGACGATCTCCCGAGCGAGTTCAGGGGTGGGAGCAAGCTCGGGGGTACGCAGCCAGTAATGGCCGACCATCCGGTGTTCGTCCGGGTTCGCCTCCGCGCCGGCCTCCAGCGCCTTCATTGATTGAAGCGCCTTCGCGGCCAAGGGTTCCATTCCTTTGAGATACTCCTCTGTGAAGCTGATCCGAGAAACATCCAGTGAAATTCCCAGACCCGAGTGGCGAAGATGATACTGCTGAAAGCGGTTCCAAAGAGAGTTCATAGCGCCCTGATCGAAGCTGGGTATGCACACAGTGTCCAGTCGGGACATCAGAAACTGCCGCTCCTCGCAACACCTCGCGAAAACCTGACGCGCTTTAAGCGGCCTCAATTGAAACTCCGCACTTGATTCGATGCTGCCAGCGAGTTCTCCTGAGGCCCGAATGAAACGCTTAACTCCCCTCGCCCTCACATTAACCCTGTTCGCTGGAAGCCTGCTCAACACCCAAGCCCAGGAACCAAAATCCCTCAAGATTTTGCTCATCACCGGCGGCTGCTGCCATGACTACGCCGCCCAAAAAGACATCTTGAAGGCCGGCATCGAAAAACGCATCAAGGCCACCGTCGACCAAGTCCATACGGACGACAAATCCACCAAGCCGCCACTCGCAATTTACGGGAACCCCGACTACGCCAAAGGATACGATCTCGTAATCCACGACGAATGCTCCGCTGGAATCAGCGACGAGTCCGTCATCGAAGGGGTGCTGAGCCCGCATAAACATGGCATTCCCGGAGTGAATCTGCACTGCGCGATGCATTGCTACAGAATCGGCAACGCGGGCGAACCTGCGACCATTGGCACCCCGCACGGATGGTGGTTTGAGTACCTTGGACTTCAATCCAGCGGCCATGGCCCTCAGCAACCCATTGCCATCACCCACCTCGACAAAGCGCACTTTATTTCGAAAAATCAGCCTGACTGGACGACGATCAACGAGGAGTTGTACAACAACATCCAGGTGTTTGATTCCGCCACTCCAATCGCGCGCGGCAAACAATCCTACGCCGCCAAAGACGGCACTCAAAAAGAGGCGGACTACGTCGTTGCGTGGACGAATCTGTACCAGAACAATACACGCGTCTTCAGCACCACCATCGGGCACAACAACGCCACCGTGCAGGACGACCGCTATCTGGACCTAGTCGCCCGCGGAATCCTGTGGGCAACCAACAGCGCGCCTGACCAAGCCAAACAGGTTGCCGAGCCCGCCAAGTAACCCCGCTTGCTAAATCTACTAACGAGAGAGGCCCCTCACCGTGGCCTCTTTTTTTTGCTGTCGTGCCACCCTGGATTTCCGCTCAACATCGTGAGGATGACTTCCGCACCCCACATGCGCCCCTGGGCATCCCCGGTGATCATCGACGAATCCGACCAGTGGTTGATCATCGACAAGCCGGCACTCATGGCAGCCCATCCGAGCAAACCCACGGACCGGGCCACCCTCTGGCACCATCTTTGCGATCTTCTCGCATACGAGCGCATCAACGGCGGTCAGGTTTCTTTGATCAACCGCCTCGATCGCGAAACCAGCGGGCTCACCCTTGTGGCGAAAACCCGCGCTGCGGCTCGTTCCCTCTGCCGGCAAATGGAAGCGCACCACATCCTGAAATCCTACCAGGCTCTGGTGCATGGTTGGCCGGAGGTGAGTGATTGGGAGGTCAACGCAGCGATTGCGCGCAAAAGCGCCTACCAACCCTCTCCAATCTGGTTGAAGCAAACCATCCACCCAGAGGGCAGCCATGCGATAACGCGTTTTGAATTGCTGCAGCGCTTTGAATCAAAGTTACACCCAAAAAAACAATTTTCGCTCGTTCAAGCCAACCCCATCACGGGCAGAATGCACCAGATCCGCGTGCACCTGGCACACAGCGGTCATCCGATCGTAGGCGACAAAATCTACGGTGAAGATGAACAGTGTTATTTGGAATTTATTGAGACGGGATGGACGGAGGCGCTGCGGAGGAGGCTTCTTCTTCCGCGCCATGCGCTCCATGCCTCAACGCTGACACTTACAGAATCGGGTTTTTGCTGGAAAAGCCCGCTCGCAGAGGATATCCGAAGCCACATCAGTTCCACGCTCGTCGAAGCCACGGGGTAAATCACAGAGAGTGGCTGATTCCGACTACTCGCCCATGTTGAGCACCACATACTCAGTGCTCAAATCCGTTGTGAAAACATTGTACTCAGCCGCGCCGAGATGGAGGTTCACGGTCACGGTGAACTTCTCTGCGGCAACCACCTGCTTGAGCTTTTCAAACGGTGTGTTGCTTGCGAGTCCACCCTTCACGGCGATGAGACCGTCGTAGAAAATGTCCACGAGCTCCTCTCGCATCTTTACTCCGGAGTAGCCAATCGCATCCATGATGCGGCCCCAGTTTGGATCACCGCCGAACCATGCGCATTTGACGAGGCAGGACTTTGCGACCGCCTCCGCAGCGCGGCGCGCATCCGAGAAACTTGCAGCGCCAAGCACTTGCACCTCAACGAACTTTGTGACTCCCTCGCCATCGTCCACGATCATTTTTGCGAGCGAAAGCGTCACATGATCCAGCGCCCGCTGGAACCGTTCGAAGTCCTCCGTTCCAGATCGGATCACACTGTTGGCGGCACGCCCGTTCGCCAGCATTAGCACCGTGTCATTCGTACTCATGTCGCCGTCAACGGTGATCCGGTTGAACGAATGCTCCACAGACAAAGACAACGCCTGCTGCAGTTCGGCTTTCTCGATGACTGCATCTGTTGTGATGAAGCAAAGCATGGTCGCCATGTTGGGATCGATCATGCCAGCGCCCTTTGCGACGCCACCGATCCGGACCTTCAGGCCCGAAATTTCAACCTCCACGGCGATCTCTTTCTTCACCGTATCGCTTGTCATAATGGCCTCCGCCACCGCACTCGAGCCGGAGGAATGCAGTTCCGTGCTCAAACGGGAAATGCTGGCCTCCATTTTTTCAATCGGCAAAGGAACTCCAATGCGGCCGGTGGAGCACACTAGCACCTGCCTCATTTTCAAACCCAGCGCCTGAGCGGCTGCCGCAGCCATCCGCTTCGCATTTTCGATACCCGGAACACCCGTGCAAGCGTTCGCATTCCCGGCGTTTGCAACAATCGCCCTCACATCTGACCCACGCATATGCGCCGCTGAAACGCGGACTGGCGCGGCCTTTACACGGTTGGTGGTGAACGTGCCAGCGGCAACGGACGGCCCCTCGGAGACGATCATGGCCAGATCGGGATGGTCCAAATTGGTGGCCTTGATGCCACAGTAAGCGCTGCCGGATAAGAAGCCCGCTGGCGCGTTAACGCCGCCTGAGATTTCGGAAAACACTGAAGACATTGGGACGGAACGAGAATCGGAATGGATTGACTGTTAAAGCGAGCTCTATGAAGCGAATTTCGGGCCAAACTCACCCGACAAAATACGCAAAACCCACATCACTTACATCAACCCCGCCTCTTCCGGCCAACCGCACATCAAATTCAGGCTCTGCACGGCCTGCCCCGCCGCGCCTTTCACCAAGTTGTCCTCTGCACTCAGAAGCACGACCCGCCCCGTGCGAGGGTCATGCCTCCAAGCGATGTCGATGAAGTTGGTGTTCACGACATTTTTGGTGTCAGGCAACGCGGCTCCATCCAGCAGCCTCACGAATCGCGCGTCCCGGTAAGCAGCCTCAAGCGCAAGCCCGATCCGGTCCGGAGACACGCGGGGTGAGAGGGCTGCGTAAATGGTCGAGTGAATCCCGCGCGTCACAGGGGTGAGGTGAGGCGTAAAGCTGATCAGCACCGGTTGCCCAGCCGCGCTGCTGAGTTCCTGCTCGATTTCCGCCAGGTGCCGATGCTTGGGAACGCCGTAAGCCCGGACGCTCTCGTTGCATTCCGCATAAAGGTACTCGACCTTGGCGTTTCGACCCGCACCGCTCACTCCGCTCATGCTGCTGACGTGAACGCTGTCGGACGCGATCAACCCCTCTTTCAAAAGGGGAATCAACGGAAGAAGGATGCTTGTCGGATAACATCCTGGGCTAGCCACCAACCGCGCGTTCCGAATCTCATCCCGATAAACCTCTGGCAGGCCATACACACTCTCAGTTGCAAGCGGCGGAGCATGGTGCGGTTCGCCGTAAAAGTCAGCGTACACCGCAACATCCTTGATCCGGAAATCTGCGCTAAGATCAATCACCCGCAACCCGGCATCCAAAAGCGGGCCGGCAAATTCATGGGCCACCCCGTGGGGAAGCGCGAGAAAAACAAACTCCGCACCACTACGAACGATGTCCTGCACATGCGAGGCGATGAAAGGGAGGTCGGCGTAGCGCATCCCGGCGAACCTTGGAAACACCTGTGCCATCGCCTGCCCTGCGAGCTGGCGGGAGGTGAGTGCGACAAGCTCTGCGTGCGGATGCCGGACCAGCAGGCGGACCAATTCTTCTCCGGAATACCCGCTGGCTCCGACCACGGCGATTTTTCGAGGTGCTGACATCATTTGCTGCGCTATAGTCTACACTTCAAAGATACTCGGGAAATACGAAAACCGGTGGCCTGAAATAAAAAACCCTCCCGCCACGAGGGCGGGAGGGCCTTAAACTCTGTTTGCTGTTTAGAACCTTAGAAGGAGACGCTCATCTTCCCACCGAAGTAGAAGTCGTTGCGCCCTTCGACTGTGTTGGATGCGGTATCAAAATTGTACCTAGCATCCTGCGAGAGGTTCATTGCCATATAGGGAGTAAACACGGCTGAGTCGGTCACCTTCACTGGAAATGATATCGCGGGACGAACGGTTGTGAATCCGGACGCAACACCCCGAGGGAGCGCTGCGTAAGAGTAATAATCTGATCCATATCCGGTGGAAACCGACGGAACTACTGACAGCCATGAAGTGATTTCAACAGGGCAATCGGCAGATGCTTCTAGGTAATGACCACCGATTTTAAAGTCGTACCAGTAACCAACAGACGTATTCACTGGACCGAAAGACTTTGAAATCGTGAAACCCAAATCTTGCGCGGATTTCACGGTTGAATCCTGGTCTCCCGCATTCCCGAATGTCGCACCGTCAACGGACCCCGAGAACGTATCGAAGAAGTTGTAGTAAGTGTAAATCAAGCCGAATTTGGCAAAGCCGGCGTCATAAGACACACCAGCGATCAAATCCAATTCAGAGTATTTCAGCTGCCGCGCAGCACTACCGACGCTCACGTTTGTCTTCGCGCTCGAGGTGTAGACTGTACCGAGGGTGAAGCTAAGTTGGTCATTCACCGGCAGGCTGAGGGTGAGTCCTTCCCAGACGTTGTTGTTGGAAAACCAAAGGCCGCGGAAGTAGTAGGCGCTGTCGTAGCCGACTTCGACGGTTGCGTTGAGCTTCTCTAGAAGGGCGCCTGACTCTTTTGGAGCCGCTGGCTTGGCTGGCGTTCCAGCGAAGGCGTCCGAAGTGAGGGTTGCTGCGGTGGCAAGAGCCAAAAGGCTCAGGGAGCTGACTGACTTGGTGGTATGCTTCATGTTTTTTATTTGGGTGAAAACCGAATTAACGGTTGAGGAGTCTAAAGCACTGTGCATGCCAAAGGAAAACACAAAAACTTAACAACGTGCACACAATCAACGCAAGCCTATGATCAACAGTTGTATATTTTGATAACCAATCCCAAAAACAAGCATTTTGGCGACGTGAATGAGTCTGGATTGATTCTAAAAAATCCCGTCAAGTGCCCAAAAAACAACACTTAGGCCATTTAACACCACTGCATCCCTAAAGAACGCGCTGGCACTATCCGATCGAGATCTTGAAGTTTTTCACCACCTTTTGCGCGAGAAAATTAATCACGAGCGAAATCACAAACAGCACGATCCCAACCATAAACAAGGCCCTGTAGTGGATGCTTCCCGAAGCAACCTCCCCCATTTCCTGCGCGATGATCCCCGTCATGGTGTGCACCGGCTGGAAAATCGCCCCCAGCCCCTCGCTGAAGTCCGGGATCTGAATCCGATTCCCCGCGCAGAGCAAGACCACCATCGTCTCGCCAATCACCCGCCCGAACCCTAGCAAAATCGCTGAAATGATCCCCGAAAGTGCCGCCGGGATCAGGACGCGCACCAGTGTCTGGAGCCTGGTCGCACCAAGCGCAAAGCTCGCCTCCTTCAGATGCCGCGGCACATTCACCAAAGCGTCCTCCGCGAGCGAGAAAATCGTCGGAATCGACATGAGGGCTAGCAACGCACCCGCCGTGAGCGAGTTCAACCGCTCCGACATGGGAAATCCCGGGACCCAGCTTAGGAAGTCCCACTGCGAAAAAGTGCGGATCGCGCTGCCCAGTACGGCGATCCCAAACAAGCCCAGAACCACCGAGGGAATCGCAGAGATGAACTCGATGTAGGGCTTGATCCAGTCCCGCTCCGCCGGGCTGGCCACCTCCGAAATGTAGATCGCAGCAGCCAGAGCGAAAGGCACCGCCAGTGTCATCGCGATGAGCGATACGAGAACCGAGCCGGACAATAGGGGCAGCATCCCGTACCAGTCCTGCCAGAAGCTCGCGGTAAGCCATTCGGTCCCAAAAAGGAAACCCACCACCGCCTCGCGGGCCTTTACCGGCTCGTCCCAGCGCCAATCGGACAACCTGCCCTCCACCGCCTTCAACTCTTTGATGAAAGCCTCCATCCGCACAAAGAGCTTCTCCATCGCAGAATCCCTTTTGGCCCAGTCAGAACTACGTCCCGAGCGGATTGCAGCCTGCAGCTTCTGTTCAAAATCCGCCGCGGCCTCTGTCCACTGTGGGCGCGTGCCGGTGAGCACTTTCAGCTCCTGCTTAAAATCGATCTCCTGGATCAAAACAGTGTCTGCCTCCTCCGACTTTCCAGCACGCAGAAGCATTTCCTTGCGCTCCACTTGGTCCGCCGCGATCTGGGCCTTGATCTTGATCGCGGATGCCGCCTCGGTCAGATCCGAAACGATTCCCTGAGCCTCGCGGACCGAGCGGCCCAACTCGGACTCCCACGAGTCGAAGGCCTCGAGGTCCCGACTCGCGTCCTCGAGCGACTTGCCCGCCGACAGCATCGCGTTCAAGCGAGCCACCCGCAACTTGCCCACTGAGCGTTTGATCGCTTGAAAATCCTGAGTGGGACGACGCATCAGGTCGACGTACTCCAACCCGGCCTTCCGATAGATCGAAATATTCTCGCGATTCTGCCCGAAGAAGCCCGCGCCTTCCTTGAGCAAAAAGACCATGATCAGGACCAGTACAACGATCGCAACGGAAGCGTTCCCCGCGAAAAAGCACCTCACGATATCGTCAAAGGTGAGGCCGAGCACGCGCACGCGCGAAGTGCCCTGAAGCGCTTTGAGGAGGCTGCTGGATGACTCTTCGGAAAGTGGGGCGGTTGTTCGCATGAAGGGTGGACTCTAGCGCAAAGAGAAACGCGGGGAACAGAGAGAAAAACCTCGCCCCCCCGCGTTACATGGATCCGTAAAGCGCCGCGTTACTTGGCAGGAATAAACCCGACCTGCTCCACAATCTTCTGCCCTGCTGGGCTTAGAGTGAAGTCCACGAAAGGCTTGCCCTTCCCGGAAGGAGCACCGTTGGTATAGTAGAAGCACTGGCGACCGTAAGCGTAATTTAAGCTCTTCACAGCAGAGGGACTGGCCGACCGCCCGTCAATTGCCAAAGCCTTCACTCCGGGAGTTTTCATGTATGCGATCCCGACATATCCGATCCCGTCTGGATTCTTGGCGACCTCGGAAGCAATTTGCTCGTTGCCCGCCATCTTCTGGGAACCAGGAGCGTAGTCCCGCTTGCTCATCGCCAGATCCTTGAAATCAGAGTAGGTGCCTGACGAAGTGTTTCGCGTGTAGATGGAGATTTTCCCCGGCCCGCGACGCTTGGCATTCGCGAGATCAACGACGCCCGACCAGTCGGTGATTTCCCCAGTGAAAATCTTCTCCACCTGCTCCTTGGAGAGTCCTTTGAGCGGGTTGGCCTCGTTCACAATGACGGCCATTGCATCGTAACAGACCACAGTGGGTGTGAGCTTCGCGTTCTTTGCAGAGGCGGCGGACTCCTCCGTGGACTTGGCCTTGCGGCTCGACATCCCGATATCACAGGTTGAGTCAATTACGGCTGCAATACCCGTGGTGGATCCCTCTGCAGCGATCGAGAACTGCGTCCCGGGATTGGCCGCCTTGTAGGCCTCCGCAAGCTGCGGGACCATCTTGGCGCCAAGAGTGTCGGAGCCCTTGAGAACGATGGTGTCGGCCTGGACGCATGCCACGCTCAACGATAGAACAGAGGAAAGGATGTAAATGCTGGATTTCATGATGTTTGGTTGTTTTGTTCGAACCGGCTGGAGCTTCCTCGCGGAACCGCCGACCCGGTGAAGAGGTTCGCGAGAGACCGTGTCAATCGGATGGCAAAGCCGTCACAATGCCGTCAGAAATCCAAAGCTAGACCCTGCCCCAAGCGGCTGGCAATCCCAGCGCATCGTTAGTTGCCCGGATTGTAACCCAACCACGGGCCAAGCCAGCGTTCGATCTCAGCAACGGGCATCGATTTTCGCACAGCGTAGTCTTCAATTTGGTCCTTCCCAAGGTTACCCACCCCGAAATAGCTGGACTGGGGGTGACCAAAATACAAGCCGCTCACGCTGGATCCCGGCCACATCGCAAAACTTTCCGTCAATCGCATCCCAAGGCGCCGCTCAACGTTGAGAAGACTCCAGAGTTTCCCCTTCTCGGTGTGGTCGGGGCATGCGGGGTAACCCGCCGCAGGCCGGATCCCGCGGTATTTTTCATCGATCAACTCCTGCACGCTCAGATTCTCCGCTGCACCGTAGCCCCATTCTTTGCGGACCCGGGCATGCAACCACTCGGCGAACGCCTCAACCAAACGGTCCGCAAGCGCCTCGGCCATGATGACCGAATAATCGTCATGAACCGCGTGAAACTCCTCCATCAACTCCGGAAGTCCGTAGCCCGATGTCACGGCAAACGCGCCGATGTGGTCGGGCAATCCGCTGCCAAGGGGAGCGACAAAGTCGGCAAGACATTTGTGAGTCTTGCCTTCCGCCTTTTCACGCTGCTGCCGCAGGAAACTGAACCGCATCAACTCGCTCTTGCGAGATTCATCGGTGAAGAGCACCACATCCTCGCCAATGGCCGCCGCTGGAAAGAAACCGTAAACACCGCGGAGCGAAAGAAGATTTCCATCGATGATCCGCTTCAGCAACAACTGCGCATCATCGTAAAGTTTTCTAGCCGTCTCGCCGTATTTCTCGCTCTTGAAAATTGCGGGAAACACGCCGCGCAAATCCCAGGTGTGGAAGAAGGGCCCCCAATCGATGTAGGCGGCAACTTCAGCGAGATTCACCTCCCCAACAGGCG
>JBILKY010000055.1:0-15384 GCA_044376395.1 Chthoniobacteraceae bacterium | reverse complement strand
CGCTCAAAGTGCTTGTCGATGCCTCCATACCAATCGTGGGGTTCAGCGGGAAGGCTGATAGTGTGGTTCCATTCAGTGAAAACATCGGCCTTGTCCAAGACCGCTATGCAAAGCTCGGTGGTGAAATCAGTGTCATCCAACGCCCGTTCACAAACCATCATCCTCACAGTCTGCGAGACCCGATGCCGATTGCGGACTTCCTTGCTTCCCACGCGTTTTCTGTAAAGACGCCTTCAAAGCAGCTCGGTGCGCCGAGTGGAACAACCGCGTTTGGATACAATTACCACGCTCTGCGAAACGGGCTTCCAAATGCTTTAAAAACTTTTTCAGCGGGTGGTGCAGCCCGGGTTGCATTCCTCGGCGGGTCGATCACCCAAATGAAGGGCTGGCGCGACATGGTGGCTGAGGACCTGCAAAAGCGTTTCCCAAAAACGCAGTTTGATTTTGTCCATGCGGGTATCGGCTCGCTTGGTTCAACCCCCGGGGCGTTCCGCTTGGATCGGGATGTGCTTTCGAAGGGACGGATCGACCTGTTGATCGCGGAGTCGGCTGTGAACGATTCCACAAACGGCCACACCGACGTTGAGCAGGTCAGGGCGGTCGAGGGAATCGTGAGGCATGCAATCACTGCGAATCCAGAATGTGATGTGCTCCTTTTGTATTTCGTGGATCCCCCGAAGATGGACGATATCCGCAAGGGCCAACGACCCGCCGTGATTCGAAATCACGAGCGCGTTGCCGCACATTATGGTTTGCCATCGTTGGACTTGGCGGAGGAGGTAACCGAGCGGATTGCTGCAGGAGAGTTTTCTTGGGAGAAAGATTTCAAAAGCCTGCATCCCTCGCCTTTTGGGCATGAGGTTTACCGAAAAGCGATCGGCCGTCTGTTTGATGTCGCTCTGGAACTCCAAGCGAATCCTTCACCAACATCGGTCCCGGGGCCCAGAGTGATGCCGGCTCCCCTCGATAAAGCCAACTACGGCTCCGGAAAACTGGTCAATCCTACGGGTGATGAGGTCTCTGGTGCGTGGAAAAAAATTGAGCGATGGGATGCGGCTCCCGGCGCAGGGACCCGCCCGGGATTCGTCGGTATTCCAGCTCTCGTCAGTGAAGTCCCCGGCGAGGTTGCGACGTTTAAGTTCAAGGGCAATGCGGTCGGCGTTTTCGTCGCTGCGGGTCCGGATGCCGGACAGTTGCAGTTTCGCATCGATGGGGGTGAGTGGCAGACGCGCGACTTGTTTACGCAATGGAGCAGTGGGCTGCATCTGCCATGGGCGGTGGTGCTAGCGGCGGGTTTGCCAGAAGTGGCGCATTCACTCGAATTGCGCGTGGATGAAGCCCGAAATTCGGCGAGCAAGGGCACTGCCGTGCGGGTGCTTCACTTTCTCGTCAATTGATTGCGAATTCCAAGTTGAAGCGGTTGGTGATGCTACTCTGCGGTTTGTCATCATTTACTGGAGAGCGCAACTGCAGGCCTCTTCGTATGATTGTTTGGCTTCCCACTTTGTTCGCTTTGTTGATCCTCTCAATGCGAATGCCCGTGTTTGCAAACGCTTCGCTCAGCGATACGGACCGTTTTAACTTTGTGTTGGGAACCCAGACGTTCGGTCCAAGCTATCATTTTAGCGACCGGCATCCGCTCCTTGAAACCATCGGGGTGATTGAGGAGATGGGCGCGAGCGTCGTGAAGTTTGGGCTGGGACCCGCTTCAAAAAAAGATCCGCCGCTTCCCAATGGAATCAATTCGCTTTTGACACTCGCAAGAGACAGCCCTGTGCATCGGGAGGCACTGGGCAAGCGCTTCGCTTTTTACGTGCTCTGGCTCGACGCGTTTTGCCATCGGAACTGGCAACAGGGTTTTTCCGCGGCTGCGAGGGACGCCGAATATCATGAGATTTACGAATTTGTGTGTCATCTTCTCACTGCTTATTCGGGCACTGGGAAAACTTTCTACCTTGGACACTGGGAGGGGGATGGAATGTTGCGCCACACCGTCCGTCGTGAGGACGATGCCCGCGTGACGCCGATGGCGGTTCAGGGAATGATTGACTGGCTCACTACACGCCAACAGGCGGTTGATGATGCCAAGCGCGATACTCCGCATCATGGGGTTGAGGCTTGGCATTACACGGAGGTCAACCATGTGGTGATGGCCCGTGATGAAGGCCGTCCTGCTGTCGTCAATTTGGTGTTGCCGAAGGTGCCGGTTGATTTTGTGTCTTACTCTTCCTACGACTCCACCAACCGGCCGGAGCCGGAAAACCTCAAGTCAGCTCTGGATTTTATTGAGTCAAAACTTCGTCCGAAGCCAGAAATCGACGGCAAGCGTGTTTTCATTGGCGAATACGGCTTTCCAGTGCACGGGTCCGGCAAACCTCGGGCCCCGGCAGAGCAGGACGGATTGTCGCGTATCATCATGCGTGCTGCGCTTGAGTGGGGGTGTCCGTTTGTCCTGTATTGGGAGCTCTATAACAATGAAGTCTCTTCGGACGGCAGACAGCTCGGATTTTGGATGATCAACGACCGGGGCGAGAAGCAACCGGTCTTCCACACCCACCAGTCGTTCTTTCAGCGGAGCAGAGCTTTTGTTTCTGGGTACCGCGAGAAGCACGGTGCGCCACCGCCGGACAGGGTTTTTAGGGATGCAGCCGTGGACTTCCTCGAACCGTAGCCGGAGACGCCTCCGGCGCTCAATGCGTCCGTGCTGCGGCTTTCTGTCATGCGGATGGCCGAAGATGCCCGCGGCTTGGATCATCAGGGGCGGAGTCTTTCTTTGTGCGAAATCTGATTCTTAATACGAGTTTCTAAAATCTTTTCATTCGGTGGGTTATATGAGGAAAGATTCTGATTGAACAATTGTCCGAAGCCTTGAAAGTTTTTTACAGCCCACCCCGCTCGGCAGCGGTCTTCGCACCCAAGCCATCCTAAACAAAATGCGTCGAACATCCCTGACTTTTGCGGTAGTTGCCGGGATGTGTTCTCACGGCTTCAGTGCTGATACTTCCGAGTCGCTTAAGTCAGCGCGTGAGTTTTTTCAGGCGGGAAGAATCACGGAGCTTTCCAAGTTGAGCGAGGGAGATTCCCGATCAAAAACATTGAGCCAGCCAGCAGAGGCATACTTTGCGGGCGAGGCGCTGCTGGCGCTCGGCCGCTCGGCGGACGCGCTGAAGCTTGCGGAGGAAGTTGAAGCAAATCTCCCGCGGAGCATGGTGGGCCCATTCCTGCGCTTCCGTGCAGCAGAATCCTGCGGCCGTACTGGGGAAGCCCGCGAAATTGCCGTTGAACGCATTAATCGATCGGATGTCACGGGGTACTGGTGGGGGAGGTCCGCGTTGGACTGGGCTCTGCTCGGAAAACTTAAAATAGCTGCGGGAGTCGATGCAAAAGTCGTGCTTGAAACCTGCTATGAACGCGCGCTCCGAGATGATCCGAACTGCGAGGAAGCTTGTGGGTTTGCAGTCGAACTTGCGCTTAGTTGCGGCGACCTTGAGCTCGCTGGGAACCGCGCCAGGGAGTATCTCAAACGCTTTCCAAAGAATGCGACGCTGTTTGCGCTGTGGGGCAACGCGCTTCATTGGGGCTCGCAGAAGGACGCCTTGGCAAAGTGGGGAAAAGCTCTCGAGTTGAACCCGAATCAGTCCATCGCCCGTTACGCCCTCGCTGAACTTGCATTTTCGATGGAGGATACTTCTGCCTTGGACGAGCAACTCAGTAAATTGCCAGAATGGGATCCCGAATCGCAAGCAATCCGTTTGGCATGCGCTCACGCAGGATCCAAAAAAGACAATCTCGCACAAATGCAGGCGTCGCTTTCAAAGAATCCCTGGGCACTCCACCGGGCGGGGGTTCTGCTATCGGGGCGCTACCGGTTTTCCGAGGGAGAGGAATTGCAACGTCAAGCGCTGGCGATTGATCCCGGGCTCTTGCAGGCAAAACGTGCGCTCGCGCAAGATCTGCTGCGGCTCGGCCGTTCGAACGATGCGTGGGCAATCCTGGAAGAGGTCCACCGCAAAGACGGATACGACATCACCGCGTTCAACCTTCTTGAGTTGCGTGACAGGGTTGCAAGTTTTACGAGGCTTGAGTCGGAACATTTTGATGTATGGATGGCTCCCGCGGAGGCGGCCGTGTATGGCGATCGTGTCACGCAGCTTCTTGAGCGCGCATACACCGCGCTTACTAAAAAATACGAATTCAAGCTGCGCGGCCGCACCACGGTTGAGATTTTCCCGGAGCAAAAAGACTTCGCGGTGCGGACTTTTGGCGTGCCGGGCGGTGATGGTTATCTTGGAGTGTGCTTCGGAAATGTGATCACCGCCCCGAGCCCTGCATCCCCCAGAGCGTCGGGTCACAGTTGGGAAGCAACACTATGGCATGAGTTCACTCACACAATCACCCTCACCCTCACACGGAACCGGATGCCGCGCTGGTTGAGTGAAGGCATCTCGGTCCATGAGGAGCAGCATGAGAAATCCGGATGGGGGCAGCGTTTCAAGCCGCGCCATGCAGGGCGTTTGATGAAAGGCCAGTTCACCCCTATTGAACGGATGTCGGAGGCGTTCCGCACTGGGGACGGGGCCGAGTTGGACTTTGCATACTTTCAATCCGGGCTCATCGTTGATTGGTTAGTGAAAAAGTCTGGAGCAAAGGCGTTGCGTGGTTTGCTCGAGGATTTGGGAAAAGGCTCGGATGTCAACGAGGCGATCTCCAAACGTTACGGTCCAATCGTCCAGCTAAACGCAGAGTTTTCGAAATATGCTCTAGATTGGGCTTCCCGCATGGCAGGCAGCTTAAACTGGAAGGCGGCAGTGCAGGTAGACGCGAACTCTCCAAAGGACCTTTCCGAAAAGCCCACTGAAAACTCCTACGAGGATTTGATTCGTGAAGGTGAACGCGCATTCCGTGCCAAGGACTACGAGACCGCAAGGAGCCGTTTTGAGACGGTTTTGAATGCAGCGCCCGATGTGCCTGATAGCGAGGGGGCCCTGTTCTGGTTGGTTAAGACTTACCGGGCGCTTGGCTTGGACGGTGAGGAAATCGTCGCGTTGAGGCGCTCTCTGCGGGCCATCGCGGACTTCCCCGGTGCGCACGAGAGGCTCATCGAGCTCTACTCAAAGTCGGGAGAGTGGGGGCGTCTTATTGAAACCGCGGTTCAACAACTAGGCGTTAGCCCGATGTCAATCCGTGTCATTGAAGGATTGGCCATTGCCCACGAGCGGCTTGGGCAAAATGCCCTCGCTGTCGCTGAGTTTGAGCGGGCGCTTAAGCTAGATCCTGACCGCGCGCCGCGCTGGCACTCGAAGATTGGAATCCTGCTTGAGCAGAGCGCGCCGAGTGATGCGCGCTCTCATTTGTTGGATGCGCTTGAAGTAAACCCGCGCGATCGCACGGCGTTGGAGGCCCTAAACCGTATTGCTTCGAAGCATCCCAGGGTTCCGCAAGCCGTCGAACCGTTGCAACCAAACGAATCCAGACGCGAGATGCGTACAAACTCCGACAAGGAGGGCGCTCTAAAATGACACGGAGCAGCAATGTTTTTTTGCGGGCGTTTGCCGGAGTCGCTGCAATGGTATGCTTGTTTCCATGGGGAGTGTTTGGAGACGGTGTTCCACCTCCGAATCCTAAGACAGCGAGGGAAGCATTGTCGGATCCGAATGAAGTTCCGAATTGGAAAAATCCTCCCGGGTTCGAAAAAGACGTTTTTACATTTGTGCGGCTGCGCTACGAAAGTGGCGCTCGATCAGGCCGCTTTGGACGCTACAACATCCACAAATGGGCCACGGATTATCCTGACGCCGATTTAAATCTGTCCTTCCGCCTGCAGCAGATGACCTCCCTCAAGGTGGATCCGGACGCAAGGGTGTTGAGGATGACGGACCCCGATTTATTCCGCTATCCCTTTGTTTATGTCGTCGAACCGGGTGATTGGCTGCTGGGTGAACAAGAGGTCGACGCGATGCGCAGGTACCTTCTCAACGGTGGGTTCATGATGGCTGACGACTTTTGGGGCGAGGATGAGTGGGATGGATTTGAGGCGCAGATGAGGCGGATTTTTCCGGATCGCGAGTGGAAGGAGGTGGCCCGTTCCCATCCGCTTTTTCACAGCGTTTTCGATCTGCCCGAGTCGCTGAATTTACAATGCCCGAACGTGAGGCTTGGTACGCTCAGCCAGTTCAACGGTGTGACATGGGAGCGGCCGGACGCTCAGGACATGCACGTGCGTGCGTGGTACGACGACAAGGGCCGGATGTGCGCGATCGCGACGCACAATACCGACAACGGTGACGGATGGGAGCGTGAGGGCGAGAACGAGTATTACTTCCGGGAATTTTCTGAAAAAAAAGCGTACCCACTTATAATCAATCTCCTTTTTTGGGTGCTCACCCATTGATCGTCTGCACTGGCGTAACTCTGGAAACAAACGACTCAAACGAAAATAAATCCATGACTGTTCAAGACGAGGCCTCGACATTTGAATCACTCTTCAGCGCACGCAAGCGCGTTCATCACGAGCTTTCAAAGGCGGTGATAGGACAGGCATCAGTCATTGATCAGATCTTGATCGCTATGCTCACGGGCGGTAACTGCCTCATTACAGGTGCGCCTGGCTTGGCTAAGACACTTCTCGTAAAATCGCTCGCTCGGGTCTTTGACCTCGACTTCAACCGGATTCAATTCACCCCGGACTTGATGCCTGCGGATATCACGGGAATGGAGATTTTGCAGGATACTCCGGAGGGTCGGGCGCTTCGGTTTGTCCACGGGCCAGTCTTTGCTCAAATGCTTCTCGCTGACGAAATCAACCGCACACCTCCGAAAACGCAGGCTGCGTTGCTTGAGGCTATGCAGGAAAAGCAGGTAACTGTCGCTGGGAGGCGCTATGCGCTGCCGACCCCGTTCTTTGTCCTCGCAACTCAGAATCCCGTCGAAATGGAGGGCACGTACGTGCTGCCGGAAGCGCAATTAGACCGTTTCATGTTCAATGTCGTGATGGATTACCTGCCCGAGGAAGATGAGGTGGAGGTTGTCCAACGCACGACTTCGCCTGCCGGCGAGCCAGTGAACGCTTTATTCGGAAGCGAGGATGTCATCGCTTTCCAACAACTGGTGCGCACGGTGCCGGTATCAAGGGATGTAGTGGGCTTTGCCGTACGACTCGCCAAACGGACCCGGCCCCAGTCCGATGATGCGCCGGATTTTGTGAGGAGGTTTGTGAATTGGGGTGCAGGGACGCGGGCCGGCCAGTGTCTGGTGATGGGTGCAAAAGTGCTCGCGGTGTGGGCGGGTCGCTCCCATGTAATCGAGGACGACATCCGGGCGCTTGCCCATCCAGTGTTGCGGCACCGGATCCAATTGAACTACAAAGCGGAGGCCGAAGGTGCCACCGTGGAGTCAATCATTCAGCGCTTGATCAAGGAGGGCAATTAGCGTGGAGCCTGGTCGATTCAGGCGCTGGTGGTCGGGTTTCGCTCGGGTCGCCTTTGGAGACGGCGGCTTCAGCAAAGGGACTAATTCCGTCCGTCCGTCTTCTGCGACTGAGCGCGATGCGGGCGATCGCCATGCGGCGGCAAGACCATGGCTGGATCTTCCAACCCTCATGGCCATCCAATCTCTGGAATTGCGTGTGCGGCGTCTGGTGCAAGGCATCCAGCGTGGAATCCACAGGAGCGTGCGGCGGGGTTATTCAAACGAGTTCAGCGAATATCGGCCTTACGTTCCGGGCGACGATTTGCGTCACATGGACTGGCGAAGAATGGCGCGCACTGATCGGCCTTACGTCCGTCAGTATGAGGACGAATCTGAATGGGGATGCCTGGTCGTGGTTGACTTGAGCGCATCGATGGCGTTCGGCTCCTTGCCCTACAATAAAGCGGATTACGCGCGCACACTTGCCGGTACGTTGGGGGCTTTCCTGCACGGCCAGGGTGATGCAATCGGGCTTCTGCGATTTGCTGACGGGGTTGGTGATGCGGTTCCTGTGCGGCACGCCCAGCGGCAGATGTCCCGCTGGTGGCCTCTTCTCGCAGCTCCTCCTTCCGGCGAGGGGACGGATCTTGGTGCCGCACTTCAATCCGCACAGCAGTTGATGCGGCGTGCCGGGTTGGTGGTTGTGATCAGCGATTTCCTTGCGAATCCCGAATCGTGGGTTGAATCACTTGGGATGCTGCGTGCGGCACGACATCAAGTCGTTCTTTTCGAGGTGCTCGATCCGCAGGAGATTGAGTTTTCTTTCGAGGGGGACACGAGGTTCGAGATGCTGGAAGGCGGGCGCGTTGTTGATGTCAACGCAGCGCAGGTGCGTCAGGGGTATCTTGAACAGGTGAGAGACCATCGGTCATCGCTCAAATCCCTAGCGGCCACCCACGGAGCGCTCTTATTGGAGGCGGGAACGCACATGCCCCTTGAGCCGCTGTTGCGCGGGGCGCTTGCTGGGGTCGCGAACCGTCGGGTTGGGCCACTCTCAGCGGCGGCATTAGAAACGGGGAATTAGAAATGGCATTCCTTTCACCCTGGTTTTTGCTCGGATTACTGGCGGTTGCGGGTCCGGTGGTTGCACACCTGCGTCGTCTAAGCGTGGAGAATCGAGTGCGGTTCAGTGCGGTTGATTTTATTAAAGTGCGTCCTCCAAGGACTGCCAACCGTAGGTGGGAGGATATCGCGCTTCTGGCAGTCCGTGTTACAGCGTTAACCCTGCTTTCCTTCGCCTTTGCGCGTCCTTATTTAAAGAACTTTGGATCGCAGGATGCGCTTGGTTCTTCGAGGTCGAAGCGGTGGGTCGTGCTGCTGGATCGAAGTGCAAGCATGCAGCGCGGCGATATCTTTCGCGAAGCGCTCACGAAAGTGCGCGAGCTAGCGAGTGCGGTGCCAGAATTGGATGAATTCGAGCTCGTAGCGTTTGATCACAAGACCGCTGTGATTCTCTCCTCTGAGGTATGGCAGCAGACCGCGCGTGAAGAGCGTTCGGCATTGCTGGACGGCTTGTTGCGGGGTGAAAGGCCGGGATGGAAACATGCGCGTCTCGATGATGCGTTGCGGTATGCCGTTGAACGACATTCCGCCGCCTCAGGGCGTGTGCAGACGGAGGTTTCTGTGGTTTCAGATTTTCAGGAGGGAACGTCGTTGGCTGGACTCCAGGGACTCGTCTGGCCCGCGGACTTTGCAATCATGTTGGTGCAGGTGGGATCGGCCATTTCTCAAAACCTTTCAAATGCGGTCGGCGCACATTGGCTCGCCCCGGATGGGATCGAAGGGAATCCTGAGGCGCCCTTCAGGGTGCAGTTGTCGCCCTCCGACGGGTTTCAGGGCGATCGTGTGAAAATGCGGATGGAGGGTGCTAAAGCTACGGAGTGGGTTGCGTCTGTCCATGCTGGGCGGATGTCGACTTTGAGCGTGCCGGTTCCCCCTGTGGGTTACGCATACATCAAAGCAGGAGAGACGAACGACTTTTCCGCTGGAGTGTGGGTTGCGCGGGTGCCCCAGTCTCAGGTACGGGTGGCTATCGGTGGTGTGGGGGAGAGGGCAAACGTCACGGGTTCACGCTACTTTATCGAGCGCGCGCTAGGCGCGATCGGCTCTGCGCGCGTGGATTTGATTGGGGATTCGGGCCTGCCCGAAGATGGGGATGCAGCCGTGAATCTTTGGCTGCTTGCGGGCTCGGCTGATGCAAATTGGACAAATCGGATGCGGTCTGCGTTGGAAAATGGGGCCACTGGGATGGTTGTAATTGAGAGTGCAACCGACGCGAAATCGCTGTCTGTGCTGGCTGGCGAATCTGTGGGCGTGGCCGAGGCGGCTTCGGACGGATATGAGGTGCTCGGTTCCGTTGAGCGTGCGCATCCAGTTTTCTCCGCATTCTCAACACCGCAATTCGCCGATTTTTCGGCACTGCGATTTTGGAAGCACCGGAGAATTAGCGTTGGCCAGGATTCCAAAGGCTCTGTTCTTGCGCGCTTTGATGGAGGAGATCCTGCAGTTCTCGAGTTTCCCGTTGGTAAGGGCAGGTTGATTGTGTGGGCAAGCGGCTGGCATGCGCAGGATGGTCAGTGGGTTTTATCCACTCGATGCGTTCCGTTTTTGGCTGGCTGTTTGGAATATGCAGGTGGTGGCCGGCGTGCCTTTGTATTGGGAACGCCCGGGGCGCCCATGGAACTTCCAGCGCAAACAAAGGGCCTCGAAAGGTCCGACGGGGTAAGGATCGACGTTAGGGATACCTCGGTTTGTTTGGAGGAACCGGGTGTTTATTTCATGGAGCCGTCGGGAGGTGTGGTGGTAATCAACGTCGCTAGGGAGGAGAGGCGATTTGATGGGATTCCGATGGAGCACTTCGAGGCTCTTGGCTTGCCGGTTTTAAAAGTGGAGTCGGGTGGGGCCGAGAAGCAATCGGCTTCACTGCGCTCGACGGAAGAGGTCTCCAACGAGGTTATGGCAGCGCGCGATGTTGAGTCACGACAGTCATGGTGGCGTTTTGTCTTGGGAGCGGTGATCGTAGTGCTCGGAATTGAAACCCTTTGGTCTGCTAATGTGGCCGCAGCAAGGAGTCGAGTCGTATGAGCGATGAACCGATGAAAGGATCCGAATGGAAGGATGCGTCGCCAGGCGTTTTAGGTGACAGGATCCCAGGGTGGACTCCGACTGTCTTGCGCATCGAGAAGTATCGACTGACACTGGTACGCGTCGCTTTGGAGCTGTGCCTTTTGGGTTCGATGTTGTTTTGCTGGCGCACGGGGAACCTGTGGTTGGGATTTGCGTGTCTTTTTGTCTGGGCGATTGGCGACCATCTGTTTCAAAAACACAGACACGCTCTCCGCCCGAGTGTCCGCGCTGTGGCCAGTCGAATCGAAAGATTCGATCCTCGACTTCAAGGCCGCTTGTCCACGGCTGTAGAGCAAGTCGGGAGCGATGGCGGATTTTCTTACGTGCAGTTACGACTTTTCCAGGAGGTGGGTGAGCTCGCACGCTCTGCGAACTGGCAACAATGCGTGTCACCGATGCGTTTCAGCATTGCGTCGTCAGCTCTGCGAAGCGCTCAGTTTCTCGCATTTCTTGCCGCGATGCTGTTTGTTTTCGACCGAAGTCAACGCCACTCGGAAAGTGTTCCTCCAGTCTCCCAAGCAGAGGCGTTGGAGTCCACTGCCTCGGTTCTTCCCGGAAACACTGAGATCGAGAAGGGAACGCGCCTCTCGGTGAGCGCCCGATTCCAGTCACTCGTGCCGGACGTGTTGCTGGTTTTTCGCGGGACAGAGCGGGGCTCTTTGGTGGCCGGCCGTATCGGAATGGGGCAGGCGGTGGGCGAGCCGCTGTACGGGGCGGCTGTTGAGTCCGTCGAGACGGATTTGGAATATTGGGTGGAGACTGGGTTTGGATCTTCAGAACACTACGTGGCCAGGGTTTTTGAATTCCCGAGTCTGGAAAGCGCCCACGCGTTAGCTCGTTTTCCGAAGGGGGCAGAGCCTGCGGAGCGGCGCTTCGAGAACGCTCGCAAGTTGACCGTCCCCGAGGGCAGTTCTGTGGAGTGGGAGCTGCGTTTTAACAAGCCGTTGAAGAGTGCCCGGTTGATTCACAAGGAGGGGGGGGCGACGGAGGACCTTCCACTCGAGTCTGATGGAGTGGTTGCCCGTTGGAAATCGCAGGCATTGCGGCAGTCCGTCGAGGCGAGGCTTGAGATTGCAGATGCGGAGGGAAGGGCTGCCAAATCCCAGGTCGAGTTCCGGATTCAGGTGCTGCCCAACGTGCCGGCGAAGATACGGCCGCTATTGCCGCGCAGCGAGGCGCGTTTCAG
This sequence comes from Chthoniobacteraceae bacterium, assembly GCA_044376395.1. GTDB lineage: Bacteria > Verrucomicrobiota > Verrucomicrobiia > Chthoniobacterales > Chthoniobacteraceae > Chth-196. Next base: position 3,605 of record JBILKY010000055.1, on the reverse strand, counting down.
CATGGTGGAGGAGGTTGATTTTGAGGCTGAGGTGTGGGACGACTCGGGTTTGTTGCGTTGGGGAATGGGTATTCAGCTTGGGGCAGGTCAAGTGCAGGAATTGGTGTTGGGGAACGGTGCAGTAGGCGGACAGAAGATCAGAATGCATCGGCTTGAGGCTCTCGAAGAAAAAGGATTGAAGGTCGGCGATTCGGTGAGCTGGTTCTTCTGGGCCGAGGATTCCGACGGGGCGGGTCGTATCCGCCGAACCGAAAGCGACCTTTACCTTGGCCGCATCCGAGCGTTTGAGGAGGAGTATCGGCAGGATGATTCTGAGGACGAGGGGAAGGGTTCTGGCGGTCCGCAGTTGCTCGAACTGCAGAAGCAGGTCATGGCAGCCACGTGGAACGTCAAACGGAGCCTTGGCGCTGCGGCGAAATTAAACCCTGAAGCAGAGAAGAATCTGGGCGTTGTCGGTGCGTCAGAGGCAAGGGTGCTTGAGCTTGCGCAGGAGAAAGCGGAATCCGAAAACGACGACGCGCGTCTTGCGTATTATCGGGAGGCGATCACCCACTTGGAGAAAGCAGTCGGTGAGCTGAAGGGGGCCGTATCTGACATTTCAAGGATCCCGGTTGCCGTCGAGGCGGAGCGCGCGGCTTACGACGCTCTGACACACGTTGCACCTTCGTCTTACATGATGAAGGAGTCTCGGAAGCCTAACGTCGGCAAGATGCAGGAGAAGACAAGCCAGATGAACAATTTGGATTTTGCAAAACAAGAGGACCGTTATCAGAGCAAAAGCGAGGCTATGAGTGAGAAAGAGCAGGAGGAGCGCTCGCAGATGGAAGAGCTGCTTGCGCAACTGCGGTCGCTAGCGAGGAGGCAGGATGAGGTGCTTGAACGTATGCGCGAGTTGGAGTCGCGCATCAGGGAGAGCATGGATGAAAAGGAGCGAGAAGCGTCGAAGCGAGAGTTGAAGAAGCTTTCAGATGAACAAAGGGCTCTCGCACAGGAGTTGGAGAACGCTCAGCAAAAAGCAGCTGAAAAGAACGAGGCGCTTGCGCAGCAGACTCAGGAAATGGATGCGGCGAGGCAGGCGGCACAGCGGGCCGCCGCCGCACTTGAAAAAGGTGCGTTAGATGAGGCACGCGCGTCGGCTGCGCGCTCCTCAGAAAAGATCCGTGCGGGAGGAAACGCTCTCAGACAGCAGTTGTCTGGGCGTACCCGCGAGGCGGCACGCGAGTTGCAGGAGCGCGCACAGGAATTGGCATCGGAGGAAAAGAAGATCGCTGACGCGCTTGGTAGCCAAAGAAAAGGTCCTTCTCGGCTATCTGAGGCTGGTGTCGGGAAGGAGGTCGAGGCGCAGCGCAAGCGATTGAAAATCCTCCAAGAGGAGATGCAGCGCGCTGCGGAGGCGACGGAGGTTTCAGAGCCGCTGTTCTCAAAAGCGCTCCAGGATGCACACAGATCGGTAGTGCAAAATCAAATAGAACTGAAGCTGAAGGTCGTCGAGGACGCATTAGCAGCGCGTCGCGAGGATGTGGCGCGCCGCGCGGAAAAATCTGCCTCGGACGATGTTCTGGAACTTTCGCGCGCAGTGGAAAAAGCTGCGGACGAGGTCCTCGGTGACGACGCGCAGGCACTGCGGCAGGCTCGCGCGGCGGTGGAAAAAATTGCACGGGAACTCTCTGAGAAGTCGGGCATCGCGATGAGTGGTCAAGGTTCACTTTCACGCGATCGAGATGCCGTCGAAGATCAAAATGCAAAAGGCAAAGAGAATACCCAGGAAAAAAAGATCGGAGTAAACAATGAGTCCGGATCAGAAGGAAACAAAGCGGCCACTGCTGGCGGGGCCGAGAGCACGGTTGCCGGAGTTTCGCAAAGCCCGCTGGGTGAGCGACAGGAGCGTGGAGCGGCTAACGAGGCTGGAAAGGACGGCGGGGAAGGGAGGCGCGCTCCCGCTGGAGTTTCGAACAAGAATGAAGCATCGCAGAAGTCTGTTCTGAGTGCGTTGGAAAAAAACGAAGCGTTGGGTCGTCAGAGTGGTGGCTCGGAGGTAGAGGGTGTGCGACCGGGGAACGATTCGAAGAGCGGCGCTGCCAACTCGACGTCAAGGCAGGGATCTGATCGCAACGCGGTTCAGCAAACATCTGGTGATAACGCCAAAGTTGGTCGTGAAGAGATGCAGGGGACTCCACAGGCACCGTCTAATTCAGCCCTCGCTGGTGATTCCAAGGAGACCTCGGGAACGCGTGGTCAGGATCCCAGAGTGGCCAACGAGCCTTCTGAGGCCGGTACGGACCGTAGCGCGGGAGGCAATTTAGTCCAGGGGCCTGCGACAAATGCCTTGGGTGCCGGTTACGCCGGAGGGTGGGGCGTGCCGGTTCAGGATTTGGGAGAGTGGCTTAATCGGCTTGATCGCGTGGATGCACTTTTGGAGCGGCCGCAATTAAGGGCCGGAGTCGCACGCGTCCAACAAGCTGCTGAAGATTTAAGAGCGGAGATGAAGCGCAAAGCATCGAAACCGAACCAGCATCAAATTCAACAGAGTCTCATGGCTCCGTTAACAGAGTTGCGAGATGCAATCTCCGCAGAGCTGGCTCGCCGCGAGGGCCGTGAGAACGAAGCACCAGTAGACCGTGACCCAGTGCCGAGGAAATACGAGGCTCCGGTGCGCCGATACTACGAGGCATTGGGAGGAGGGAAATGATCGGCGGATTCGGGTTTGTTGCGACGCTAAGTTTAGGGCGTTCCTCTGCGGTGTTGGTCGTGCTCGGAGGCGCGGTCGTCGCTACGGTTCTGACCCTTGTCGCGTACCGCAAAATACCGATGTTTGGGTTGAGTCGGCGTGCGGCTGTTTTACTTAAACTTGCGGCATTTTACTCTCTACTAGCGTGCTGGGTTGAGCCGCAATGGGTGACAAGCGTTCCAAAGGAGCGTGCCAACTCGGTCGCGATGCTTTTGGACGACTCCAAAAGCATGCAACTTCCGGATGCCGTGAATGGGATGACGCGGGGGGCACGTCTGATAGGGGAGTGGGCAAATGGCGCTGCCTCGTGGCGGCGTGAGCTCGACCGCGATTTCCGAGTGCGCTCCTTTGCGTTCGCTTCCTCCGCTCGGGAGTTGGGACAGGTTGTCGAAATGAATTTTCAGGGAAGTCCAACGTTGCTCGCGAGGTCCGTTGCGGACGTGACCGAGCGGCTCGGTGACGGTGTTGCGGGGATCGTTGTTTTCACTGACGGAGTTGCCTCTGACCTTCGGAGTTTGCGCACCGATGGGTTGCCTCCTGTTTTTCCTGTTGTGTTGGGACGGGACGGTTCCGCCCCAGATTTATCGCTTGGCGTTGTGAGCACGACTCAGTCTGCTTTTGAGGACTCCCCAGTCACCGTGGCTGCCGAAGTTAAACTGGCAGGTGCGCGCCCGTTGAATGCGCGGGTACGTGTTGAGCCGTTGGATCCACCGTCACCTTCGGTGGCATCCAGCCCACTAAGCGAAGCTCGGGTTCAGCTCAGTCCTGAGCAGCCTCGGGGCATGGTGCAACTGCAGTTCACTCCACCGCGCAGCGGTCCGACGTTTTATACAGTCCGCGTGGACACTACTGAGATCCAGCCTGAGGCTGAACTTAC
>JBILKY010000001.1:0-42400 GCA_044376395.1 Chthoniobacteraceae bacterium | reverse complement strand
AAGGATGGGATGAATATCCCCAAAGTACTTCACGGGCCGCGTCAGCGGTGCGGGAAGCTCTGCAGGATCGATCCGCGGACGGACTGGAGCGGCACCCCATGCGCCTGACTGCGCGAGCGGCACTCCACAAAGAACGAGTAAAAAAACGAGAACACGCGCGGATGCGGGCTTGACAGCTTTGGGGAGGAACAGTGAAGGGCTCATGGGTTCACTCATGCACTGAGGGCCGCACCGCTGCGCTCTTAGGTGCGCTCGATGTATCCCGAATCCGGATCGACGCACGGACGTCGTCCACGAAGTGCCCAGCGAAGCTCACCGGATCCGGCAGCGCCGGTCCGCCGGTTTCCTCGGGAGGTTTGCGCAGCACGGACACCTTGAGCATCACAAACGCGGTGCCTTGCGGGAGCAACAGTTGGGCGGAGACTTGCTGCCATGTGGATGAATCGTGGTCGAGGGTGCCAAACCTGCCCAAGCTGAATGCGAGCGCATCGCTCCTGACGGTGTCCTCAGTCGCACTCTGCAGATCGATGTCGCCAGCGAGCGCGTACACGGTGACCATTCCATCGTAAATTTCGTCGGCCGGGCATGGAACAGCATTGAAAAGTGCGGAAAGCGTGACCACTGACTCCCCACCACTGGCTGCGTTCAAAAGCGGGCGCACGTCGATCAGCCGCATCAGGTCGCCCTGCCGGCTGGGACGAGGGATGGTGCGGCCCTGATGGTCGGAGCGCAGCAGACGCACCATTTTTGATCCGTCCTTCGGCTTCAACCCGCTCTCTGCGCCGACAACCTCTGAATAATCGCCGCTCCACTGCATTGCGCCTGCGGGGACACCCGTGACTAACGGCGCAGGTCCAGACTCAAAACTGTCCTGTAAAATCGACATTGTTTTCACAATCGATCGCGTCCCGATGCCGTACACCACAGAGGCGCTCAGCAACCCGATGGCGAGCCCGGCCGCGGCAGCCGTAATCGGCCTCCAAGCAAACCATTCCCTCGCACGGGACTTTTTGCGCTCCTCACTTTTGACGCGCTGCATGACGGCGTTGGAAAGATCAATAGACACCGCATCGGCATCGTGGGATTGCCCGAAACCAATCGCATCCTGAACGTCGAGCCAGCGAGGGGAAGTCGACTGCGCCGCTTTGAGCATTCCGAGAAGCCGAATTTCGTCGATGCACTCAGCGCGAAACGCCGGATCATTTTCAAAACGCAGCAGTACCCGCTCGGACTCTGCCGCAGGAATGTCGCCGCCTCCGGTCCACGCTTGAAGAAATGTGTTGAGATCAGCATTCATGATTGGGCCTCCTTCGTCATGCAGTCGCGCAGCAGTTGATTGGCTCGGTAGTGCAGTTGGTAAATTGCCGGAACGGTGGTTTGGAGTTCATCCGCCATGGCGGCGGGACGCGCGCCATCGAGCCCCGCGTGCACGACACGCCGGAGTTTCTCGGGCAGTTTTGAAATGCAGTGCAGCAGCTTCTCGAGGTGAGAGCCATAGCTCGCACGGGCCGCAGCCTCGAGATCGTGCTCGGCGATACGAACAACTTCCGCCTGGAATTTTTCTACTGCGCTGGCCCGGCGCTGGAGGCTCCGAAAGTGGGTAAGCAGGCGGTTCCTCGCAATGCCGCGCAGCCACGCGCCAAAGTCCTCGCCGATGCGGAACGTGTCGAGGCTTCGCCATGCCGTGATAAATACGTCCTGGGCGATGTCATCGGCGTCGGCGACGTTGTAGAGCTGGCCCGCGATGTAGCTGCGCAAAGGAAGTTCATGCCGTCTCACTACCTGCAAATACAAGTCGGTTTCACCCCGCTGAATGCGTTCGAGTAGTCGCGCTAGTTCGGTTTCATCGGCACTCATGAGGGGGGTGGTTTGTTGCCAATCATGTGCCGCTAAAGGCGCAGATCTCACAAAAATATCCGCAAAAAAGCCCGCAGGATTCGCCACGCCCTGCCAGAAGGATGCACGGGCGCAGACAAACCCTGTCCGGCGAACCCGCCGCTGGCCAGTTTCAGCGGCAGGCATGCGCCCGTCCCATTCAGCGATCCCAGCGCAAGTATCTTGCAATCACATTGATGCAAAATTTATAGATTCCAACCCCGCACAAGCCAGAACACCTATTGCCGCCATCAGCGTGCGCTCTGGACTCGCCTTAACCACTCCATTCTCCGCTTAGACAAACACCCAAGAGTACCGCTAGTACCATCAGACTGAGCAGAACCTAGGCAACTGTGACAACACGATGAAGAGGAAGTGTATGATCAGTCATGGTAGGCGGGCGGGGCATGGTTTTAGAGTTACGCTTAAACTCAAAACAAGTAACGGTTAGGGCAATCTGAATGGCGCGAGAGGGCAACTAAGATAGGGGCCACGGTGCTCCCCTTTTTGTCCCGAGAAGCAATTCTCCCTTTAACACGCCCCGCGACGATACTGCGCGCGCGGGCTTGGGAAACGGAGACCAAAGCATTTTCTATCATTCTAACGACCGCACTATGTGAGAAGTTCGGTATCTTCGATCTGGAAGCGAAAGAACACGGCCTCAGATTTTGGGAGGAGGCCGGTATTTTCACTGCGCTCCGGAAGCTTGGAAAGAAACCTCGGGTCGAACTTGTTCAGCCTTTGAAAGTAGCGGCCGGCGTCAAAGATCAGCGCAGCATACTTTGCAATGCCCCCGAAATCAGACTAAGCTGTAGCTTCGGATGAATTTGAAAACGGTACTCTTGCAGATAAACGCAATGGAGGCAGACGGAATTGTCGACCGTTACGCCATTGGGGGTGCCGTCGGCGCGACCTTCTACCTCGAACCGGTCGCCACCTTGGACGTGGACATTTTTATTTCATTCCAGGCTCAGCCGGGGAGCTTACTAATCAGCCCGGAGCGTGTGTTCGAATATCTCACAGGGCGTGGGGCGCGAGTTGAAGGCGAGTATTTGATCATCGCGGATTGGCCTGTGCAATTTCTTCCGCCCACCGGACCGCTGGTGGAGGAAGCGCTTAAAGAAGCAGTGGAGGTCGAGGTTGAGGAAATAAATACGAGGGTTTTTACAGCTGAACATCTAGCGGCCATAGCCTTGCAAACTGGCCGCGCAAAAGACAAAGCGCGACTGCTACAATTCATCGAGTCAGGTGCGCTCTCTTCGGAGCGATTTCAGAGCATCCTTGAACGGCACGCACTCGATGTCAGTTGGAGAAAATTTGAGCAACAATTTCTTGAGCCATGACCTTGGAAATCACCCAGATCATCAAGAGCAAACAGGCCTATAGGGCCCAGTTGGCAAAACGCCCGATAGCTGAAAAGCTACGGCTGTTGGAGGAATTGCGCAAGAGAGCCCTCGCGATCGCAGCCAGTCGTAGGAAATAAGCAGGTGCAATTTCCCTTTACTGGCCTCCCTGTTCCATGCTCTTAAGCAAGATCGGCGCTAGACCGATTTGCTCTGTTATTATGGAGCGCCCCCGATGGTTCCGGATTTGCAGCATCCACTGGTGATCATGGTGATTGGACACCCATTTTACTGCGAGTTGCAGCGCGGTATCTTCTTCTCAAGGCCACCTCTTACGGTGGTGCACAAAACAGAGGCTAAGTAATTTGCGTGTAACCCACGCGACATCTCCGTCCGCCGTCGAAACTGAAGCCGCCACACTCAAGGCGCGTTTCGTGGCACATACGACTCCGCAGGCGCAGACCGCGTTTTGGCGTAGCCTGACTCCTTGGAAGCACAGCGTTCTTTCGCGGACGCAGCCGGTGACACCGCGGGCTCCGTTTCCTTGAATGGGTTGAACACCTTCAAGCCGGGGCGACGAAAGTCTTTGTCGTTGCCGGTCACTATCGTTAGTCCGTGCCGTCGTGCGGTGGCTGCGATGTAGCCGTCCTCCACGGGCATTCGTTGGCCGGCTTTCTCCAGCAGGTGTTCCTGCTCAGCCCACACGTGCGCCACGGAAACGTTGAAACCGTGGATGCGTCCATGCATGGCTTCGATAAGCTTGGTCAGCCAGGCTTGCAGCGACTTTCGCTTCCGACCCTCCTTGCTGCGCACCCAGTAGGCCAGTTGGGAGATGACGATGGCGCTGGTGTAGCAGCGATCCTGTTCGCGCTCCAACCATGCGACCACGCGAGGGTCGCCATTCCGCTTCGCCGGTTGGCAAAGCACGTCGGTGTCGAGCAGCCAACTCACAGCTTGCGGCGGCGGGGAAGTTCCCGCCGGCGCGGCGGAACGTCGTCCATGCTAACGGGGCATTCCTTGAGCACGGCGAGCCAGTCGGAGTTCGTCGCGATCCGTCGAAAGACAAGCGTGTCTTCCTCGGGATCAAACTGCGCGTCGAAGTAATCGCCCGGCGCAGCCGGCGCCAGAGCGAGCGGAACCGTCAGACGGCGCTTGGAATCGAGGGTGACGATCATAGTGGGATAATCCCACCATGACTCGAAGAGGTCAAGACCAAGCAGGAAATCTTCCCTCTGCTCCTTAAGCCGACGAGGCAACCGCGATCGGATGCGCTCGGCGTGATTGTAGACATCGGTCGTGGTTGTCCGGCGCGGTGGGCATGGTGGCTCACATTCAGCGATCCGATTGAAAGCATTTTGCAATCAGATTGATGCATAGACATGAAGCAACGTCCGTTGAAAGTTGGAAAACGCGCCCTCCCGGATTGAATCAAGCATTGCCTTGCAGCGCTTTTTTGAATCATGTCGACCCATGCGCCCCCTCCCCAGCCCCCTCAACGTCCCTTTGCTTTTATGCGTGGGAATGATTGCCACAGAGTGCCTCGGCGAACTCGAACCGGTTGCAGTCGAAAAAACGGGGGAAACCCAAGGGGTGGAACATGTTTTTCTCGCACAACGCATCACCAACGAGCGGGTCCGGCTTCTCCCGGAGCACTGCTTTTTTTACGGCGATTCAAAAAAGCTGATTCTCTCGGGCCAGACCAAGTCCCCCGAAACGGACCCGATGACGCTTAACGGGGGCTTTGCGTACTCATCAATCGAAGGGCTGAACGACCCTGCCCATCGGGTAGTTTGGCCGTTATTCCTCGCCTCGGAAGGTGAGCTGCGCGGAAGGGTCATCACCAAAGGTCGCGGCGATCTTTCAATCAAACTCGGGGGCGCGGAGGCAGCGGTGACTATCAAGGGAAGTGAAGTGCACTTCAAGTTCGAGCGATACCCGAAAGGACAGGTTGAACTGAGCATGAGCGCGAAGACTTTCTCAGGGACCATTGAAGGAGTGGAGCTGGAGGGACCAGCCTTGAAGGATGCGAAACTGCTGCGCGCGCGCTGGCGACCTGCCGCCATCCACAGCTCGTTCACCGCCTCCAATCTCGGCAAGGAACAAAGCAGGCTTTGGATCATGGAGGTCCGACCGCATCAGATCGAAAAGGACTTTTACAGCCCGATCACCACGCCGTTTGGATACTTTGGCTCGACCTTTCATGCTGACGGTTCGTCTGGCGGGATTAATTTTTCAATGTGGTCGTTTGAGGCGGGAAAAGCGGAACCGCCGCTTTCTGAGTTGTCGCACCTTTTGTCAGTTGGAAGTCCACAGGCAAGTTTCGGCGGGTTTAACCATGAGGGAACCGGGGTGAAACTCAGGGGCTGGAATCCGTACGAAGGCCTCAAAGTAGCCAGTGGAGCACTCGCGCTGCGGCTTGACCCGGGCAAACCGTATGACACCTACACGGGTTACTACTACGACCAGACGCTCGCGCGTTGGTGCCTTTTTGCATCCGGACGAAAATGGTCGGCGCAAAAGAGCGCCCAGAATCTGCTGCCGGGATGCTTTGTAGAAGTGCCCGGCCCCCCACATATTGAGCGTTCGGGACACATCCCGCGCACGGCGGACTTCCGCGGCTGGTGCCGCGACGCCAAAGGCATCTGGCACCAACTGGACACCATGATCGGCGCCAAGGCGGATGCGGCGCGGGACCAGACCAACTGCCTGTGGCGCAGTTCCGCAGACAACTGGTTCAGGATGTCCATCGGAGGGCTAGTCCATTTCCGGTATCCGAAGGGCGTCGACGTGCAGATCCCAAAATTCAGTTCCCTACCGGCATATCTGAGCCCTGAGAAGGTCAAGGTTCTAGACGAAACTCCAACGTCCCTCAGGGTGGTTGGCGCGGCAATCCAGACAGGCTCTTTGATCATTGATATCGAGCTAGAAAGCGTCAGCAAAAAGCCGGCGCATCTGAGCGCGTACTACGGGCAAACAGACGCCTTGAGCTTCGCGGACCGCTGGGAAAAGAAATTTGATCTGGGTGAAGTCCGTCCCGGCAAAGGCCGCATCAAGATCCCAAACGTGTCCAAGGCCGGTCTGCTTAGAATCGAAACCAAAAACGAGACCGGCATTTTTTTTACAGCCGATGCGGTTCCGTTCAAGTGAATGGAATGAAGCCGGTGCCTGAAAGATGCAAGAAAACGGGGTTGCCCCAGCCGCCCAAAAACCGGCATTTGGTTGCGTGAACTCGGAGTTTCCAGGAACCATAAGCATTCTGAGGACCTGCGTTGCAGGATCACACTCCGATCGCCACCCGCCCATTGAGCCTCATCTGCAGACACGCGACTTCAGACACGCGACATTCGGGGGAAATCCCGAACAGGGGTTCTAACCGCCCGATCACCACGCCGTTTGGATACTTTGGCTCGGCCTTTCACGCTGACGGCGCGCCCCCGCCATGCCTAGACAACATCGAACAGAAGGCGGGTATCACCCTGCTGTTCGCGACAGCGGGATCGCTGACTCAATAGTTTCCGAAGCCGTGTTTCTTCGGAGGTTAGCGGGACAAGAGCTCAGCGCGAATCCAGAAGGGATCTTTGCGCAGATCCGATACAGCATACACCTCTACCACTGTTTCGGTTAAATCGTAATAAATTCCGATAGGGAACCGATGGGACAGCATTCTGTAAAATCCAAAATCCATTTTGTGAATGCCATGAAACAACCGTAGGCGTTCAATATCCGAAAGGAGCGAGTCTACAAAGTAGTCCCCGATTCGATTCCCTGAGACTCATAGAAGGCTTTTCCAAGCTCTAGGTCATCCGCTGCATTCGATAGGACGAAAACGGATTTCATGAAGCCGACTGCTGAAGCCGGGTTCGCAGTTCGGAGGTACTTAAAAAGACACCTCCGGGGAGTCGTAGTAGCGGAAGGCAACCGCGCAGTTCTCCGCGTAGTAGGTCCAGCCCCCGCCCGGGACCGGCCGTCTGCCAGTCTTGTCACCCAGCCCGTCCCACATCCATTCGGACATATTTCCTCCAAGATCGTAAAACCCCAGCGTGTTCGCTTTAAACGATGCAACAGGCGCCGTTCCAAATACCCCATCCACTCCCACTCTATTTGGATCGCGCTTCCCATTACTTCCAATCGCGTAATTCCCATCATCCCACTGCGGCGGATAATCATCTCCCCATGGATACTTTGTTGCGCCCACAGCCGCCTCCCACTCCGCATTTGTTGGCAAACGCCACTCTTTCCCTGTTTTTCCACTCAACCACTCGCAAAACTCTTTCACCCGGTTCCAACTGACAAGCCCCACAGGGTGCTCGTCGTCCTGCTTAAAGCTATTGACGGGCTGCGTCCAGTCGGGCAATCCCTCTGCGCGCAGATAAAGCCTCCATTCTCCCACCGTAAACTCAGTTTTGCTGAGCAAAATATTCGTCCCTGGAACCGGTAGCAGCTTTGCTTCCAATCGCGTTACCAGCTCGGGTATTGCATCCAAGTCTCTCCTCCGGTCGTTCCAAAAATCCTCCATCCCCCTCCCAAACGACATCGCCTCGTACCGCCTGCCCTGCGCGTTGAGCGCCTCGAACAACTCGCTTTTCGCCTTCGCCGCGCCCTCGCTGCTCTCCTGGGAAATCAATCGCTCGGTCAATGCCAAGTTTTCCTTCACTGCTTGATTGTCCCCAATGCGCAACGCGGCGTGGTACTCCGCCACTGCCTCCCGCCACCGCACCCGTGGAGGGTGATCGAGCAATGGTGCATGCGCAATACGCTATATAGACGCAGTCCATATTCAATCGGAAAACCTACCACAGCACTGTTGTCTGCCAGTCATCCTCCGCGCGACATCCGAGTCAGATAGTAAGCACTTTAGCGCGCCCCGCGACGATACCGCGCGCGCGAGTTGCGGATGGCCATTCAACAGTGTCCCGCCCGCGAGGTCCTCGACCTGGATGCGGCCTGCAGCGACGCGCACCATTGCGTGCCTCGCCGCGACGCCCTCGCCCGCAATGGTCCACACATCGGCGGCCAGCTCCGTCCCCAGAACGAACTGGGTTTCTCTGAACTCTAGGGTGCTCAGGATTCCGCTGGGTCCGTGCATGGCAAAAGACCAGTGATGCATAATCACATCACTTGTCGGAACAGTCAAAATGAGCAAGGGCACTACTGAATACCGGCCGGCAGCCCGCCGAAGACAGCCCTGACATCCGTTCCACCGAGGCAAACAGGGGCAACAATCTCCTTGGCCGCTTGTTTTCACCCGATGGCTGGTGTATTTTCGCTAAATGGAATCGCTGCTTGAACGTATCACATTTAACTCGAAGCAATGCGGCGGACGCCCATGCGTGCGGGGAATGCGAATTAGGGTTAGCGATGTGCTCGATTTGCTCGCTGCGGGGCTGAGCATGGACCAAATTGTTCAAGAAATGCCTGACCTACAGGTTGATGATATCAAGGCCTGTCTCGCCTACGCTCGGAGGAGAATCGACCATCCCTCTATCGCGGCATGACTATCTGGGTAGACGCCCAACTCTCTCCCCGAACGGCCGGCTGGATTTCGGATCAGTTTTCTTTCGAGTCCAAAGCACTCAGGGATTTGGGGCTGCGGGATGCCGAGGATTACGGGATCTTCGAAGCTGCCAGAAAATCAGGTACCGTGATTCTCACAAAAGACGCCGATTTTTTGCACTTATTGGAAAGGTACGGGAGCCCTCCTAAAGTCCTGTGGTTGACTTGCGGAAACACAAGCGAAGCAGCCCTTCAGCAATTACTGGGAAAGCATTTGGATTCAGCAATCGATCTCTTGGAATCGGGAGAAAGCCTTGTGGAGATCGGCGTTCCATAGGCATCACAGGCGCGCGAAGAAATGTTTGAACTCACGCAAACGCGACTTCGTGCAGCCGGGTGAACTTCCTCACCGCTCCCGCGTCCAGGAGAAATCGTGGGAGTCCAAGGGGACAGTCAATTCCTCTCTCCCGCTTACCCGCCTTCGCGAAGACCTTACCGGCGCCGTAGCATGAGCCTTCCGCTCCAGTGAAGAACTCGCCGACGCGACCGGAGGTACTGGTGATCTGGCGGCATTGGCTGTGGATGCGCACGCCGTCGCAGAAGTCGCAACAACGAAGTCGCTTTTCGCTCCGTTTCTGCGGCACAGCCGGCGGCGCAGGCCACTCGCTGAAGTGCATCGAGGTCACGGTCGCAGGCTTGGGCGAAAATTTAACCGATCCCGCTTTGGCGGGTAACCGAGCGGCGAGCTTTAGCGCGCCCCGCGACGATACCGCGCGCGAGAGTTGCAGAAACGGAGCGAAAAGCGATTTCGCGCCGCTCGACAACCTCATGTCATCTATCAATGGTTGCTAAGTTTTCGCTCGAAACACGGTCAAGCTCAGGGAATCCGCCCCATGTTCCGAACCCTCAAAAGCAAACCCCCAAATGCTTCCACGACCCAAGATGCCCGTGCCAAACGCCGTGCTCCGCGGCGGGACTGCCGCGCTGCTGCGTACCGTTGCGCCCGCACCCTTTGCCGCGTACCCGCCTTCGACGGCGGTAGCAAGCCCTGCCCGCTTTAAGCTGCAACCGCTTCACGGCGCTGCGGCTGAACCAAGCGTCCTCCGTTCATGAACGTTCCGTTTTGGCCCCTCAGTTTTGCCCTTCTCCTGCTGACAGGAACCCTGCTACGAGCCGAACCATCCAAAAGCCCAGCGCCTGGCTCTGGCCAGCTGCCGCTCTTCTTTCTCGAAAAGCATTGCGTGGAATGCCACGACGACACCACCACGGAGGGGGATTTTCGGGCGGATTTGCTGGTTAAAAACCTGCGTGAGCCGGCGAGCTACAAGGACTGGAGCCGGGTGCTGGCGCGGGTGCAGAGCGGCGAGATGCCTCCGCCAAAAAAAAGGGCCGGCCTGCCGGAGGCGAAGATTCTCGAGGCGCTCGGGGCTCTGAAGACAGCGCTTCACGAGGAGGCACTCGCCAAAAACGGCGAGGCTGGCCGGGTACGCGTGCGCCGTCTCAACCGTCTGGAATACGAGAACACCGTCCGCGATCTGCTCGGCATCGAGGTGCCGCTGCGGGATCTGCTGCCCGAGGACGACCTGCGCGATGGCTTCAGCAACCAAACCGGCGCGCTGAGCATTTCACCGGTTCATATCCAGCAGTACATGGCGGCGGCTGATCGGGCGCTGGAAGCGGCCAGTGTCCGTCAAGCGAGACCGGAGACAAAAACGCACCGGATTGCGTTCAACCACGAGGCGGAAAAACCTTGGTCTGACTACATTTACAACAAGCTTCAATGCAACCTGCACGGGGAGGATCTGCACTTCTTCTTCGATACACACATCGAGGTGCCCGTTGCCCTTCGGCAGTTTGAGGCAATGACGCTGGACACTCCCGGCAGGTACCACATCCGCATCACAAGTGAGGCACGCGACACGACTGGGGGCGAGGATCTCATTTTCAGCGTCTGGCTCGCTGCGGGCGGAAAGCGGAAAGAATTGCTCGGGCACTTCGACGCGCGGCATCGGGAAGAGAACGTGGTCGAGCTCACCCGTTCTTTCGAGCGCGGCGAGACGCTGATCATCGCACCCTATCGCATGGCCAAAGTGCGGACGGATGCAGGCTACAGCATCTATTTGCCCGACAAGCGGGAGAACATTCCAGAGGGCTGGCATCATCTCAAAAATCCGCATCCGCCCATCCCCACGGTGGGGCCGGCGATTGTCCTAAAGCCGGTGGAGATCACCGGCCCGCTGCTGGAAAGCTGGCCGCCACCGGGACACCAGCTGCTGTACGGCGAGCAGGCAGAACTGGCACCCGCCGCTGAGATCGCGAAAACAACGAGAGTGCCGGATTCAATCCTGCGTCCAATGCGGGGCTATCGGCAGCTCAAGGACACCGTCACCATCCGGCTACCGGAGCACAACACGGAGACGGCGGTTCGCGAGATGCTTGAGCGGTTTCTGAGCCGCGCTTTCCGCCGACCGGTGAAGGCCGAGGAGGTCGAGCTTTACCACGCCATGGCACGCGACCGCCTGGCCAAGGGCGAATGCTTCGAAGTCGCCCTCAATGCCGCGCACCGTGCGGCTCTGTGCTCGCCGGATTTTCTCTTTTTGGTGGAACCCACGCTGCAGTTGAACAACCACGCACTGGCCGCACGACTCTCGTACTTTTTGTGGCGCACGGCTCCGGACGAGGGACTCCGCAAACTGGCGGACCAGGGGGTTTTGACCAAACCCGATGTGCTGCGCAAAGAGGCTGCCCGCCTGATGGACTCGCCACGGTTTGAGGGTTTCGTGAGAGATTTTCTCGGGCAATGGCTCAACCTGCGCGAGATCGACGCCACGACGCCGGACCGCGACCTCTTCCCGGAGTATTTCGAGAGCATTAACGATGGCAGGCAGGACGTGTTTCTGCATGACTCCCTCACGGGAGAAACCCGCGCCTTTTTCCGCGATCTGGTGGGAAGGGACCTCGGCGTCTCGACGCTCGTTTCGGCACCTCACGCGTTTCTCAATCAGAGGCTCGCCGAACACTACGACCTGCCTCCGGTGCAGGGGGCCGCCCTGCGGCGAAACGCATTGCCCGAGGACAGTGTGCGCGGCGGCCTGCTCACGCAGGCGAGCATTTTGAAGGTCACCGCCAATGGCTCGAACACCTCACCGGTACGGCGCGGGGCGTGGCTGCTCGAACGCATCGCGGGAACGCCCGCGCCGCCTCCGCCGCCAAATGCCGGATCGGTCGAGCCCGACACACGCGGCGCGACCACGATCCGAGAGCAACTGGCCAAGCACCAGTCTGTGAAGACGTGCGCCGGCTGCCACCAGAAGATTGATCCACCCGGGTTCGTGCTCGAGGCGTTCGACCCCATCGGCCGCTTCCGCGACTACTACCGCACCACTGAAACGGGGGAGAAGCTCAAGGGGGTGAAAGCCTTTATCGGCGCAGGCTACGGCGAGGTCAAATACCTCAAAGGAGCCGCGGTCGACTCCCGCAGCCAGCTTCCCGGAGGGATCGAAATCGCGGACATCCGCGCCTACAAACACGCGCTTGCCGCCCGGCCCGAACTGCTCGCCCGCAGCCTCGTCCACCAGCTTGCCACCTTTGCCACCGGCGCCGGCACCGAAGCCGGAGACGAACTCGTCGTCGACAGCATCTTGAGAAAATCCAAGGCGTCCGGCTTTGGTGTGCGCACGCTGATTCACGAAGTCGTACAGAGCGAACTCTTCACCCAAAAGTAATCATCATATGAAGCCGATCTCACGCCGCCTCTTTCTCAGAAACACCGGCATCGCCCTCGGATTGCCCCTGCTGGAGTCCATGCTTCCTGCAGCCGCGCCCGCCGCCGCACCTCGCCGCATGATTTGCATCGGGGTCCCCTTTGGATTCGATCCCGCGGCCTTTGTGCCGACGACTGCCGGTCACGATTACGCGCTGCCCTCGCACCTCACTCATCTCTCGGCCTTTCGAGAGGACTTCACCATCATCACCGGACTGAGCCATCCGAACACCGGAGGCGGCGGACACAAGGCGGAAGCCGTCCTGCTCACCGGAGCACCCTATCCTGACTACTCGCATAACCTTAAGAACACCATCTCGGTGGACCAGGCCTTTGCCGCCACATTTCGCGGCGCGACGCGCTACGAGAGCCTCGCCCTGACCACGCAGGGCGGCTCGCTCTCAGTCACCGCCAATGGCGTCTCCATTCCTGCCATGGACCGGCCCTCGGCGGTGTTTAAGAAGCTCTTTCTCGCGGGCACTCCCGCAGAGATGGACGCCGAAATACGCCGCATCGACGAAGGCCGCAGCATGCTTGATTTTGTGAGCGAGCGCGCCGGGCGCCTGAACAGTCAAATCAGCAGCGCCGACCGCCAGCGCGTGGAGGAATACTTCGAGTCCGTGCGTGACGTGGAACGCCAACTCCAGATGGCCCGCGAATGGGTGAAACGCCCCAAGCCCGCGGCCATCGGCGGCGAGCCCAAGGACATCGGCGACGTGAAGGAGCAAAAAGCCAGGTTCCAGCTCATGATCGACATGATCCACCTCGCGCTGGTGATCGACTCCACACGGACAGCGAGCGTCATGACCTTCGGCATGCACCACGACCTTTCCCACCACGGGAAAGAACCGAAAAAGCTCGCCGCCTGCCGGCAGGTCGAAGTCGAACTCATCCAGAGTTTTGCGGGTCTACTGGCCAAGTTGAAGGAGACCAAGGAGGGCGGTTCCACGCTGCTCGACTCCACCATGGTTATGATGACCAGCAACCTGCGCGATGGGAACACCCACTGGACCTACAACCTGCCTGTCATTCTCGCGGGCGGCGGTTTCCACCACGGCCAGCACCTGGCCTTCAACCGGCCCTACCTCGAGGTGGTCAAACAGGAACTCGCTGAAAACGACGGCAAAAAGGTCAACCCCGAGAAAAAAATCCCCCTCATGGGGCGAGACCAGCAGCCCCTCTGCAACCTCTACACCTCCATGCTGCAAAAGGGCGGCGTCGCGATCGAGCGCTTCAGCACCGCCACAGGACCGCTGGAGGGGCTCGCCTAGCGCCGAGGAAAAGCCCAGGGTTTCAGGGCAGTCATCCACAGATGGCTCAGATTTCCGCAGATATTTTTATGGTTTTCACTCCTCTGCGAAATCTGAGAAATCTGCGGATGGTTTTCTAAGCGTCGACCCACCGGTTTGAGTTAGGAGCGCCGGCGGGGTGGTACAATGACGTCTTCCAAAGTGTCCAGTATCGCTTCCAGGAAGCTCTGCCCACTGAAAGTAGCGAAGAGCCATTCAGGTTCCTCGCTGTTTTCAGTGGGTACCTTTTCACTGGCTCAGGATGGACCGGGCAGTCATCAGCAGATGACTCAGATTTAGCGCGCCCCGCGACGATACCGCGCGCGCGAGTTGCAGAAACGGAGCGAAAAGCGATTTCCTGCTATGAGGTTGGTCAAGCTTGAGCTGGAAGTTTCCGCTAGGGTTTGTGTGTTTTAATGACTGATTACTGCTTTACTTTTAAGATCGCGGGATCTCGCGCCGCTCGACAACCTCATGTCATCTATCATTTGTGATCTCACTCCCTCTTTAGAGAAGAACACTCTTTGTCCCCTCGCCCAAATCGAGTCGCCAACTCCGTCAACAACCACTCCTGATGTCTCCTCTTCCACGCCGCCAATTCCTCCGAGGCTCCGGCGCATTGATCGCACTGCCCTTCCTCGAATCGCTTGGGTTTCGCGCTTTCGCCTCCGCCAAACCAGTCGCCCCTCCCAAAAGGGTGGTTTTCCTAGGCTTTGGCTGGGGAGTCACCAACGAAACATGGTTTCCGGATCCGAAGAGAACCGGGGCCGATTGGGAGCTTTCCGAAGGGCTGCGTCCCCTCGCGAAGCATCAGTCGGATCTCACCGTGGTGCAGGGATGCTCAAACAAATTCACGAACGAAGCGCACTGGGGCAGCACCTTCTGGCTCACGGGCGCGAATCGTTACGCCGAGCCCGGGCAGAGTTTCCACAACAGCATCAGCGCCGATCAGGTGGCTGCGGCGCATCTTGGCAAGGAAACGCGCTTCGCCTCCGTGCAACTCAACTCGCCAGATGTTGCCAACTCCGGTCACGGCCCCGGCCTTTCACTGGCATGGGACGCACGGGGCAAACCGATGGCAGGACTCGAGAATCCAGTCGCAACCTTTCACAGGCTTTTTTCGGATGAGAAAACCCCGCTCAGCGAGCGGCAGGCGATGCTCAGCCAGCGCCGCAGCGTGCTCGATGCCGCACGAACCGATGCGAAGCGGATGCAGCAGGGCCTTTCCAAGGCGGACACGGACAAGCTCGAGGAGTATTTCCAGAGCATCCGAGACATCGAATTGCGCCTCGCAAAAGACGAGCAGTGGCTGACGGTTCCCAAGGTGAAACCAACCGTCGCCGAGCCAAAGCCGGGGCTCGCGGGCAAGGAGGAGATCCGTGTCATGTACGACTTGATTGTCGCGGCGCTGCAGACCGACAGCACGCGGGTCATCACTTACCGGCAGCCCGTGGGCACCTTGCTGCAGAGTTTGGATCTCAAAATCGCCCCGCACGACATGAGTCATTACCTGCCAGGCGATCGCATGGAAGCTTCGAAAAAACGGGATGCCATGCAAAGCCAGTTGCTTTCCGGGTTGCTGGACAAGTTGAAATCCGTTCAGGAGTCCGATGGGAGCCGTCTTTTTGATCACACCTGCGTGGTGTACGGGAGCAACATCCGCTCGATCCATTTCTTGGACAACTGCCCGACGCTGCTTAGCGGCGGCGGAGCATCCATCAAACTCGGGCAGCATGTGGTGCTGCCAAAGGACACTCCCCTCGCAAATGTGTGGCTCACGCTGCTGCAGGGCATCGGAATCGACGCGGAACGCCACGGCGACAGCACGGGGCCGGTCCGGGAACTGCGCGCATAACTGGTTTCACCAGGCCCTCGCGCGCCGATTTGAAAGGTTGCGCGGGATTGCGAAGCATCAAAACTCGCTTTCACGCCTGAGAACGGCGGCCTGCGCTTCAAAAACACTTTTTCAAAAAGGATGAATCGAATTCAATCACTGATGCTCTGGATTTCCCTGCTCTGCTTTTGCGGAATGCATGGGATGCGCGGGCCTCTGCAAGCGGCTGAGACGCCAAAGGAAGCTCCCAAGGCGCACCTCGACGAAAAACACCGGGAGTTTTTCCAGTCGTACTGCGTGGAGTGTCACGGCGTGGAAAAACAAAAAGGCAAACTCCGTTTGGACAATGTTTCGTTCGTGCTCGATTCGGTGGAAAACGCCGACCGCTGGCAGAAGATTCTCAACCAAATCAATTCGGGAGAGATGCCTCCGGAAGATTCCAAGCAGCCGGAGCGCGGTGCAAAGACGCGTTTTCTGGAAGCGCTCTCCGAAACGCTTGTGGCGGCGCGAAAGTCGATCGGGGATGCGGGCCGCGCGACTGTTCTGCGCCGTGTCAATCGAAGGGAACTGGGGCATACCCTGCGGGATCTGCTGGGCGTGGAGGCCGACGTGCGCGCACTGCCCGACGACAGTCTGGCTATCGGGAACGCTGAGGGGGAGTTCGACACCTTCGGCGCTGCGCTGTTTGTGTCGAGCGACCAGTTTGAACAATATCACGCAATCGGCAGGCAGGCCGCAGAGCGGGCGCTGGCAGCGTGGGATCGCTCAGCACGGCCCGGGCCGGAAAAAAAATCGGTGCGCACCGAGCCGGAGATTGCAGCGCGCCGGCAGATTGCGGGTCTTCTGAACGGCTATTTTCTGGGCGGCTACCGGAAGGCGAAGGAGTGGGAGGCTGCGGGTGCGAAGCCCGAAAGGGCAAAGGATTTCGGCTTTCCAGACGAACACGAGGCGAAGTTCCGGATACGCACCTACTCGGAGATGGGGCCGTATCTCGGGCAGTACTTAGCCCTGCCCAAAGGGGACGAAGGGGCGTGGTTGATGTTTTCGAGCTCGAATTTGCACGACAGCGAAAAAGTGAGCATCCCAGCGGACGCGCCCCCGGGCCGGTATGTGTTGCGGTTGATGGTTGGCGCCTCCGAAAAAGCTCCCTTCGCCCGGCGCTTTATGGAAATGGGCGTTGCGCCGGATGCGGAGAACTTCGAGGTGCTACGCCTCCTCCAAATCACGGGCTCCATCCAGCGGCCGCAACTGCTCGAAATTCCCGTGGAGATCGCGCCGAGCGGCAACCGCACCTTCACATTCCGGGAGAAACGTCACGCGGACCGTGCCTCGGAGACTTTCCGCCAGTCGCTCGCAAAAGCGACCAACGGCGTGGGATTGGATCCTGCTTTGTGGGTGGACTGGTTCGAGTGGGAAGGGCCGCTCCCCGAGCCCGCGGATCCCGAGCGCTGGCGACGGCTTTTTGGCGTGGAAAAACCACCCGAAGACGCGCACCCAGAAACGCTCAGGAAAACGCTCCACCATTTCACGGTCCGCACGTTCCGGGGAGTTGAGCCTGAGCCGGTGTTTGTGGACCGCCTGATGGATTTGCACGCGCTGGAAATGCGGGCTGGAAAATCTTGGGTGCAGGCCTTGGCGGAGCCCATGGCGGTGGTGCTTGCTTCCCCGGGGTTTCTTTACCTCAATGAGCCCCCGAAAACAGACGTAGCGCGTCGCGTGCTCACAGATTTGGAGGTGGCTTCCCGGCTTTCGTATTTCGTTTGGAGCAGCGCGCCGGACGACACCCTGCTTGAAGCGGCGAAGGCCGGGCGCTTGCGGGATCCGGCGGCCTTGGCGGGACAGCTCAAACGGATGCTGGCCGATCCGCGGGCTTTCGCCTTCGCCTCGGGGTTCACGCACCAGTGGCTGGATCTAGAGCGGCTCGATTTCTTCCGGTTCAACCACCAGCTGTTTCCAGAGTTTGACGAAAGCACGCGTGCAGCTGCACGCGGTGAGGTGCATCACACCTTCTTGCATTTGCTCCGTGAAAAACTGGACGCACGCTTGCTGCTTAAAAGCGATTTTGTGGTCGTGAATCCGTTGCTCGCGGACTATTACGGGCTGCCGCCGTCGAAGGGGGAGCATTTTCAAAAGGTCGCCCTGCCGGAAAACTCTCCACGTGGAGGCCTGCCCGGAATGGCGGCGGTTTTGGCGATGGGTAGTAATGGAGAACGCACGAGTCCCGTGGAGCGGGGCGCATGGGTGCTCAGAAAGCTACTGCACTCGCCTCCCCCGCCCGCACCACCGAACGTCCCACAACTTTCGCGTCTGGAAAAAAAGGCGATGCCGGTCCGGGAGCGGATCAACGCGCACCAGGAGGAACCCCAATGCGCACAATGCCACCGCAAGATCGACCCGATCGGATTCGGGTTCGAGAACTTCGATGCTGCCGGCCGCTGGCGCACCGAGGAACCGCACTACAAGCTGGGATGGGTGGTCAAGGACGGACCACATGGCAAGGTGGTTGAAAAAACCTTTCCCATCGATGCCTCGGGCGCCTTCCACGACGGGCCGCAATTCGACGGCTTCCTCCAGCTCAAGGAACTGCTCGCAGCGCGCGGAGACGATTTTTTGCGGGGATTGCTGGAAAACCTCTACGCTTACGGACTGGGCCGAAAGGTGAGCTTCGCCGACGCCGAAACGCTGGACCGATTATTTACAGAGAGCAAACGCAACGGCGCCGGGCTCTCGGATCTGGTGCGGTTGATCGTGATTTCAGAGGAGTTTCACTCTCGCTGAAAGGCGCAGGCTGCCTTGCAAACACCGATGGGGTTGGCCTGAGCCTGATTTACTCCGCACCTGAGGGACTCATGAAATGAACCCCTGAAATGGATTCCGGAAAGATTCGTTGTCGCCCGCCCGAGGGAGCTGCGCGCGTGATCAACGGATCCAACAACATTCGCGGATAACGCCCACTAATATACGTCCTTTTTGTAACGCTTAGATTTCTTGAGAGCCTCCACGTACTCCGCCGCCTGTTCTGGGGAACAACCGCGCTCCCTCGAAACAATCGCATGTAATTCGGCATCGACATCCTTCGCCATGCGCGCTCCATCACCGCAGACGAAGAAATGCGCACCCTCCTCCATCCAGGCAAACAATTCCTTTGAAGCCTCGCGCATGCGGTGTTGCACGTACACCTTCTCTGACTGATCACGGGAAAACGCGACATCGAAGCGGGTCAACGAACCAGACTGCCGCATCGAATCCAGTTCAGACTCGTAAAGGAAGTCGGTAGCCCTCCGCTGTTCTCCAAAGAAAAGCCAGTTTTTACCCGTCGCGCCGATGGCCTGCCGCTCTTGTAAAAACGCCCTGAACGGCGCGACACCCGTACCGGGCCCCACCATGATCACTGGCGTCGAGGGATCCTCTGGAAGACGAAAATGCTTCGCGGTATGAACAAAGACAGGAACGGGCGTCGACTCAGGCGCACGGTCGGCGAGAAATGTCGAAGCGACTCCTTTGCGTGCACGTCCAGCGCTTTCGTAGCGGACGGTGGCGATCGTGAGATGAACCGATTCACCAACAGCCTTCTGACTCGAAGCGATCGAGTACAGTCGGGGCTGAAGCTTGCGCAGCGACTTGACCACTTCCTCTATACTAAAGCCAAGAGCCCGGTGATCGCTCAGAAAATCTATGACCTCCCTCCCCCATAAATACGCATCCAACTCCTTCTTCCGAGCCGGATCGGAGGTCATTGCAGCCAGTTCGCCCAAAGCACTGCCGGCGCGCGCCACAAGCATCGCAAGGAATTCCTTGGAGGGCGTCGTGATGATCAAGTCCTTTAGCAAGACATCTCGCACGGACTTTGCAACGCCATCCGATCCGGTAAAAGCCTCGCCTCCCGATGCTCCAAGCAGCCCGAGAATTTCTTCGACCAGCCCAGGATCGTTGCTTGGAAAAACTCCGAGCGAATCCCCCACCTCATAAACCAGACCGGAAGACAGAAGAGAGAGTTCGTGATGACGCGTTTCTTTCTCCGAGCCGGCACCACTTAACAAACGGTTGACGGTGTGAACTGCAGGAAATGGATTTTTACGCGAGAAAGAAGTTGATACGTCCGACGACATTTGGCGAGGATGCCCGCCTTTTTTAGGACAATCAAGGCTGTGCGTGTCATACCTTCCCGCATCTTCGCATGACTGGGCGCGCCTCCAAAGACTGGCCCAGTTGGCGGCGCCAGACAAGCACGTCGGAAAAGATCAGTGCGTCCAGTTTGCGCTGCGCCACTCTTCGAGACGCCCTTCAGGCGCGCGGATCACATATACCGAAACACCCTCCATCTGTTCCGCAATCGGAATGCCTCGCTCGGGGCCCAAGACCGCGATCACTTTGGAGAGGGCATCTGTATCCATCGCATTCGGCCCAAGTACAGAAACCAAACTATGGTCCATCAAACCGACGCCCGTTCTGGGATCCACGATGTGAGAATACCGGACGCCATCGATTTCTAACCGCTGATACAAATCTCCACTGGTGGACAGAGCTCGGTGAGTGAGCTCCAACACCTGCGGTGCAGGAGCATTCTGATGATCCAAAGCGGTGATGCTCACCCGCCAACCCCCTGTGCCTGGGGGCGCGTCACCGACCGCCAGATCACCACCGCCCTCAACCATGCAGGCTTTGTGTCCAAGATTAACCAGGACTTTCAGCGCCTCCTGGATCGCGTAGCCCTTTGCGATGCCCCCTGCGTCCAGTCGCATTCTCGATTTCAACAACTCCACCGACTGCGACGCTTCATCGAGCCGGATTGAAGAATAACCGGTCCTCCCAAGCGCCTCCCGAATTTTATCCGGGTCCGGGAGCGTTCGCTTCCTTCGCGCCGTCCGCCACAAATTCACCAACGGGCCCACGGACATATCAAACGCGCCGTCGGATTTTTTGGAGAAGTACAGCGCACGTTCCAATACCCTCCACAAATCCGCACCGACCTGCACTGGTCTTCCCTTGCCACTCGATTCGGAGAGCAAACTTAACTCGGAGTCGCTGTCATAGTCACTGAAAACCGCATTCAACTGGCTGACCCGTGCAAACGCCTCCTGTGCTGCACGCTGTGCTTCGCTGCTTCCATGTGCGTAAAGGGTAACCCGAAAGGGAACCCCCATCTCGGCCTTCTCAAACACGAAGCGCTTTAAACTCCCGGGAACCGCCTCCGCCCGCGTCACCCCACAACCCATCCAAAAGGTGCACACAATGAAAGCAAAGAGCCATCCAAGCATCCCGGAGGAAACTTGGACGCCGGAAATCATTCGCAATCGCCGTGCCCTAAGTAAAAACATTTGCCGCCTGTTCGATAAAACCAGATGGTTGCTGGGCCAAGATGCGTTAGGATTGGAGCTACGGAACCAATTTTCCGCGCCTGCCCTCGCTTCCCGACAGATTGTCTAACCCAACCCCAACCACTGAAACAAGGCGGATCTAGTCGCCTGACATCGTGAAACCAGTATTCTCATGAAAGCCCTCCCCCTGATCTGCGCTGCATCGATTTTGAACGCTGGACTTGCGGACGCCAACGCAGCGGATCGCCCGAAAAAGAAATCTCCAGCCCCGACTGAATCGAGGCCAGCGGATGAGGCACGCAGCGTCCGCAAGCCGCTTCTCTACAAAGAATATGACCTTGAAAACGGGCTGCACGTGATTCTGCACCAAAACCACTCCGCTCCGGTCATCTCTACCTACATGCTTTACAAAGTGGGCAGCAAAAACGAGCGCCCGGATCGCACGGGATTTGCGCATTTCTTTGAGCACCTGATGTTCGAGGGCTCGGAGCACATTCCCCGTAGCACCATCGACAAATACATCTCAGGCGCCGGAGGAAACCTGAACGCATCCACTTCATTCGACCAGACGGACTACTATTTCAACCTGCCCGCCCATCAGTTGAAGCTGGCACTCTGGATTGAGTCCGAGCGGTTGCTGCATGCCCGAATTGACGAGACGGGTGTTGAGACGCAACGCTCCGTCGTCAAGGAAGAGCGACGCCGCTCCTACGACAACCAACCGTACGGGAGCCTGTTCGAGGAACTCGCGGGACTCGTATTTCAAGGCACGCCCTATCAATGGGTTCCCATCGGCTCTTTCCAGTACATCGATCAAGCGAACATCCAAGAATTTCGAGACTTTCACACGACGTACTACCGGCCTGAAAACGCGACGCTCGTCATAGCGGGCGATTTCCAAGAGGCAGACGCCCGCGGAATCGTATCGGATTACTTCGCATCAATCCCAAAAGGAAAGCAAATCGACCGGCCAAAGTTTGAGTGGAAGCTCGACGTCAAGGGAACGTCGAAGGATGTGGTGAAAAAGAACACTCCCCTTCCAGCAATTGTGCATGCCTGGCGCGCGCCATCCGAGACGCATGCGGATGCGTACCCACTTGAGATGCTTGCGCAGATTCTCGGGAAAGGTAGGTCATCGCGACTGTACCAGTCGCTGGTGGAGAAAAAAGGACTCGCGATGAGCGCCGTTCCATACTGCTACCTTCTCGAAAACGCGGGAGTTTTCGCCCTGTCAGTCACCGGCCAATCCGGGGTCACGCTCGATGAACTCGACCAAGTACTCAAGAGTGAGATTGCAAAAGTGGCTGCTGAAGGCGTCACTCCGGACGAGCTTCAAAAAGCGCGCAACGCGATCGAAGCACAGTACGCGGAATCCGGCGGAACCATGCACGAGCGCGCTGAGGCCATGGCGCATTACCACATGTTTTACGGAGACACCTCGCTGGTGAACACCGAACTTGAACGTTATCTGAAGGTGAAGCGCGAAGACCTCCAACGCGTGGCCAAAACCTACCTCACGGAAACCGGACGCCACACCCTGCGCTTTCCCCTGCCGGAGTCCAAGTAAACGCAGCCACCCGCGACAGCTTGAAACAAACACCCTTCTCCCTTCCCATGCGCCAGATCATTCCCCTCTTCACCGCCGCCTCGCTCAGCGCGCTATTCTGCGCTGCGTTTCTACACAGCGCCGCCGCCGCCGTTGACCGCTCCCAGAAACCTGCGCCCGGCCCCGCACCGGCCGCATCTTTTCCCGAATTCAAAGATGTCACCCTGCCAAACGGACTGCGAATCTTCATCATCGAGGATGACAGAAGGCCCACCGTCACCTTCCGTTTGATGGTGAAGTCTGGAAGCATCTTTGACGGGAAAAAGCCCGGGACAGCCTCACTCACCGCCACGCTACTCAACAGAGGAACCGCTTCCCGTGACGCCGCTGCGTTTGCAACGCAGACCGACTTTATCGGTTCCCGAGTGGAAGCGTCGGCCTCGCCGGATTCCATCTCCGTCACGGCGTCCTCGCTGAACAAGTACACAGAAAAGCTGCTGGAACTCATCACCGACGCAGTGCGCAACCCTGTGTTCGCGGAGGAACAGCTCTCGAAGACACGCAAGCAGACGCTCTCAAAGCTGGAGGCCCAAAAACAGCAACCCGAGGCTCTCTCCGCGAAACTTGCCGCGCGGCTTGTCTACGGATCACACCCTTACGGAAATGTTGCGACTCCGGATTCCATCAACGCGATTCAACGTGACGACTTGGTTGCATTTCACAAAACTCATTTTCATCCAAACAACGCAACGCTCGCTGTAGTGGGCGACGTTTCGGCGAAGGAAATTCTCCCATTGGTTGAGAAAGCGTTCGGAAACTGGGTGAAAGCATCGATTCCGCCGCAACCATCACCGGAGTTTGCGAAGATCGAAGGGCGATCCATCCATATCATCGACCGTGCGGGCTCGGTGCAGAGCAATATTGTGGTGACGCACCCTGGCGCTGCCCGCAACACACCGGACCTGCCCGAGGTGCTTGTGCTGAATGCCACTCTCGGGGGTGGATTTTCAGGAAGGCTGTTTCAAAACCTACGCGAAACCCACGGGTGGACCTACGGCGCCTACTCCGCGTTTGACCTCAAAAAGCACGGCGGCTCGTTTGAGGCCTCCGCAGAAACACGCAACGAAGTCACAGCCCCCGCCGCGACCGAAATCCTTAAGGAAATCGAGCGCATCAGGAAAGATCCCGTGCCGGAAGAGGAACTTGCTCTGCAGCGCGAATACAACGTGGGGAACTATCTGCTGAGCCTGGAAAAAAGCGATCGGACTGCCCAGCGGGTGCAGGACATCGATTTGTACGGACTGCCCTCAGACTTTTACAGGAACTATGCGCGACGTATGTCGAGCGTCACTCCGGAACTCCTGCAGAAGACTGCGAACCAACACCTGCACCCGGAAAACGCCCTCATTATTGTTGTGGGCGAAGCGAAAGAAATCCGCGCATCTTTGGAGTCTCTGGGGAAGGTGACGGTTTACAACACCGACTTGAATCCAGTGCCCTGAGCCAAACTTCCGGCGAGGCGCCACTGGGCTCACTGGTTCAATGATTTACTGGGACCAGCCCCCCAATGAGAACTGGAAGAGCGATCTGCACCGCCCTCAGGAAACACTGAAAGCGGCAGCGCCGCAGGATTTTTGGTTCGCGCGAAAATTCGCGCGAGCCGACTGCCTTAAACTTTGATCAACGCTTTAATGCTCAACCTTTGAGAATGCCGCGGGCAACGAGGTTATTGAGCCTGTGGCCGACGGCCCGCAAGCCCTCTGTCACCAGTTCCGTGTAGGAACGCCCGTCGCGCGTGTCTATTCCGTGACCCGGATCCATCTTACGCAAAAGCTCGAGCGCTGGATCCTCATGATGGAACACCTCCACAAAGACATGCCGCAGTTCACCGGTGCGCGCGGCTGCCGCAAGCATCGCACCGATCCATCCATCGTCCGTTGATAAACAGCCGCGAGTTGTTTTCGCAGATGCATGAAAAATCCCGAGTTCATGCGCCGCACCAAGTTTTGAAACGAGCGCTTCGTTCTCAGCGATCAAAAGCCCCGAATCGCCGCAATGCGCCGCGTCGACCAGCAGTTTGAAGAAGGTCTTTCCAAGAGCCTTGTTCGCAGCTTTGACCACGGCCCAACCGCGCTCGACATCCGTGAATGTTTTAAACTCACCAGGCCTCAAAAACTCGATGTGCCAGTTTTCGACGCAGGAACCCGCGAGGCCAGCCTCGTTGTAAACTCGGAGGTGGATCTTCACATTCTGCGCAACCGCTGATTCGAACAGAGCACCGTCGCGCCTTGTTTCCTTCGCATTCATCCATTCCTCGATCGAAGTGGAGGAAACGTGGTGGATGCCGTGCTCGACGGCAGCCTTGAGACTGGTAACCAATTGTCCGACGACGGCGTCTTCGTCCGCTGGATTCATCGGATTCGCACCCCCGATCATGATAATGAAGTGCACCTCCAGCTGCAGCGCCCTGAGCCCGGACACTAACGCTTTGACATCGCCGGGGTCGGCGGAGGCAAAGAACGGGATCTGCACGCAACTTGGGCGCACAGCAGAGGACTCACAAACTGTTCTCATCTCCGACACGATCAGCAGTTCGCCCTTCGAGTCGCGGGGGAACTTGCCATGTTCATCGGGGACGAGGCCTCCGACAAATTTGATGTGGGTGGGGACAACGCCGAGTTGGACGTTCGTTTTGAGAGAGAAACTTGCGCTCATCCACCCAGTTAAAACGGCTTTTTGCAACGGCGGAAGGTGGAATTTCATGCGTTCCAAAAAAACTCGATTAGACTGCCTGACAGGCTGAGACAAAACCCCGCCACCCGATGCCTGATGCCATTCTTAAACTCCACTCCGGACGCAATCTAGCCTACGCCGAATACGGCGACCCCGAGGGACTTCCGCTCTTTTTCTTCCACGGCTGGCCGAGTTCCCGGTTGCAGGGTGAAATCCTTCAAAGCTCTGCCCTGAAGCTTGGCATCCGGGTCATTGCGCCAGACCGCCCTGGAATCGGGCTGTCAGATTTTGAACCGAACCGCCGCCTCATCGACTGGCCCAGCGTCATTGAGGAACTTGCATGGCATCTGGGTTTTGATTGCTTCCATCTTCTTGGGGTGTCCGGAGGCGGGCCGTACGCACTGGTCACAGCGAGGGCGTTACCGGAGCGCGTTTTGGGGGCAATGATCGTCTGCGGAGCCCCTGCTCTCGCGGAATTTGGCAAGGAAGGACTGTTGTGGGCATACAGGCTCGCCATTTGGTCGCAGCGGAACATTCCCTTTGCGCTCGCCCTCGGCCTGCGAGCGGCTGGCTGGGCAGCAGGACGCGCGCTGAACGAATGGCCGATGAACTGGTTCTCAAAACTGTATCCTGCCGCAGACCGCGAGGCGCTGTCTGATCCACTCCATCATCGAGTCATGATGCTCAGCAGCCGCCAAGCGCTTTTTGGGGATGCTCAGGCCCTGACCCACGATGGGTTGATTTACTGTGCCGACTGGGGTTTTGACCTATCAAAAATCACAGTGCCCGTCCACTTCTGGCACGGCGATGCAGACGCAAATATTCCGCTGCAACTCGCACAGAAAACGGCAACGGCTGTGCCGGGAGCGAAATTCACCATCATGCCAGACGACGGCCACTTTTCACTCCCACTCCTGAGGACAGAGCAAATTCTCCGTGACATCATCGCGTAGCAACGCATGAGCCGTAGAGTGCTAAAAAAAACGAGAGAAGAGCTCACTCCTGCTCCGAGATCTCGCCAGAGACGCGAGATTTTGGGACAAGATCGGCATCGCCTGCCACCGCATCGAAGAAAGAGGCGTACTTTGGCGCCCATCCGAGGGAGCGCAGCCTCGCGTTGTTAACCCGTTTGTGCGTCCAACCACGTTTGCGATTGACGTCCACCGGGCCCGCAGGCGGCAGCTGCATGAAAAAGTCCTTCGACAGTCTCGAATAGAGGTCCATTTGTGAAACCGGATGATCATCCGAGACGTTGTAAACACCGGGAACACGGCTCTGGACAATGCGCGCGATTCCCGAGGCGGCATCGTCCCTGTGAATCTGGTTCAACCAGCGCCTTCCATCCCCTTCGATCACTGCTTCACCGGAGAAAAATTTACGCAGTAAAACGGATCTTGCCGGACCATAAATCCCAGCCAAACGGGCGACCGCGCCGCCATGGCCGAGCACCCAGGCCTCAGTCTCCAATAAGACTCGGCCAGTTTCGCGAGGCGGCTCCGTGGCGCTGAATTCATCCACCCATTCGCCTTCAATCTGCGCATACACCGAAGTGCTGCTGGTGAAAACCATGTGGCGCGGAGCCAATTCGCCGACAAGAATCTGGGCGCCCCGCAAGTACACCTGCCTGTAAACGTCCGCACCGCCCTTGCCCGAGCTTGCGCAATGGATCACGGCATCCAACCCGTGCATCGCCCCCAACTCACGAGCAACCTGCGAGTGATCGGAAATATCGCACGCCAGTACTGGGAAAGCCTCCCCTTCGAGCACTCGCGCTGATTCCAACGAATGCGTGCAACCCGTGACGTCCCACCCCGCGGAGCATAGAAGACGGGCGGTCGCCAACCCCACAAACCCGCACCCGGCCACCAAGACCCGAGGTCGGCGCGCCGCGGGAGCGGAAGAATGCATGAAAGGCCCGTGGAAGCGCACGTCCTTCTCCAGCATCAGTTCATCCTCGAATACGAACGATCCCGTGAAAGTGCCCCCTGCGAGAACTTCGGGCAGCCATTCAAAATCGTCCGCCCACATCTCGTGATAAGGCACAGCATCAATGCCGCACCACTGCGGGGTGGCCTCGTCGGTCTCAATCAACTCCCCCTCAAAATCACGCGCCACAAACACCGCGCAGCTCAGCGAGTAACCGTCGGTGAATTGAAACCGTAGAAACCCACGCTCCTCCAAATGCAACGGCGTGACTCCAACCTCCTCGCGCGTTTCGCGGATCGCCGCCTCCATCGCGGTTTCACCGGGCTCCAGTTTTCCGCCCGGCGCATTGATTTTCCCCGCGCCCAAGCCGCGTTTTTTACGAATCAACAACACCCTGCCATCCTTGATAATGAAGCAGAGATTAGCCCTCTCGCGGGGCGTCCACCGGGTCCAGTCCATCCTGTACCCTTAGGGCATCAACGATACGGCGACCAGCTTCGACGCATCCCTGAGGTAAAGTTTTCCGTCCGAATACGCGGGGGACGCCCAGGTTTTTCCGATAAAATGCGCGCGTCCGAGTTCCTCGTATTTCTCGGAGGATGCACGCGCCAACCGGAGTTCACCCGTTGAGTCCAACACCAGCAGCGCGTCGTTCACTGCAGTGATGCTTGCATAGTCACCCAAGCCAGACTCCTTCCACTTGGTCTGACCGGTCGCCGTGTCCACGCAAACCAAGTCACACTTGCTTCCCGGTCCGGGACTGTACAGTTGCTTACCTACTTGCGTAGGAGAGCCAATCACGACTTTCATCTCCATGTTTTCCCAAGCTCGCTTGAGTTGAAACTCTCCTCCCTCTTTGACCACGCTGAACCGGATCAGACCGATGCTTGTCGAGGTCACCGTCACGGTGTCGCCGTCAATAATCGGCGTTGCGACATGTCGTTTTGCACCCGTTTTCAACGGCTCCCGCCATAGAACCCTGCCAGTTTGCGCATCCACCCCCATCAACGCATCACCGGTGAGATGCACCGCCTGACGCACCCCGGCCAGGGTGCCGACCATCACACTCGAGTAAGCCGTGTTGTCAGATCCCGCAGCCCAGAGCTCTTTTCCAGTTTTTTTGTCGAACGCAATCAGCGTTCCCTTGGTTGGACTGCCCACTGGGACGAAAATTTGATCACCGTCGATTGCGGCGGAACCATTGTTTCCATGGCGCCTCGCGGCTGTTTCCTTCGAACCGGGATCGGGGCTTTTGTTTCCAAACCAAGTGGCGCCGTATTTTTCACCAAAACTGAATCCCCAAACCAAGGCGCCGTCTTTCAAGGAAAGGCACTTAAACTCGCCGCCGCAAGACTGCGCGTAGACCCGCCCCTCATCGATAAGCGGTGTGCAGCGCGGCCCTTCGCCATAGGAGTTTTGGAACTCTACCATCGCACCGACCACGACCCTCCAAAGCTCCTTGCCGGTCGCCCTGTCCAAGCAGTGAACCACTTCATTACCATCCACCCCATCCATGAAAACCACGCGGCCTTCGGCAACAATCGGCGATGATTGCCCGGGACCAACGGCAACTTCCCACAGTTGCTTTGGCGAAGCAGCAAGTCCATTGATCTGGTGAGCAAGGTCTGTCACGACCCCCGCCCGCTGCGGCCCCCGCCACTGGGGCCAATCCAATGCAGAAACTGGCAGCGAGAGCGCTGCGATGAGGAAAGCAGTACGGGGGGCGGTGTTCATACCCCTGCCTCTCTATCTGCCCGCCGATAGAGGGCAAGAATTTAAAACCACCAAGACGATCAACCAGCTCACACGCCCACTCGCAGGCTGAGGTCGAGCATTTGATCCAAGCGCCGAGCCCGCTCTACGGGTTCCGATTGGGCGGAAGCGGATCTCTTTCGTCAGTCCATCCGTAACCGTTCGCCCAGTTCTTGAGCTTGTATCCAGTGTTTTCCGCCCGCTTCCCCATGCGATGGAAAAAATCGGGGACGGACTTGTATTTTTCGCCCGGTTTTGACCAGCGCAGTTCCCGTTTCTGTTCCTCAGTGAGGGCCAGTTCCGGACTGAGTTCGATCACCTGAGCGGAGTCGGCCGAAATTTTAAGCGACCCAACTCGGTGACTCGGCCCGTCAAAAAGCTCGACTCTCCAAACCGGAATTCCCGCCTGATTGTCAGCGTTGAGCCGGTAATTGAGCCGGTCGAACGATACCCCTGCGCGAATCGCCTCCGCATTGGCGACCGAAAAAACCCCGTCCGAATCAATCTGGATTGCGGTCAGATTCAGCCGTGTCCCGGAGACAGCCAACCGACGCTGGGCAATCACCGAACCGGCACGAACATCCACCTGCTGCACTCCCGCCGCACCGGATCTCCCGGGTGCATCCTCAACCGTGATCTGCCACATTGCAGGTTGGGGCTTGCCTCCTGATCCCACCACCTCCAGCACACGGTTTTGAGAATCGCGGCCGAGCTTTCCTGCCGCGACTTTCAACGCGTCATATGCGGTTTCTGAAGCGAACAATGAAGTCGCACTCCATACGGCAATGAAACAGTAACCTGTAAGAAAACTTCGAAGCGAATACATAAGAATCAACTGGTTTGGTGGGGTGGTTCCGGGCTTTGACTTCCGGCCTTTAAATTTACGCGGCGCGGCGCGCTGAGCAGTTGATTCAGGCGCCACCACCCGCAAATGTTCCTTCCGGCAAGCAAACAGTCGTCGAAACAACATTCAGAAGCCAAGTCAGAGGCTGGGTGGCGGTACTGCACCATTCAGCGAGCGCAACGTGACGACATTTAGCACGCCCACCTCTGAAATCCAAGTGAAGACCTCCGTAAGATTCAATTCTCGTCCGGATTGCAAACCTAGATCTAAGTGGATAAACCTGCGAGTTCATGTTCCCGTTCACTCCCTCCCACGTCAAACAGGCCAATCTCTACCTTGAGGAGGCGGCAAAGCTGGTGGCATACCGGCGGGATATCGTCACGCAGAACACCATTGATGCAGTCCAACAGTGCATTTCAGCCCTGAAGTTAAGCCTCCAGTCCAAGGACAAAGCCGCCATCGAAGGCGCAATGCGCAATCTAGACGATGCGTGCCGCGACCTTGCGCCTCCCCTTCGAAACGGAAGCTGGCGGGAAAACGTGGAGGTATTTGTGGTGGCGATCAGCATCGCTCTGGGCGTGAGGACCTACTTTGTGCAGCCGTTCACCATCCCGACGGGCTCCATGCAACCGACCTTGAACGGAATCATCACCAAGCCAACCAACAATCCCCCCCCGAACATTGCTCAAAGGGCGGTGGAGTGGTTCGTGCTCGGACGCGACTACTTTCAAATCATCGCGAAGCGCTCGGAGCGTGTTGTGGACATTCAAGAGCGCCACGCTTTTGGCATCAAACTAGGTCTCGCCACCTACAGCGTGGTTGTCACCGACCAAGGCGAATACAGCGCGTACGTGCCGCTCGCGGCGCTGAAGGCGGATCTCCGGTGTTCACCCGGGCGTAAAGTAGAACCCGGTGCAATCATCGCCTGCGGCGAGTGCAACACGGGCGACCATGTGCTCGTGGACAAAATCAGCTACCACTTCAAGCGCCCCACACACGCGGATGTTTTCGTGTTCAACACCGCAGGAATCCCAACCCGGGACAACGTATTCAATCCCGGCGGCCCTTCCCAATTCTACATCAAGCGACTCGTTGCGCAGGGGGGCGACCAGTTGCGAATAGATCCGCCCACCCTATTCCGCAACGGAACGCCAGCGCCTGAAGATTCCATCAAGCGGGTGATGTCCGGAACTTTGTCTGCACCATCGCCGCTTGGCTACAAGGGCTATTCCAACGGCTCCGAGCACACGAAATTCCCGATCCTGGGCAACCCCAGCGCGACCTTCGAAGTCCCAGACAAATGCTATTTCGCGCTGGGAGACAATTCATACCATTCCTCAGATTCGAGGGACTGGGGCCCCGTCCCGCAGCAAAACGTCGTAGGTCGGGGTTGGCTCGTTTACTGGCCGTTCACGCGCCACTGGGGTAGCGTGAAGTAGCCAACTTCTCGATCCGGCCGCAAAACACCCCTTCTGAACCCATCCCACCCCATATGGCAAGACGCGCAAGTTCATCGCTACCGATCGGAACCCTCATCGGAGGCATCGGCGGAGTCGCTGCGTTGCTTCTCGGGGGATATGTCTTTTTGGGCGGCACGAAGGACGCCTTCAGGACCACCACCCCTTTCCCGGTGAAGGAATATCTGGAGAGCGCCAACAGCCTCAGAGGAAACACCTACAAACTGGAGGCAACTGTGGACAAAACTCTGGAGGTCTCCCAAGGCGCAGGCCGGTTGTTTTCAGTGGAATCTGGCGGTGACATGCTCCCGGTTCTCGTGCCCGCGAGCCTTAACGGCACAAACATTGAGCGCGGCCAAAAACTGCAATTCAAGGTGCAGGTTGCCGAAAACGGCCTGATCCGCGTCGATGAACTGCGCAAACCCTAACTTGCTTTTGACATGAAAGGCTGCGTTCCAAAATTTTCGCTGATTGCTTTTGCGCTGGCTTTGGCTTCCGAAGCACTCGCGCAAACCCCGTCTCCTGATCCGGCGTCATCGGGAAGCCCCACGCCGAAACCGACCGCTTCGACGCCTGCTGATGCGCAACCCTCATCCCATGCGACCGCCTCCCCACCTCCGCAGTCCAATTCAACCGATCCCACAAACAACCTCCCAGGCGCCGCATTCGATAACCGAATTCCTGCACTAGACCCATCTGGAGCCATGATCCGCTTCAATGGCCAGAGCTGGAATGCCACGGACAATGCCCTATTCAGGTCGCGTTTTGAGAAATACCTCAACACCCCTGAGGAGATGGGAAACGAGGAAAAGGAACACCGCCAGATTCTGAACCAGATCATCGGTCTCCTCGATCCGAACACCTTTAAACCATCAACCATCAGCGAGGCTTACAAACTTCTGGCGCGCGCTGCGACCTACCGCGGTGACAGCCGACTCAGCGACACGATCGCAAACGCCATCTACTCCGTGTGGGCAACCAAGCGGCTCAAAACACGTTTGGACGAAGCCAACAGAATCCTCGAGGAAGAAAACCAGCGCGCCCGGTATAACCTTGGAGTCGTGGCAGACACTCGGGCTGGAACACAGCTCAGGCAAATCGCCCAAACGAGCCGACCACCCGCTCAGGCGGGAGCAGCCAACGCGCAGCAAAACGGCAACCAACCACCGCCCACTGCCCCGCCAGCGTCCACTCCCACTACCCCGCCGCCCGCCGCGCCCACGCCGCCGGGAGGTCTCCCCACCTCTCCCTTGGCCCCAGGAGGTCTACCAGTCCCGACGTCAGCGACCTCTGGGACGCCGGCCGACCAGACTTCAGCGGCAAACGACCTCGCTGCAAAAGCCACCAGCCGAGATAACATCAAGATCGCTGGGTACGCTGAAAAACTGGTTTCGAACTCCGCCGCAATGAAGGCGAACAGCCTGAAGGGATCGGTTTCGGAGGCACAGGCCAAAATCGAATACCAGAGTTTGCTAGTTCAGCTCTTCTTGCAAAGACGTTTTCACCATGTGGTCATCGGCTGCCGTTTTTACCGAGCGATCTTCAGCGATGGCGCTTCCAAGTTGGAGGTTCCCGCTGAGTCACAAGCCATTTTCACGAAGGGCACCGGACTCCAGGCAACCGTGTCGACGATCGAATCTGCCACCAATGAGCTGATGCGCGACGTCCAAACTGGCGCACAGGCGTTCCATCGGCTCCTGGAGATGGGTGAACTCCGTTCGGCTTCGGAACGTTTGAGAGACATCCTGCTCATCGGTGAATTCATGCCTGAAGTAAGGACTCTGCCCTTCGAACGAAAGAGGAAGGTTCTGGGTTTCGTTGAAAAAGCGAACCAACTGCAGGCGGCGATCGAGGTGAAAGACTACACGCTCGCCTCCGAACTCATCTCCGGCCCGGCAGGTCTGAAGGCGATTGCCAAAGACTTCGACGCCACCAAGCCAAACGCCCTCATTGAAACCGCGCGGAACGCATCGAGACTGCATCTGGCAAAAGCCCGCAACGCCGCGCTTTCGGGAAACAAAACCGAATTCGAGACCTCCATTCAAGAGGCCGCAAAAATCTGGCCGAATAATCCGGAACTCACGGAACTCGCCAGTAAGGCTTTCGGTCAAAGCGACCAGATGGCACAAGCACTCTTGGAATTGGATCAACTCATCGCTCAGAAAAACTTTAAACGGATCGCGGACGAGGCCGGTCGTTTCCTTGCAGCCACGCACAATGCGCCGGTTGAAAAACAGAATCAGTTGAAAGAAATCCTCAACGACTACAAATCCATCGAGGGAAGCCTCGCGGCATCGAAAGAAATGGACCGCCTCGGAAACCCCGCAGGCGCATGGGAAGCCATCGATAAAGTGGCGGAAAAATTCCCGGACGACATTCAGCTCAATCAGGCGAGGGCACTTTACACCACAAAGGCCTCCGATTTTGTGAGAAGCGTGCAAACAGCAAAAGAGCACGAGCGACGCGCGCAAATGGCAACAAGCCTTGCCTGGTATCTCAAAGCCCAGCGGTTGTACCCAAGCAGCGAACTCGCAGATCAGGCTGTGCAGCGCATGAAGGCCGTCCTTCTGCAAGGAGCACCCGTCCCGCCGGCATCGAACTAAGCTTGGTGAAACAATGCATGTTAGCGAGACTACGCCACCCACGATTTAAGAGTCTCACGAGGCGGGTCCATTCCTATTCGTGGGCTCACGCTTTCTTCGCGGTTCTCACCCTCTCAATGGTGCAAGAAACTTCGGCGCGGGCGCAGTCCCCCGAATCCCCAAGCGGCAAGCCAAATTCTCAACCCCCTAAACAAACCGATGTTTTTACGGCGCTGAACCCAACCGATGGGTTGCTGCGCTTCAACGGCAAAACATGGAAGCCCAGTGAGAACGCGACTTTCATGGGCCGGTTCGAAAAATTCCTAAATACGCCGGAGGAGAAAAGCGAAGCGGAGCAAGAGCATCGCAAGATTCTAAATCAGATCATCTCTCTCTTGGATCCAAACGTACTGAAAGCGGGCACCCTAAGCGAGGCATTCAGGTTACTCACGCGCGCATCGACCTACCCCGGCGACAGCCGACTCTGCGACACCCTTTCAAACGCAATCTACAGTGTCTGGCAATCACGGCGAAATCAGACGATTCTGGCGGAAGCCAATCGAATTCTTGAGGAGGAAGTTGAAAAAAAGCGTAAATCCAATTCGATCGCTGCCTCCGAGCAGGTCGCCGAGAACAAGGCTAAAATCACCGCAAACGGAGCGAGACGAGCGCTCTCAGAACTGCAGGCAAAAATTGATTTTCAAAGCTTTCTCATACAGCTTTTCATGCAACGCCGCTTCCACCATGTGGCCATAGGGACGCGCTTTTACAGGGCTATATTCACCGACGGCGATTCACGACTCAACATCGACAAACAGACACAAGAAAGCCTGTCAACCGGAACGAACTCTCCACCCACGGTAGCCTCTCTCGAAGCTCTCGGAAACGAGGCCATGCGGGACGTTCAGCTGGCCAGCCAGGCGTTCCATACCCTGTACCATCACGGCGAACTGCGATCCGCCACAGAACGGCTTCGGGATGCGTGGATGATCGGAGAATACATGCCCGAGCTGCGAACCATCCCACTTCAAAGAAAACGGGACATCCTCGGCTTCCTGCAGAAAACGCAGCAACTTGAAAGCAGTTTAGAGACCCGCAATTTCACACTCGCCCAAGAACTGCTTACCGGCACCGGTGGACTCAAGGAGGTCGCGAAGGACTTCAACAGCGTGGAAGCCCAATCACTCATAGACGCTGCGAAAGCTGCTGCGCGTCTTCATATTGAAAAAGCGCGCGCATCCGCCAATTCAGGCAACC
Source organism: Chthoniobacteraceae bacterium (assembly GCA_044376395.1). GTDB lineage: Bacteria > Verrucomicrobiota > Verrucomicrobiia > Chthoniobacterales > Chthoniobacteraceae > Chth-196. Next base: position 7,388 of record JBILKY010000001.1, on the reverse strand, counting down.
ATGTAGGATTCGACATCGCGATACAAGAAGCGGCTAAAATCTGGCCCACCAATCCTGAACTCACAGAGGTGTCACAAGCGGCGTTCAAAATGAGCGACACCGCACATCAGTCCTTGCTGGAGCTTGATCAATTAATCGCTCACAAAAACTTTTCCAGAATCGGCCGCGAGGCCGGCCGGTTCCTGGCTGCGGCGCAAACGGCCACGCCGGAACGCCGCGCGCGGCTGCTGGAGATCCTTGATCAGGTCGCATCTATCAATACAAGCCTCGCAAAAGCGCAGGAGTATTCACGAAAAGGCGATTACCCTGGCGCATGGGAATCGCTGGATAAGGCGGCGAAACTTTTCCCAGACGAGCTGGAGATCAACAAGCTGCGGAGTGAACTCACCACGAAGGCCCCGGTATTTGTTTCTGCGATTGAAACCGCGCGCAGAAGCGAAGATTCAGCTCAGCTGGCGGTGAGCCTTTCATGGTACCTCAAGGCGCAACGGATCTATCCGGCAAGCGAAATTGCTCAAGACGCTCAATCGCGGATCGCGCCCGAGCTCTTGAAAACTCCTTAGCGGCACTCAGCTACGCCACTTCAAAATGGTCTCCCGTCCATGCAATGCATGAGCCTTGCCGGTATCAAACAAAGTGAGCCTGCACCCGGAGGGCCCCACCAAAGCCGAAGTCCAGCCGGTAGGCTGCTCGGTTGCGAAACGATAAGCGCAAGCGGGGAGATTCACGAGATGCAGGCCGTCCATTTCGAACTTCGCGGCGACGTGCGTGTGCCCAAAAAACAGCGCTTTCACCTGACGATTGTCCAACAGAACGGGCAGCAAAAGATCCGTGTCTGTGAGCCCGTTGGACTTCGCCGGAGAAATAGGGTGCGGATTATGATGCACCATCACCAGCGCCGGCCGCTTCGGGACTGCCTTTAAGGCCTCCGCCAACCAAGCCACTTGTGCCTCCCCCACCCTGCCAGGCGTTTTGTTTGTGAACTCCAGCGAATCCAGCAGATACCAATCACAAAATCTGCCGCGCACGCGCGAGGCCAGCTTGCCGTCTAAATTTGCGAAATCAACGCCCGGAACCGGAGCGGATTTCGCAAGGCCACTTCCAAAAACTTTCCCGAACCCAGCCCGCACCCGGGTCCTCTCATCATGGTTGCCAAGCGTCACATGCAACGGCACCCCGCTTTCAAACAACGGCTCAACAAGAGTTCCAAGCGTCCTATAATCCTCGATTTGACCATCAAGAAAAGCGCAGTCCCCATTGATCAAGGCGCCCGCAAATGGACGCTGCTTGTGCTGACCGAGCACCTCACCCACAGCCTGCAGGAGATGATCCGCCATGTTGACGCCCCGGGCGTTGGTGAGCGGATCCGCTGCGATGTGCGTATCGGACAGGAGGGCCCAGGGTTCGTAGTCGTCCTCGAGCGACTCCTGCGCACCGAGCCGCGTCTCTTGTCCGAAATACGCAGCTCCTGCTGCGGATGCAGCGGAAATAAGCGACGACAAAAAACGCCGCCGCGAGAGATGTTTTGGAATGATGTGGAGTGGCATGTCAGAGCTGGAGGGTTGCAGTCGTGGGCTTATTTCCAATTTCAGTTAGTGGTACGGGAAATACATTTGCAGGCAATCGCACGGATCCTCATCGCCACGCCAATTCACTAGTCCTTTGATTTCTGCGACCCGCGCCCTTGAATCTTCCGCCGAATGGCTGCACCGAGTTCCCTAATCTCCCCAACCCGCAGCAGTGCGGCCGCTCCAAAAAACACGAGTGCAGCGGCTCCAATGATACACGCGAGTTGTAGAACTCGCATGGGAAGCCCAAGCAACGCCCATTGATCCCTGATATGGCTTGCACCCAGCAGGCAGACGGCCGCCATCAAGGCCCCCGCCACGAAGATGCGCGCAAGCGCCGCAAACATGCTTGCGGATTCCAACCCCTTCAAATGCGCGCGCATCAGCAAGTAGAGAGCAGTGAAGTTCGCCACCGCAATGCACCCAGTAGAGAGCGCTAGCCCGCGATGCCCCATCTGCAGGTGAAGTGTGAAATACCAGTTCAAGATCAAATTCACCCCGATCGCGCAAAAGCTCACCAGCATCGGCGTCTTGCGCCGACCGACTGCGTAGAACGCGGGCGCGAGCACCTTAATTCCGGCGTACGCAGCCAAGCCAATCGCGTAAAACCGTAACGCTCCCGCAGTCTGAGCAGTCGAGGCGGCATCAAAGCGGCCGCGCTCATATATGATTGAGATAATGGGATCCGCCAGGCATGCCAGCCCGATTGACGAGGGCACCGTGAGCAGAAACCCAAGACGCAACCCTTTGGAGAGTGCCGCCCTGAGAGCGGTGGTATCCCCGAGCGCCGCGTGGCGCGAAACTAAAGGCAGCGTCACGGTTCCAATCGCGACGCCAAAAACGCCCAGTGGCAGCTGCATCAAGCGGAAGGCGTAATCCAACCAGCTCACCGGACCGTCTCCCGGGACCATGGAAGCAAAGTGACTATTCACCATCACATTCACCTGCACAGCGCTTGCGGCAATCACCGCCGGGCCCATCAAACGAAGCACCTCACGCACACCCGAATCACGCCACTGGAAGTCCAAGCAAAACCGGTATCCGACACGGTACAAGGCTGGCCATTGGGCCATCAACTGCGCTAAGCCGCCCAGCAGAGTGCCTATTGCGAGCCCCACCAACGAGCGCGGTCCAAACCCAGGATCCAACCACCATGCAAAACCCACACCGCCCAAGATGGAGCCGATGTTGAAGAAGCTGGACGCCATGGCGGGCGCTCCAAAAACATTTTTAGCGTTCAGCAACCCCATCGCCAGAGCCGCGAGTGAAACCAGCAAAATGAAAGGGAACATGATCCGCGTGAGCTGCACAGTGAGCTCCGCTTTCTCTCCAGAAAAACCACTCGCAATGACACCCACCACTGCGGGGGAGAACACGACGCCCGTTACCACCAGAAGGCCGATCACAACCGTTGCAAGACTCGCCACTTTGTTGGCAAGAGACCACGCGGCCTCGCTGCCCTCGGTCGCGTCCTTCTTCGAAAAAGTGGTGACAAGCGCGGTTGAAAGCGCCCCCTCCGCGAACAAATCGCGCAGCAAATTTGGAATGCGGAAAGCCACCTTGAAAGCATCCATCGCAAGGCCAGCGCCAAAGAGGTGCGCGAGGATCAGTTCACGCGCCAAACCCAGAACGCGGCTGCACAAAACGGCAACGCCAACCACCCCAACCGAACGTGCACTCAGCTGCTTTCCTGGCTCGCTCATGGATTGAACGGCTTTAGGACCGGCTCAACTTTGAGCGGTTCTGCCCTAAGAGGCTCGGCCCTTGGCGGATTCTGGGTGGTCGAGGCGGCCTCGACTTTCCTCGGAAGAGGGGCAGCAGTCGGCTGAGTCCCAGCCGGCGCAGGCTCCACCCTGACGGGACGGACGGCCGGGGGTGCTGACACCGGGACTGAAACTGGAGGTGGAACCGGGGGCGGTGGCGCGTCGCGGAAGCTCAGTGCAGGATATCGCTGTTCGGACGCCGCATTAATGACTTCAATCCACACAGGAAGCGCCATGGTCGCGCCGTAGCCCTGCGCGACCGTGCGCTGCGGACGGTCAAACCCGACCCAAACGCCGGCCGTAAGACTGCTGGTGAATCCCACAAACCATGCGTCCTTGTAATCATCAGTCGTGCCGGTTTTTCCTCCGGCAGGTTTTTTAAATCCTTTCTCACGAGCTGCGGCGCCGGTCCCCCGATCCAACACCTTCACAAGAGCGTTGGTGACCAGAGAGCAAGCTGAAGGATGCAGGATCGAGCGGGAGGATGACGGTGATCGATATAAAGTCGAACCACCGGCGTCTTCAACGCGCTCAATTAAAAACGCGTCACGCAAACGCCCTTGATTCGGAAAAACCGTGTACGCCTTTGTCACTCGCATCAATGTCGACTCAAACGCGCCAAGGTATGCGGAGGGCCTCTGAGGCATTTTATCAAGCCCGACCACACCCGCGACTTTCGCAACTTCCGCAAGCCCAGCCCGCTCACCTGCCCGGACCGTGACTGTGTTCCGTGACTGAATCAGCCCGTCCTCTGCCGACATCATCCCCTTGAAAGTGCCGTCCGAATTGGCAGGAGACCATGCCCCCGCCCCTTTGACCTCACCTCTCTGCAAGGGATCGTCGCTGAGCATCGCGCCCGGACTGAGCCCACGCCCGAACGCCGCTAAATACACAAATGATTTGAAGGTGGAGCCAATCGGGCGCTCCGAGAGAATCGCGCGATTGTAGCGGCTGTCGGCATAATCTCTCCCGCCGACAAGCGCGCGGATGCCGCCGGTCCGGTTGTCAATCACGACCACGGATCCCTGCAGATAAGCGGGCTCCACCTCCGCCTCGCGGGCCTCACGAGTGAACTCAGCTTTTTTGGGATGCGCATACCCAGGCTTGGCCTCAATTTTCGTAAGGTGCGCGTCCAACGCGCCCTGTGCGGTATCCTGCAGCACGGGATCCAGCGAAGTGTAGATGCGCAGGCCGCTCTCACCCAATTGTTCGTCGCTGAGCACACGGCCCAATTCACGGACTACCGCATCCATCACGTAGTTTTCCTGAATCGTAAGTTTGCGCTTCGATGAGACAACAATCTCCGCGGTTCGCGCTGCCTCTGCAGCCTCGAGCTTCACCGAGTTCAGCTTTACCAGACGCTCCAAAACCGTGTCCCGCTCCCTGATCGCCGCCTTCAAATTCGTAAGCGGCGAAAACCGCGAAGGTCCGCGAATGATACCAGCCATCATTGCAGCCTCACCCAAACTCAATTCTGAAGCGCGCTTGTTGAAATACGCCTGACTCGCCGTTTCAATCCCGTACACACCCGCCCCGAAGTAAATCCGGTTCATGTAGTGCTCAAGAATCTCTTTCTTTGAATAATGTTTTTCGATGCGGAAAGCCACGAACGCCTCGAGGATTTTTCGATGGATATTTTTTCCCCCGAGCGGGAACGAATTGCGCGCCAGTTGCTGCGTCAAGGTGCTGGCTCCCTGCGCCGCCGAATTCGACATCACATTGCGCAGAACTGCTCGCGCGATGCCGATGGGATCAACCCCCAGGTGGTCATAAAAACGAGAATCCTCACGAGCAAGAAGCGCCTTGATGAAAAACGGAGACACTTTTTCAAGAGGCACCACCAAGCGGTTTTCCCCAGCCAAACGCCCGTACGGCTTGCCGTCGCGGTCAAACACCGTCGAACGCTCGCGGATCTGCTCCACATCAGCCATGTCAAACTGCGACGCCCAGATCGCATACACGCCGCTAATTAAACCCGCGCAAAGCGCCGCCCACGACCCGACGAACACCAGCACGCGCCACAGCCGGCCGCCACCCCGCTTGGCTTGATTCTGCTTCGGCTGCGGCAGACGCGCGCGCCTGGTAGGAGGATTGGAAGGAGGCACTGGGATGGAGACTGCTTTTCTGGGGACTATCTTTAGTGGAGACAGCCGTTTTGGGGAAGCAAATCACCAAGGGTAATTTGGCGAAACCGGCCCCTACTCCACCACAACCCTGACCACTCTCCCTCCGAAGCCAGTAAAAATCTCCCACGGGATCGTTCCAGCCCAGTGCGCCATTTCGTCCACACTGATCTGCTGCGCCCCCTGCCGACCGAGCAATACAACCTCCTCCCCGCTGACCACCTCCGGACAAGCGCTCACATCCACCATGATCTGATCCATGGTCACGCGTCCCAACAGCGGGCAGCCCACGCCGCGGATCAACACGCGGGCAGCTGAGCCCGAAAGCGAACGCGGATACCCGTCAGCGTACCCCACCGCAAGTGTGGCAACCCGCATCGGACCTTCCGTAATGAAAGTCCGCCCGTACGAAACAGAGCGTCCAGCGCCCAAATCCCGCACCAGCACCACCCGCGTCTTCCAGGTCAGAGTCACCCCGAGGAGCTGGTTCTGACCCTCCACCGGAGAGCATCCGTAAATGGCCAACCCGACACGCGCCAGATCCTCGCAGAATTCCGGGAATCCAAGGAGCCCGGCGCTATTGGCCAAGTGCACCAACCCGCTCCAACCCGCAGCCCGAAGCTTGGCCACGAGCGCCGCAAACCTTTCAACCTGGGCGCGGGTATATGCCCGATCCTCATCGGCGGATGGAAAATGAGTCGCTATTCCCGTCAGGCGCACTCTGGTCAGCCCCATGATCGCGCGGGCCGTGTCTTCCGCCTCGCGCTCCCAAACGCCCATGCGCCCCATCCCGGTATCGACTGCCAGATGGATCTGGAAAGCGTCCAACCCGAGATTCCCCGCAACCAAATCATAAGCGGCCGCCTCCTCGAGACTTGAAACCACCGGGCAAAAACCCGCCTCCGCGATGGCGTGCCGTTCCGAGGGCAAAGCGGGACCCAAAATCAGGACCGGCTTTACCTCGCGCCCGGAAGCACGCCGCACGAGCAGCGCCTCCTGAAGATTCGCGACTCCAAACCAGTCCACTTTCTCACCCACGGCGTTGACGACGTTCTCAATCCCGTGGCCGTAAGCATCCGCCTTCACCACCGCCATCACTCCCCCTTTTGAGTGAATCCGGGCGCGGATCGCATCGACGTTCGACCGCAACGCACCGCGGGAAACTTCAGCCCACGTCCTAAACTCGCTCTCAGGCACTGCCATAAACCGACATTCAAGGCGTCTGAGCACTCATCGTGAAGCGGATTCTACGCACCGACCGCAAAAGGACCCTGAGGACCGATCGCTGGGAGAAAATCTCCAAATTTGACGCGCGGCGGCTCAAAGGTTGTCCCTAGACATACCCAAGCACAACGGCGTACTGTGAATTTAACCCCGACGCCCTATGAGCAAACTCCACCTCTTTGCCACCCGCCACCCCATTCAGGCTCTCGGGGTAACCCTGAGCCTCTCAGTGCTCACCTCTTCTTCGAGTTGGGCGGCGGACAGCAAATCCTCAGAGAAAACGCCCGCGACGCCTCCGCCGACCACCACCACTCGGACCGGATTTTTTAGCAGATCAAAACCCGCCGAACCGGCACCGGAGAAGGCTCAAGAAAAAGCCCCCGAGAAAACAACGTCCAAGTCCGGCGAAAAAACCTCGGATAAATCTCCGGAAAAATCGGCGGAAAAAGCGCCTCAAAAATCGGGTGAATCCAGTCAGTCATCAAGCACCACCGCGACAAAGAAACCTGCATCGCAGACGGCGCCCACTGCGGCAAAGCCAACCCAGAAAACGCCGGCAGCCAACGAGGACGAATTATTCGTCCAAGTCCGCCAACAGGCTTTCGAAGACGCCAAGGTTGCTGAGCTACGCACTAAGGCCGATGAAGCCAAATCAAAAGAAGCCGCCAACTCGGCGACCAAGGCGTATTTGAAAAGCCTCTACTCAAAAA
>JBILKY010000054.1:0-15519 GCA_044376395.1 Chthoniobacteraceae bacterium | reverse complement strand
TTTGGAGACCAGGCTCGGACGATCACCGAAGAGCGCGCGGAACGTGGGAGTCTGGGGCAGGGCGAATCCAAATACAGTGACCTCCAAGGGCACCTCGGCTTGCCAGTCGTCTGCTTTGAGCAGGATGTTGCCGCGGTAGTTGCCAGGCTTGGTCGCCGCGCCGCTCGACACTCGGATCCACAAGGGATGGTTTTGTCCCGACGTCAAATCCAGCGGACAGGAAACCGGAGTGATGGGATCCGGCCACATGCCGGGGGCTCCGCACTCATCGGAGGGCTGCTGAAGAGAGACATATTCGACACGCAGCACTTCAACCGCACTCTGATCCAGAAAGGCGCCGTCGTTGGAGCGCAACGGCTCAGTGACAATGCGCAGGTTTTTGAGCGGTGTTTTGGGACGCAGCACCACCTGTGCGCATTCGATTTCCCGTTGCGCGAGGCTGATGCGGACGGCCGAATCCTGATCTATGGGGGCGTTGCGCGTCTGACTAATCTTCCAGCCCGAACTGGCCCACCAGAGGTCCACATGGCCGTCGGCAGAAGGTAACCGTTTTCCGAAATGGTCGAGATCCAACTGCGATGTGACAGTGCGCGTTACCAGTTCTGTGCCCCGGTTCTGGCCAATGGTGAAAGTCAGTTTTTGTACGCCGCTTTGCCGCGATATCCACGGGAGCAAAATTTTCTGACTGGCTCCAGCGGGCAGATCGAAGGAAGCCGACGTGAACACCTCCGCTTTATTCCCCTCAGAAACAATCGACAGGGAGGGTTTGAGTGTCTGAACAGACGAAGACCGATTCTCAACTGTGGCAGCGAAGGTATGGTCTGCGGCGGCGTTTACCAGAGGTGTGACGAGAAGTTCTTCGTCAATACCGTGCATGCTTACCGCCGCGGAGCGCCCCGTCAGATTGGTGGCAGCGTCGGATTCGAGTTTCGCTGTCAATTGATAGCCCGCCATCTGAATGGGCGGCGCCGATGGATCAGGAGATTCCGCCCTCACCCGAACCCACAGTTCGCGGCATGGCAGCAGCTTTTGGGGTAATTCCAGAGTGTGCTGGGATTCCCCCCACTTATTGGTGCTCCGATCCACGGTGTCTGTAAGAACGCCGCAAGGCAGATAATTGATGCCATCGGAGGCCGCCTCGACCAGCAGGCTCAGTTGGGTGGCCCACGCCACAAGAAGATTGATCCGAATGGAGGCCTCTTTGAAGTCGTGGCTGCCGACCTGATGGTGGTGTACTACGGTCTGCCCACTCGAAAAGCTCCATCGGCGGTCATGGAGTTTTGCCGACTGTTCCACCAATGCGCGGCTGATGTTGCGCCAGGGGAAACCGGCATCAAGTTCGTTCAAAGGTGCCTCGTACTCGTATAGAGCACCGGAGAGACGTTCCCCTGCTCCAAGGCAAATCCCGTCCATACTGGAGTGCGCCACAAACAGAGGAAATATTTCCACTTTAGAGAACTCCAATGGGTCCGTTGATCCAAAGGAACTGAGTCTGATCCGCTGTTTGAGGTTGGCGCCTTTGGGTATCGAAAAGCGCAGTGTAAACTCCTCCCAGGCGCGCGGATTTTTGGAGTTTCCCACGCTTTCGCTCAGCTGCGGCGCCATTTCCGGCCCCGCGAACGCCTGCATTCGTGTGTCTTTCTTTTTTGAGATGCAGCGCACTTCGCAGCGCATTTCATACGCGCTGCCTTCTTGAAATTCGAGAGGTTCGCTGTTCCACACGCCTTTTTCGGCAACGGTAAGAATGGTGCGACCGGCCTCGGTCCTCTGCTCCGCTTTTCCCGATGGCGACCACGTTTGGGGGATGAGAATGGATTGGCGCGCAGCTTGCGCAGAAGCGCGGAGAGTTGGCGTCAACAACCCGAATGCGGCGAGCAAAACAAGGGCCGGAAATCTCATTGATTTTCTTTGGGCTACACGGGTTTGGAATTCAGGGATACGCTTCACAGGAGGGCTCAGGGGCGGAGATTTGATACCGCCGCTCGAAGTGATCGATCACACGAGGTTGTCGAGCGGCGCGAGATCCCGCGATCTTAAAGGCCATGACAACCATCAATCCATCCCATTCAAGCGCCTCCTACAACTCGATCAAACTCGCTGTGCCAGCGTCTGGATCGGTATGAGAGTGGGAACAAAAAGGCGCTCAGCACGGTGCGTATTCCGACGGTGAAAGAAGGGTAGCAGTGTCTGTCCCCTGCGACCCGACGGTGAAAGAAGGGTAGCAGAGGGTAGCAGTGTCTGTCCCCTGCTACCCCTCCTGCTACCGCTGCGACCAGTCTGCTGCGACTCATTCCCGGTTTCCGTCCTTTGCCGAAGCCCATGCGCCCTCTGATGCGTTGGATTTACGGTCGAATACGTTGGATTTACAGTCGAGGCGCTGCCTTTCATTGCAGGCTCCACCGCGTGGGCAAGCCAGGTGCCGCCCACCCCGGTGCCCGCTCATTCCATCCTGTGCAAGGCTGTGAAACCACCTCTTATTGCTTCCCAACAAGAACACTGATTAGTTGAATGATCACGACAGCGTCGAAGCATCTTCATTCGTTTCCTGCATCGCCTGCGGAGTGACGGCGCCGAATCTTCACACCAGCCCCCAGAGAAACGCCTAACCCATGGCCATCAAGAAATCCGATCTCTACTCCTCCATCTGGGCCTCCTGTGATGAACTCCGTGGCGGCATGGATGCCAGCCAGTACAAGGACTACGTCCTGTTCATGCTTTTCATTAAGTACGTCTCCGACAAATACGGCGACAGCTCCGACTTTGCGCCGCCAGTCGTTATCCCCAAGGGTGCCAGTTTTAGCGACATGCGTGCGCTCAAAGGCCAACCCGACATTGGCGACAAAATCAATACCCAGGTCATCCAGCCGCTGATTGATGCCAACGCCCGCCTAGCCCGCAGCGATTTTCCCGATTTTAACGACTCCAACAAACTCGGTGACGGCCAAGACAAGGTTGAGCGGCTCGGTAACCTCATCGACATTTTCAACGCCCCATCGCTGGATTTCTCCCAGAATCGCGCCGACAACGACGATCTCCTGGGCGATGCCTACGAGTACCTGATGCGGCACTTCGCCAGCCAGAGCGGCAAGAGCAAGGGCCAGTTCTACACCCCGTCCGAAGTCAGCCGCATCATGGCAAAGGTAATCGGCATTTCGCCCGCCAATTCCAAGGCCAGCACCACCGTGTACGATCCCACCTGCGGCTCCGGTTCGCTCCTGTTGAAGGTCGCCGCCGAAGCCGGTAAGCGCATCACTCTGGAGGGTCAGGAGATGGACGTGACCACCGCCGGTCTCGCCCGCATGAACATGATCCTGCACGATTTTCCAACGGCCAACGTGCTCACGGGCAACACACTGTCCTCGCCCAAATTTTTGGATGACCTGCAGCTCCGCGCCTACGATTACGTGGTCGCTAATCCGCCCTTCTCGGTGAAAACCTGGAGCACCGGCCTCACGCCCGCCAACGACCCCTACCAGCGCTTCGTTTGGGGTGAACCTCCCGCCAAGCAGGGAGATTACGCCTTCCTGCTGCACATCATCCGTTCGATGAAGAGCACCGGCAAAGCGGCCTGCATTCTTCCACACGGCGTGCTTTTCCGGGGAAATGCCGAGGCCGTCATCCGCCAGCAGCTCGTCCGCTCCGGGTATCTCAAAGCCATCATCGGTCTGCCCGCGAATCTCTTTTACGGCACCGGCATCCCAGCCTGCATCCTCGTACTCGACAAGGAAAACGCCCAGGCCCGCAAAGGCATCTTCATGCTGGACGCCAGCAAGGGCTTCAAAAAGGACGGCCCGAAAAACCGCCTGCGCGAACAAGATATCCACAAGATCGTGGACACCTTTACCCGCCTGGACGAAAGCAACCCGCGCTACGCCCGCATGGTGCCCGTCGCGGAAATCGCCGATCCAAAGAACGACTACAACCTCAACCTGCCGCGCTACATCGACAGCACCGAGCCCGAAGACCTGCAGGATATTGACGGCCACCTCCGTGGCGGCATTCCCGCGCGCGATCTCGATGCCCTCGGCAGCTACTGGACAGTCATGCCCGGACTGCGCGCGGCCTTGTTTGGCGAATCCACCCGCGACGGCTACTGCGCCCTGCGCATTCCGCAGGCCAGCATCAAAGAAACCATCTTCTCGCACCCCGAGTTCACCGCCTTCACGACTGGCGCAAAGCAGCTCTTTACAAAGTGGCAGGTCGCCTCGGTCCAGAAGCTCGAGGGCTTTGCCCAAGGCGGCCACCCCAAGCCGCTCATCGAATCCATCGCAGAAGACCTGCTGGCCACCTTCAAGACCGCGCCCCTGCTCGACGCCTACGATGTCTATCAGCACCTGATGGACTACTGGTCTGAGACCATGCAGGACGACTGCTACCTCATCGCCGATGCCGGCTGGATCAAAGGCGCTGAGCCGCGTGAGATTGTGCAGGTCAAAAACAAGGAGAAGAAACTGGTCTGGCCTGAAACGGAGGATTTCAGGCAGGGCAAGCGCCGCTTCAAGTGCGACCTCGTTCCCGTCGCCCTGCTGACCGCCCGCACCTTCAAAGCCGAGAGTGAGGCCATCACCTCACTTGAGTCTGAGCTCGCGGGTGTTGAGCAACAGTTGGAGGAGACCCGCGAGGAACAAAGCGGCGACGAAGGGCTGCTCAATGAGGTCATCGAGGGTGAGGGTGAAAAGCAGAAGATCACCGCCAAAGCCCTGAAGGCCCGTCTCAAGGAGATCGGCAAAGACACGGAATACGCCGAGGAACGCCAGGCCTTGCTGGCCTACGGCAAGCTGCTGGACCAGCAGGCCGAAACCAAGGCCCGGCTCAAGACCGCACAGGAAGACCTCGAAGCCAAGGTCGCCTCCAAGTACGACGTGCTCGAACTTGCGGACATCCAAACGCTCGTGGTGCACGACAAATGGCTGGCCACCCTGGCCGCAGCCGTGCAGGGCGAACTCGACCGCGTGTCGCAAACCCTCACCGGCCGCATCCGCCAACTCGCCGAACGCTATGCCACCCCGCTACCGCAGCTCGTTGATGAAGTCGCCCAGCTCTCGGCCAAGGTGGACGAACACCTCAAAAAGATGGGGTTTGCGGTATGACAAAAGCCTCGAGGCGAGGGAGGTTCCACAATGAGTGAAGAAATCACGGCAGCACCCGCGTACACAGAACTGCTGGGCCGCATCTCGGAGGCATTTGTCGCGGGTCAGACCCGGGCAACCCAAGCCGTCAACGCGCACATCACCGAAACCTACTGGCAAATCGGACGGGATATCGTGGAGTTTGAACAGGGTGGCAAAGCGCGCGCGGAGTATGGAAAGAACCTGCTCAAAAATCTCAGCCGCGACCTGACCCTGCGGCATGGGAGGGGATTCAGCCGGAGTAATGTCATCCGGATCAGACAGTTTTACGTGAATTACCCAAAAGGTGCGACAGCGTCGCACTTATTGACATGGTCTCACTGGGTCGAGCTTCTCAAGATCGAAGACGCTCTGGAACGGAGTTTTTACGAGCAACAATCGGTGGCGGACAAGTGGACCGTTCGAGAGCTGCAAAGGCAGATGAAATCCTCCCTGTTCCTGCGGCTGGCAGCGGGGAAGGACAAGGACACGATTCTGCAGCTTGCGAAACAGGGCCAGCTCGTGGCGCAGCCTTCCGATCTCTTGCGGGACCCGTTTGTCTTTGAGTTCCTCAAGATTCCCGAACCGCACTCCGTCAGCGAAACCGATCTGGAAACCCGCCTGTGCGACCATCTCCAATCCTTTCTTTTGGAATTGGGCAAGGGATTCACCTTTGTGGGGCGGCAGTACAGGGTGCCCATCGACAACACCCCGTTCCGCGTGGATCTGGTTTTCTACCATCGGATCCTGCGCTGTTTTGTACTGATTGACCTTAAGATCAAAGCGGTGGAGCACCACGACATCGGGCAGATGAACCTGTATCTGGGATATTTCGCCGCGGAGGAGAACGCGGAAGGCGACAACCCGCCCATTGGGATCATTCTTTCCCGGGATAAAAACGAGTTGCTGGTGGAGTACGCCACCTACCAGATGAACAGCCAGTTGTTCGTCCAGAAATACCAGCTCTATCTTCCCAACCGGGAGGAGCTCCGACGCGAACTGGAGCTGACCCTGCAGGAAGCCGCCGCAAACGGAGGAATGCGATGAAACCCGGGTACAAACAAACTGAGGTTGAGGAAAAGATTCATCACGCGATGCGCTGTCTTATTAAGAACGACCGTCATTTGCTATCGGTTGAAGCAAACGAGCGTAGTTTAACCCACCGGCTCGCAGTTTATCTAGAGCAACTGTTCCCAGAATATCACGTTGATTGTGAATATAATCGCAGTCGCGAGGTGGCTAAGAGGCTGCAGTCTTTTCCCCAAACCGTCGCGGGTAATGATCTCGAGGGGACCACGGTTTATCCTGATATTATTATTCACCACCGAGGAACCGATACGAATTTTCTCGTAATCGAAGCGAAGAAGTCTTCGGTAAGCTTACAGTGCACCAGTGCCAGCGGAAACTCCGACTCCGAGGTCTGTTACTGTGACCGCTGTAAATTGAAGGCCTATAAGACGGACCTAAATTATTCGTTTGGGTTTTTCGTGACTTTTCCTGTTAGCGAACCAACGACCGCTGCTTTCACTGGGCTAATCGAGGAGATTCAATGACTGGAGAGAAATCAATCCCATCGGGCTACAAACAAACCGAAGTGGGCGTCATTCCGGAGGATTGGGAGGTGAAGCGGCTCGGCGATTTAGGCGGTGTGGTTCGCGGAGGCTCGCCAAGGCCAGCGGGCGACCCTCGATATTTCAATGGCGATTTCATTCGGTGGCTTACGGTTGCCGCTTTAACCAACATTTCAGAGCATCAACTTACAGTCAGTCAGACGGTCGGCTGTCTGACTGAGGAGGGTTCAAAGCTTAGCCGGACCTTGCCCAAAGGAACGCTCATCATCGCCAACAGTGGTGCGACGCTTGGAGTCGCTAAACTGTTGGGTGTGAGGTGCTGTGCGAATGACGGAATCGCCGCCATTATCAACCAGCGGTTGGGGGATAAACCATTCGTCTGTTACTACGTCAACACGCAGACCAAGTGTCTCCGAGAGGTGATTGCCACCGGCAACGGTCAGCCAAACCTCAACACTGGATTGATTCGGGAGATACCCATTCCATTTCCTCCAGCCCCCGAACAGCGGGCGATCGCGGGAGCGCTCTCGGATGTGGATGCGCTGCTGGGGGCGCAGGAGGCGTTGCTCGCGAAGAAGCGCGACCTCAAAGCGGCCGCCATGCAGCAGCTCCTCACCGGCGAAACGCGCCTCCCAGGATTCAGCGGGGAGTGGGTGGTGAAGCGGTTGGGGGAGGTGGCGTCTGTTTCAAAAGGCACTCAACTTCACAGCAGCGAAACAGATGAGACCGGTACGTTTGCTCACCTGAACGGCGGTGTCGCACCATCGAGCTACACCCACAAACCAAATACGGACGGGAACACCATTGCAATCAGTGAGGGCGGTAACTCATGTGGTTTCGTGCAGTTCATGACGGAGCCGTATTGGTGCGGCGGCCATTGCTATTCAGTGATTCCGAACGGCGTTGACAACCGCTTCCTTTACCTCGCGCTTAAAGGGCAGCAATCCGCAATTATGGGACTTCGCGTTGGTTCAGGTTTACCAAACGTGCAGAAGACCAGCCTCCTTGATTTCAAGATTCAACTACCCACGACCCTCCCCGAACAAACCGCCATCGCCGCGGTGCTTTCGGACATGGACGCGGAGATCGCCGCTCTGGAAGCGCAGCGGGACAAGACCCGCGCCCTCAAGCAGGGCATGATGCAGGAACTCCTCACAGGAAGGATCCGGTTGCTCTAATGCGCCCCGAACCCTAAAATTACCCCATGGCTGATCACGACATTCAACAACTCGAAAGCCAGTTCCCCACCCTCTCTGGGCAGGCCTTTGCCGACGCCCGACAGAGGGTGCTCGCCTCCGGGCAGAGTGTGTTGCAGTCAGAAGACGGATGCGTTGTCAGGGTCTACCCCGACGGTCGCAAAGAATGGGTCAAACGGATCGAACCTCCGACTTCCGTTACAGCCGGCGCGATCTACACCATCCGGTGACCGCAGAAACCCCGAGGTTGCGCATGTTTGCAGGGCCCAACGGGTCCGGGAAAAGCGTGCTGAAGTCCTCCCTCCCGGAGGTGCTGCTGGGCGTGTACTTGAATGCGGACGAGATCGAGGCGGGGGTCAATAATTGCGGCTTTATGGATCTGCGGAATTTTAACGTGGAGACAACGGAGGAGGAAGTGCTGGGGGCATTTTGCAGCTCGCCGTTGCTGGCCGAGCAGGGGCTTGCTGAAGCCTGCGGGAGCCTCCGCTTTGCCGATGGACTGCTGTATTTTCCTCCTGGGCTGATCAACAGCTACTTTGCCTCTGTGGCCGCCGATTTTCTGAGGCAGAAGCTGATGGCCATGCGCCGGTCTTTCACCACGGAGACGGTTATGTCCCATCCAAGCAAGGTCGCCCTGCTCAAAACCGCCCAAGAGGCGGGGTACAGGACCTATCTTTACTATGTGGCCACGGATGACCCGGCAATCAATGTGTCCCGCGTGGAAAACCGTGTGAAACTCAACGGCCACAACGTGCCTCCCGACCTCGTCACGAAACGCTACTACCGCTCCCTAGATCTCCTGATGTCGGCAATCCGTTTCACCCACCGGGCCTACATCTTCGATAACTCAACGGATAACGCCGACCGAACTCACACGTGGCTGGCCGAAATCACTGACGGGCGGACGCTCGAATTAAAGACCAACACGGTCCCGGCATGGTTCAAGCACTCTGTGCTGGATAAAATTGCCTCTCACTAATTCACCCCGATGCCTGAAAACCCCCGCTCCGAACGCAACACCCAGCAACGGGTGGTGTCCCTGTTCTCCGAAAAAAGCCGTCCCGACTGTCTCGGCTATGACAACCTTGGCGACTGGCAGGCGCGCCCGAACAACCGCTGCGTTGAGGCGGACCTGCTCCGTGCGAACCTGCGCAAACGGGGCTATTCCGACGCACACATTTCCGCCGCCCTGCAAAAGCTGCTGGCCGCAGCCGATGCCACCGGGATCACGCTGTATCAGGCCAACCTGCGCACCTACCAACTGCTGCGCTACGGCGTCTCGGTGCAAATCGCCGCAGGCAGGCCCAACGAGCAGGTCCATCTGGTGGACTGGGAACACTTGGAGAACAATCACTTTGCCCTCGCCGAGGAGGTGACGTTGCGCGGCGGCTATGAACGCCGGCCCGACCTTGTTCTCTACCTGAACGGCATCGCCATCGTCGTGCTGGAACTCAAGCGCAGCTCGGTGGAGATCGCCGACGGCGTGCGCCAGCTCATCACCAACCAGGAGGAGATCTTCAACAAAGGATTTTTCCCCACGGTGCAGATGGTGCTGGCGGGCAGCGATTCCCAAGGATTGCGGTACGGGACTGTGACCACGAAGGAAGAGTTCTTTGTAGAGTGGAAAGCAACCGGAGGCGAGGCACAGCAGTCCGGTGCGCTGCTGGACCGGCCGCTGGTTGAGCTGTGCGATAAGGCACGTCTGCTGGACCTGATTCGCAACTTCGTCATCTTCGACGGAGGCATTAAGAAGGTGCCGCGGCCGCATCAGTTCGCGGGTGTCAAGGCGGCGCAGGAACGCATCCGCAAGCGTGAGGGGGGCGTGATCTGGCACACGCAGGGCAGCGGCAAAAGCATCCTCATGGTGCTGCTGGCGAAGTGGCTTCTGGAGCACGACCCCGAGGCCCGCATTCTGGTGGTCACCGACCGCGACGAGCTCGACAAGCAGATCGAAGGCGTGATGCGGAGCGCGCGCGTGATTGGCGAAAGCTCGCCTTCGCCGCGGATCACCTCGCGGGCGGAGTTTGTTGCCAAGCTCGGCGCCACCTCGCCCCGGCTGCTCTGCGCTTTGCTGCACAAATTTGACGCCGCGGACCTCAAAGGCCCGCCGCCACCGGTGCACGGCCGTTTTTATGTGTTTGTGGACGAATGCCACCGCACCCAGGGCGGAGACATGAACAGGCAGATGAAGCGCTGGCTGGAGGGCGCGCTTTTCATCGGCTTCACGGGCACGCCGCTCCTGCGGAAAGACAAGCAGACCACGCGGGATGTGTTCGGCACCTACATCCACACCTACAAGTTTCACGAGGGCGTGGCCGACGGGGTGGTGCTCGATCTGAAATACGAGGCCCGCGATGTGCCGCAGCGGATCACATCCCCGCAGGCCGTGGAGGCGTACTTTGAGCAGAAGACACGAACCCTGAACAACTTTCAGAAGGCGATAGTCCGCAAGCGCTGGGCCACGATGGAGGATTTGATGAGCGCCGAGGAACGCAAATCCCGGATTGCCGCCAGTATCATCCACGATTTCGACACCAAGCCCCGCCTGAACGACAACCGGGGCACGGCCATCCTCGTTGCCTCGAGCATCTATGATGCCTGCCACTACTTCCGCATCTTCCAAGGCAAAACCTTCGGCCAGTACTGCGGTGTGATCACCTCCTACGAGCCGAATCACAACGCGATTTCGCGCGAGCCCGCGAACAGCGACGAGCGTTACAAGTTCGACACGTACACGCGGTATGTCCTGAAAGACGGCCAGACCACGAAAGGTTACGAGGACGAAGCCAAACGCCGTTTCATCCACGAGCCGGCGAACCTCAAGCTCTTGATTGTGGTGAGCAAACTCCTCACAGGCTTCGATGCGCCGAGCTGCTCGTACATCTATCTCGACAACGAACTGCGCGATCACAACCTGTTTCAGGCCATCTGCCGGACGAACCGGCTGGACGGTGACGACAAGGCCTACGGACACATCGTGGACTTCAAGAAGCTGTTTGAAGACGTGCGGGAAGCCATCGCCGTCTACAGCTCCGATGAACTGGACATTGACGCGGGCAACGGCGGTTCGAACAACGTCGAGCTGAAGGACTGGCTCAAGGAAGGACGGAAACGGCTCGAAGCGTCCCACGAAGCGCTGCACTACCTGTGCGAGCCGGTGCCTGTTTCTGCCAGTGGCGCGCGCGAGTTGGAGCAGTTCCTGCACTACTTTTGCGGCGATGCCTCCAATCCGCAGGCGATCAACGACACCGAACCGCTTCGCGTCGCCTTCTACAAGTCCGTGGCCGCCTTTGTGCGCGCTTACGCTGCCATCGCGCAGGACCTGACCAAGGCCGGCTACAGCGACGGCGAAGCCATGGCGCTACAGAAGGAGGTGGAGTTCTACAGCGAAATCCGGTCTGCCATCAAAAAGAACGCTGGCGAGGAATTGGACATCAAGCCCTTCGAAGCAGACATGCGCCACCTGCTCAACACCTACGTGCAAGCCGACCCGGCGTCGGACATGGGCAACCTGCAGTCGCTGTCCCTCACGGAGCTGATCGTCGAGACCGGTATCCACGACGCAATCGCCCGCAAGCTGAACGAAAAGGGCACTCTGTCGAAGAACGCGATCGCCGAGGGCATCATCAACAACGTCCGCAAAACCATTATCCGCGACCAGCTCACGGACCCCCGGTTCTACGCGGAGATGTCACAGCTTCTGGAGGACCTCATCCAGCAGAGCCGCACCGACGCCGCCGAGTACGAGGCCTTTCTTAAGAAGGCCGAGGAACTGGTCCAGCGCATGGCAAAAAAGGACTCCGTTGCAGGGATTCCTGCAGTGCTTCACGGCAAGCCTGAAGCCATCGTGCTCTACAACAACCTGGCTGAGATTCTTGCAAACACCGTGGACAACTGTGCGCTGACGGTGCGGGAGGAAGATCCTCGGGAAAAAGAACAGCGGGCGGAACTGGCGCTCCAGATCGACAGGGCGATACGGGAAAACGCTCCAGCAGACTGGAAGGGCGATGAAACACGAGAGAAACAAGTGTTGAACGCGCTGTTCCCACTCCTTTCCCGGAACCGCGACGCAACGCTGGCCGTTTTTGAAATCATTAAAAACCAGCCGGGCTACCGATGATCGAGACGATTGAGCTGGGCGATATTTTGATCACGGTGACGCGCAAGAAGGTCAAAAACGTCCACTTGTCTGTTTATCCACCCGAGGGGCGGGTCACGTTGGTCGCGCCAAAAGCAACGCGCCTGGAGGTGGCTCGGGCGTATGCGATCTCGCGGCTTGCTTGGATTCGGCGCCAGCAGGCGAAGATTACGGGGCAAGCCCGCGAATCACCCCGCAAATTTGTCGAACGTGAGAGCCACTACCTCTGGGGACGCCGGCATCTTCTCAGCGTCGCCTACCGAGAGGCCAAGCCCTCGGTGTCATCCACCCACAAGCGGATCACCCTCACCGTTCGTGCTGGCAGCAATGAAGCCAAGCGCGCCGAGGTGATCCACGAATGGCAAAAATCGCTCCTGCACGGAGTCGTTCGCGCCCTTATTGAAAAGTGGGAGCCGATTTTGAAAGTCAAAGTCGCCGGCTACTTCCTGCAACGGATGAAAACCAAGTGGGGAAGCTGCAATCAGAGGGCCGGCCACATCCGTTTGAACACGGAGTTGGTGAAAAAGCCCAAAGACCTCCTTGAGTACGTTCTGGTCCACGAGATGGTGCACCTGATTGAGCCGACCCACAGCGAGCGATTCATTGCGCTCCTTGAGCAGCATTACCCGACCTGGCGCGAAGCTCGGGCGGAGCTCAACGAGCTCCCGCTGACAGCCGAAGTGTGGCGGGAGTGACGGTCCTGGCATCATGGTCACCTTAACTACAGCCAAACTGCCTCGCCCGACTTCGCGGACTGGATGGGGCAAAAAATCTAATCGCCTCATTTTGAGGAGTGGTTTTTAAAAGGTCGGCACTACACGGTTTTCAAATTCGCATCTTTGTCTGGACCGTAAATTTCGGCGGCGCTTGCACTGGGAGCGTCCACTTCAGGTGCTCCAATAACAGACACAGGTCCCGTTCGGGTTGGGTGTAGCGGCTCAGCACGACTTCACGCCCATCGGTGGTTGGCAGGTGGACATCCAACATCTGGATACACGCGAACTTCTCAAGCACCGCCCGACTGAGGAGGCCCGGGGACAAGCAATTGGTTGAAACCCAACCGGGCGCGGGAGCTTTGTATCCGATCGCGGTTGCAGGCAAGACGGTCGCATTCTGAGAAAGCCGCACGGCTAAGAATCGCAGGAAAATGCTCGTGAGCTTCGAGCGGTCGCGAGGGCGGTGTCGATTTTGCAGAGCGTCACCGTCCCCTCATCGTCGCGGTTATCACAAACTTGCGAATCGATCGTTCCATTCAATCCCAAGGCCTGGGGCATCGGGAATCAGGTAATGACCATCTTTGCGCTGCAGAGGACGCGCAAGGAATTGGTTCGCGGTGTCCAGCACGTTCGGGTTGTATTCACACAGAGTGCATCGATCGGTAGCCGCCGCAAAATGCAAAGCGGCCGCAATCTGCGGCCCCATGGCAATGCTCAGATGAGGGATCGTTTCACCTGCAAACCCTGCAGCGATCTCCATCGATCCGCTCAGTCCGCAGCGCCCCAGATCGGGCTGTAAAATTTGCGCGATGTCTATAAACGGTGTCATTTCGCGAAGACTGCGGTAACTCTCGCCAACTGCCAGCGGTGTGCGGATGTCACGTGCAAGTCTGCGATGCGCATCGACCTCTTCCGGGTACAGCGGGCACTCAAGCCAGCGCGCGTTGCGTGCATCAAGATCCATTGCCATAGCTGACGCGCTCTCCAGCGGCATATGCCAGAGAGCGTCCACCGCAAATGACAGTCCCGATGGCAGTGCATCGGCGGTAGCGAGAAGTTCGCTCCATTCGCTTTCGTAATAGAGTTTGACCAGCTCGATACCTTCGTCGGCGTAGCGCCTCGCAAACTCAGCTCGAGCAGCAGGCGTGTCGCCTGAAGTCCCGCTAAGATAGGCAGGAATCTGCTGTTTTGGTGCAGCGCAAAGAATGGCACACACCGGTTTGCCGGCAATTTTTCCAGCCAAATCCCAGAGCGCGATATCCACCCCGCTCATCGCATCGAGCATAAATCCGCCGCTGTGGCCGCGCACGCGCATCGTCGAATACATGCGCGTCCACAACGAGGCAATGCGTTCACTCGAGCCATCGAACATCTCACCGATCAGCGCCGGGGCGAGCAGGTGTTTGACAATACTGCAGGCAACCTCGGGTGCGAGTGGTGCCTGCGCTTCTCCCCATCCTACCAGCCCGTTTTCCAATTCCACACGCACAAGTGCGGTTTCAAAGTTCACCGAATAAAGCACAGGATAGGCTGCCGACCATCGATAGCCGCCGCTTCCAGTCAGCGTGGTCGGCGAACCCGCCGTGCCTTTCGAATTTGCAAAGTCCCGCGGTAGCCGGATCGGGATAGCCTGTATAGAGCGAATACGCATGTTCAAATTGATGCGGGTTGCGGCGCTGCTTCATCCAAGAGGGTGGCGCGTACAAAATGGCGCGTGATCAGGAATGAAATCGGATGCAGCACACCCATCACGACAAAAATCGCGCCGTATCCAAAAGACGCGACGACATGCCCTGTGAGCCATGTAAAGAGCGTTCCACCAAGTCCAGTGCCGAATGCCAGAAGCCCGGACGTAGCGCCGATGAGCCGCCTTGGAAAGATGTCGTTGGTGAGTGTGTTCTGGTTTGTTTTCCAAGCCATGTGGGCAAACATTACCACGCAGATCAACCCAAGCGTGACATTGCGAGATTCAATTCGGTGAATCGCAAGAGAGGCGGGCATCAACAGTGCCAGTGGTAGCATCACCATCAGTCGGGCACGCAACACGGGCTTTCCAGACGCGATGAGGCGCCCGCTCAGCCAGCCCCCAAAAACGGCTCCAAGATCGGCGGCGAGATAGGGTATCCATGCAAGCTTACCAACATCCGCCATGCTAAAGCCGCGTTGGCTCACCAAATATTTTGGAAGCCAGAAAAGGTAAAACCACCAAACGGGATCGGATAAAAATCGCGAGACCAGCAGACCCCAGATCTGCGGATGCCGCAAGAGGGTGCTCCATTTGACTGCTGCCGCGCCATCGCTTTCAGACTCCCCGGTGCCAGAGATCACGATCGCGCGTTCTTCGTCTGTGATGCGCGGGTGACTGCCGGGCGGATGATAAAACAAAAGCCAGAACGCGAGCCAAACGAAACCCATAGCGCCAGTGACGAGGAAAGCCGCCCTCCAGCCGTAAGATGAGAGAACGGCTGTGATCAGCGGTGGCGCGACGATCGCACCAATGGCAGCGCCACCTTGGATGAGTCCGTGCACCAACGCCCGCTCTCTGGCGGGATACCACTCGCTCACGGCGCGAAACGCTGCCATGAAATTTCCAGATTCGCCCATGCCCAGCAAAAAACGCATCAATCCAAGCGAAAATGCGCCCATCACAAACGCATGGGACATGTTGGCAAGCGACCACCAGACAATGAACACACTTAGTGCGAGTCGGGCCCCCCAGCGGTCCACAAGCAATCCGGAACCCAGGTACATCACCGTGTAAGACGCGAGAAATCCTGTGAGAATATTCGC
>JBILKY010000265.1:0-5294 GCA_044376395.1 Chthoniobacteraceae bacterium | reverse complement strand
TGCGGCGAATGCCAAGCTTGAAGCGTGGATGAAAGACCACATGGCGAAGGAGGGCTGCGAGCCCGACTTTTGCAGGGTCAGCCTGGGGCGTTTTTACGGGTTGGCGCAGGAAGCTGCGGTGGGGATGATTTGTTCCGGCACCGCGACGCTCGAGTCGGCCTTCTTCGGACTGCCCATGTTGATTGTGTATAAGGTGTCTTGGTTGACTTGGGTTGTGGGGCGGGCGTTGGTGAAATTGCGTCACATAGGGATGCCTAACATTTTGGCGGGCAGGGAGATCGTTCCGGAGTTGCTGCAGGGGCGTGCGAATCCAAGGCTGCTGGCGGCGGGTGCGGGCGCGCTTCTCGATGATCCGGCTGCTCGGCGCGCCCAGCAGGATGCGTTTGCCTCGGTAATCTCGGGGCTGGGGAGTTGCGGGGCGGCTGTTCGCGCGGCGGAAGCTGTTGCGCTCGCGCTCGAAACTTAGGGGCAGGGGGGTGGAGTGCCCGAACGCGGATTGATGAGGCATCTCGGCAGGGATGGGGGTGGTGTCGTTTCGCTTAGCGAGGTTGGATGCATTCACCCATTGGCTCGGCACAAGGTCGCGCGTTAGAATGACGAGCGATGATTCCTCCGCAGGTTCTTCTGAACGCCTACAGGCAGGGTGTGTTTCCAATGGCCCATCCCAATGGGGAGTTGGCGTGGTATTCCCCGGATCCCAGGGGGGTGCTTCCTTTGCTTGAGTTCCACGTTCCGCATGGCACTCGGCGGGCGTTGAAGAAGCGTAAGTTTCAGGTGCGCGTGAATACGGCGTTCAACGAGGTGATGAACGGGTGTGCTGCGCGCCCAGAGACATGGATCGACGGTCGCATTAAGCGCAGTTACGTGGCGCTGCACCGTCTTGGGCATGCGCATTCGGTTGAGGCTTGGTTGGAGGATCAGCTGATGGGCGGGTTGTACGGAGTTTCGCTAGGCGGCGTTTTTTTTGGCGAGTCCATGTTTCATCGAGCGACGGATGCGTCAAAGGTCGCGCTGGTCTGGCTCGTAGAGCACATGCGCGAAAATGGATTTGGCTTGCTGGATCTGCAGTGGGTGACGCCGCATCTGCGAACCTTTGGAGCGCGTGAAATTTCCCGCTCACTTTATCTGCGCCTTTTGGATGAACACGCGGACAGGGATTGCGTGTTTTGGAATTGAAGCATTTCTGTCGCTGAATTGTTACTGAGTTGGGCTTGAGAGTGACTCGATTTACAGCGCAGCTTGTGCCCGATGAGACGGGTGCTAATTTTGACCGCGGGATTTGGCGAGGGGCACAATGCTGCGGCCAGGGGTTTAAAGGAGGGGTTTGACTCTCTTGGAGGGGAGGTTGAAGCGGAAGTCTTGGATCTTTTTGAGCCAGCTTTTGGCGCTTTCTACCAAAAGAGCCGACGTCATTACCTCTGGATGGTTAATCATGCGCCTGAACTCTGGGCGGCAATCTATGCGGTGCTGGATCGCGTGCCGTTGCTCAGTCTCCTGTCCTGGTTTTTCAGGCCTTTGAAGAACGCGTTGGTGCGCGCTTTAATGAAGAGTAGACCCGATGCGGTTGTGAGCGTTTACCCTGTTTATGGATACGTGCTCGATGAGGCTAAGCGAGAGGCTGC
The DNA here is from genome assembly GCA_044376395.1 of Chthoniobacteraceae bacterium. Taxonomy (GTDB): domain Bacteria; phylum Verrucomicrobiota; class Verrucomicrobiia; order Chthoniobacterales; family Chthoniobacteraceae; genus Chth-196. Next base: position 3,672 of record JBILKY010000265.1, on the reverse strand, counting down.
TCTGCCGGCGTTGAAGTCATTCGTGATGATCACAGATTCGATCACTGTGAATTCAGTTTGGCTTCGATGCGGGGCCGACGCATTTTGTGTTGCAAACGATGATACCGCCGAGGTTTTGTTCGCGGCCCGGATCCCGAGAGAAAAAGTGCGTGTGAGTGGGTTTCCCGTCTCGATGCGGTTTGCGACGTCAATGGTGGAGCGGGAGGAGCTTTTTCTAGGCGGCCGGTTGCCCCGAGTTTTGTTCATGGTCAACGGGCAGCGCGAGCGAGCGCTGTTGTTGGTTGAAAGGTTGCTTAGGCAGGGAGGCATCGAGTTGACGGTTACGGTCGGAAAAGACGGGGAGCTGGGCAGGCGGATCACGGAGCTCGCGGGGCGGATCGGCAGGGAAGTGCGAGTGCTTGGGTGGGTTGAAAATGTGCCCGATTTGATTCGAATGAATCATCTGCTGATCGGGAAAGCCGGTGGCGCGATGGTGCAAGAGGCACTGGCTGCCGAAGTGCCGATGCTCATTACCCAGATTTTGCCAGGGCAGGAGGAGGGGAACGCGAGGTTGATCCTGCAGAACGGATGTGGGGCGTTTTGTCCTACGAACGAGGTGGTTGCATCCGCGGTTGAGCGTGTTTTTGCGGATGGTGCCGTGGTCTGGTTTCAGATGCACCGGCATGTTCTGGCCCTGAGCCGTCCGGCTGCCGCCGAGGAAGGCGCCCGTTGGATTGAGAGTCGGTTAGGCGCGGTGGGTGTGGCGCGCCCCGCTGGACCCCATGGCGTGTTTGGGGTGCGAGCGCTGGATTAGGATTGAAAGCGGCGCCGGTTGCGGAATTGATTATGCGATGATCAAGGCCGTCATTTTTGACATTGGAAACGTGCTGTTGAGTTTTGACTTCGGGCGCGTGCTCCGGAGGATCGTCCCGCATTGCGGAGTGAATCCCGCGGATTTTTCCACGCGCTTGGAGCCGTTGAAAATGGATCTTGAAAGCGGCCGGATCTCCGCAGACGCGTTCTTGGACCGCGCGAGCGTCGCGCTGGCTTATCGGGGCGAGCGGTCCGAACTGGTCCGTGCATGGCAGGAGATTTTCGAGCCCATCGAGAAAACGCACCGGCTGGTGGATGGTTTGGCGAGCCGGTTTCCGCTGTATCTGCTCTCCAATACAAACAACCTTCATGCGGAGTATTTCATGGGGGAGTACCCAGTATTCCGCCGTTTCAAGGATCGTGTGTTTTCCCATGAAGCGGGGTTGATGAAGCCCGATCCGGGGATTTACAGGCATGCGCTGGAAAAGTTTGGATTGGAGGCTGTGGAGGCGTTTTTCGTTGATGATCTGGCTGAAAATGTGGAGGCGGCGAGGGGCGAGGGGATTCAATCTCATCAGTATGATGCTGGACGGCATGAACTTTTGGAGAATGACCTGCGTGCGGCTGGGGTGCTTTGAGGAAGGGTTGTTTGCGGCCTAGCAGCTCAGGCCGGGGAGGGTGACGGTATCGGGGTATCTGGGGGCTTGCGGGTGGCATTTCCCTGAGTCAGCCTTCGGTTTTCTATGAGTAACCAAAAATCTGGGTGTTTCGCAGGGCTCCTTGGGGTGCTGCTCATTCTGAGCGTTATCCTGAACGTGTCGTTTTTTGCGTCCAAGGCTGGGAAAATCCAGGGTGCTGTAAAAATCGGGCATCGGACTCCAGATTTTGAGGAGCGCGTTGTGGAATCTCCTGCCGCGGAGGCGGCGGGCAGTGACCGACGGATCGCATTGATTGAGGTGAGCGGCGTGATCGGGACCGGGGAGGGGGAAGAGCTTGCGGGAGGGGGGTATGAGACTTTGGTGCAGGAGTTGAGGGTGGCTCGGGAGGACTCGACGGTCGCAGGGGTTCTCTTGAAGATCGACTCGCCGGGAGGCGAGGTGACGGCGTCCGACATCCTCTACGATGCGGTGCGCAAGACACGGGAGGTGAAGCCGGTGGTGGTGGTGATGATGAGCGTCGCTGCTTCGGGCGGATACTACGTGGCGTGCGGCGGCAGTTATCTGTTCGCCCACGACACGACGATAACGGCATCCATCGGGGTGATTCTTCAGAGCCTACATTACAAAGAACTTTTCGAAAAACTGGGTCTCTCGATGGAGACCTTCAAGAGCGGCAAGATGAAAGATATGCTCAACGGCGCCCGTGATTTGACCGAGGAGGAGCGTGCTTACGTGCAGGGGTTGATCGCTCAGAGCTACGATCGGTTCGTGGGAATCGTCGCAAGAGAGCGTAACCTGGATGAGGCGGCTTTGCGCAATGGAGTGGCGGATGGGCGGATCGTCTCGGGCACCGATGCGCAGAAGGAGAGGTTGGTGGATGCCTTGGGCGGGTACGAGCAGGCGTTTCAGAAGGTCAAGGAGCTTGCGAATGCACCGGGGGCGGCGTTGATCCGCTACGAGGCGCCCTTCCGGTTTGGTAAACTGGCGCGGTTTTTGATGGAGTCGCCGCTCAGAGGGGGGCGCGTGCAGTTGGAAATGGGTGGAGGCTTGAAGGCGTCCCCGCGTGTCGGGCGGCTTTATTACATGAGCCCTTTGTTGATGCCTTGACCCGGTCTGTTGATGAATTTTCCACCCCTCGATTCCATTCCTCTGCTGCTTCTGCTGTCGGTTCCAGTGCTGGCTGGGGCGGTTTACTACGTGGCTGTGGCGCTCGATCTCCGGACACGGGGAGGGCGTGTTCAGGTGAAGTTCTTTGGGTTGGCGGACCTGCTTTTTGCGAGCGTGCTGGCGGCGTACTTTGTGTGGGGAGGGATGAACTCTTTCTTAAAGCAAAGCGCTCCGGCCTCGGGTGTCCGGATCGAGCAACTCACGGAAAACTTGGTGTTGATGCTTTCCATCTTCGGAGCGACGGTGGGGTTTGCGCGGGGGCGCGGGATTCCGTACGACGCGTTTGGAATGGGTGCGGCTGGGTGGTCTTCAGCTTTCTTTCGGTCGGTTATGTTTTTGGGATTAGCGTTACCCCCGGTTTGGGCGGCAAACCTCTGCTCGCATTATCTTTTTCCGCAGAACACCCAGGAACAGGAGTTGGTCACTGTGTTCCGTCGTGCGGCCGAGGAGGGCAACTTCAGCGCGGTGCGCTTGATGTGTCTGTCGGCCGTTTTGATCGCGCCTTTGATGGAGGAGACCGTTTTTCGGGGGTACTTTTATTCCCTTGCGAAACCCCAGATTGGAGCGGGCTGGGCGTCGGTGATTACCAGCAGTTTTTTTGCTGTTTCGCATGGGAACGTCGCTGCGTTTCCGGGCTTATTCTTGCTCTCGATGTGTCTGACGGTGGCGTTTGAGAAATTTGGAAGCCTCTGGGTCTCCGTGCTCATGCACTCCTGTTTCAATGCGATAAGTTTGATTCTCATTTATTTACAATCCAAGGGATGGCTGCCTCAGTGACACTCGGGGTGATGGGTGAGGACGCCGTGGTTGGCGGACTTCTCAAAACCCTACCAAAACTTGCATCCTCCGTGATCACGGGGCCCGGGGATGACTGTGCCGTGGTGAAAGTCCACCGCGCCAGAAAGCTGCAGTTGCTTAAAGTCGATTCAGTGGTTGAGGGCGTGCATTTTGTCTCGGGTGAGAAAATGACTCGTGTCGGCTGGAAGGCGATCTGCCGTTCAGTGAGTGACATCGCTGCGATGGGCGGCTCTCCGAAGCACGCACTGGTTGCGGT
>JBILKY010000264.1:0-5320 GCA_044376395.1 Chthoniobacteraceae bacterium | reverse complement strand
CCCTCGCTCATCTCATTTGCGAGGCCGCACACAACCAGCCCCGCGGCGGCATTTAAGAGCACCGCATCGGCCTGCGGACCACGGTTTTCGCAACGAAGAATGCTGCGTAAAATCGCTGCGTTTTCGCGCTTGTCCCCGCCCCTGAGCGCGCTCATCGGCGCGTGTGCGACGCCGATGGATTGCGGATCGATCGATATTTTTTCGAGGCGATTCGGAGTAACGCATATCGCGTCAGCCTTGCCGGAGGGAGTCAACTCGTCGGCGCCCGCGCCGTGGACAACCCATGCTCCAGCACGCCCCAACCCTTGCAGCGCACACGCGTATTTCTCGAGCAGCTCTTTCGCGTAGACACCGACCAACTGATACGCTGGACGAGCTGGGTTTAAGAGAGGCCCGAGCAGATTAAAAATCGACGACTGCCCCTGCTCGGCAAGCGCTTTTCGAACAGGCCCGATTACCTTGAATGCAGGGTGATATGCAGGCGCAAAAACGAATCCGAGCCCCAGCGCCTCCACACAATCGGCAAGGCGCGCCGGTGCCATATCAATCTCAACCCCCAGTTCCTCCAACACATCCGCACCACCGCACTGCGATGTGATCGCCCGGTTTCCATGCTTCACGACGACCGCCCCACTTGCAGCGAGCACGAACATCGAGGCGGTTGAGACATTGAAGAGTTCCAACCGGTCTCCTCCCGTCCCACAAACATCGATCACCGGTCCTGAAAGATTCTGCGTGCGGATCTGCGGATTCACAGCGCGCTTCACAAGGGACTCCACGAACCCCGCTATTTCAGCGGCGGTCTCGCCTTTCACCCTCAGCGCCGCAAGGAAGACGCCCTTCTGCCCCGCATCGGCTCCCGGGTTGGCAAGCCAGTCCACTGCGCATTCGCATTCAGCAGGGGAAAGATCCCGCCCATTTATGAGACTCTCAATCAATGACTGCATCGCCTTCTTTGCGCTCAGACGCGCCTCTTCCGCAAGCCTGCGCTCAAAATTGTGCCAATGCCCGATCGCGGCGTGAGACCTCAGGAGAGCGCGCTTGGGCGCGCTTGATTGTGCTGAAGCGACGGATTCTGAACTTCCCCTTTACCCATACCACCAGTTGTGCTACACGTGACATCTTAATCCTCCCCAACACAACGCAATGTATTGCTCCAAGTGCGGCGTGCTCGAAGACAAAGTGATCGATTCCCGTCCCTCCAAAGACGGGAAGAGCATCCGACGACGGCGGGAGTGCGTGGGGTGCGGCTTCCGCTACACGACCTACGAGGAGATCGAGCGCTCGGAGATCCGGGTGATCAAAAGGGATGGCCGCTCCGAGCCGCTGGATAAGCAGAAGATCCTGCAGGGGATGCTGAAGGCCTGCGAAAAAAGACCGGTCAGCCGCGTTACTTTGGAACGGGCAGTGGAGGAGATTATCTCAAATCTGGAAGCGTCCTACGACCGAGAGTTTCCGTCTCATCTGATCGGCAGTCGTGTGATGGAGCATCTCCACACATTGGACGAAGTGGCCTATGTGCGCTACGCGTCGGTGTACCGGCATTTTCAGGACATAGGCGAGTTTCTGGACGAAATACAGCTGCTGGAGCGCCGTCCAAAACGAAGTGTTCTGCAACCCGAACTATTCAAAACATGATTTGCCTCTGCGACGAACCACCACTGATTAAAATTGGCGGCGGTGCAGTCGCCCTAGATTTGGAATGGCTGCAATACTCGTTGGAGAAAGCCGCACTCGCGGCAGGGTACCCCCAATGGTGGCCCGCAACTGAAGTGGCCCGCACGGTCACGTTGTATTTAAAGGCACTCCGTTCCGAAGAACCGTTTTCACTGGAGGGATTCCGTTCCACCGTACGCACAGCCTTGCAGGGAATAGGCTACAGCGAGGTTGCACCGCACTTCCTGCGTGATGGCCTGGAAATCGCCGTTTCGCTTTTGGAAATCGCTGAAGGCTGTCTCCCCGGATTCGAGCTCGAGTTCTTCGAGAAATGCTCCAAAACATGCGAACACCTGCTCACAACCGGCCTCACCTCCAGAATCGCGATTGAGGATTTAACGCCCGCAGTCAAGCGGATGCTCGGACGCATCAACTGGTGCGGACAATGCCAGCAAATGGCAGACGAACTCGTCGCTCTGATCAGGCACCGCATCTTTCAATTTGCGGAAGAAAAACCGCTGTATTTTTCCATTCGGTAATCGAGACGCTTATCAATCCGCCACCACCCCCATGACCCTTTTTGAAAAAATCATTGCACGCCAAATTCCCTCAAAAATCGTCGCTGAGTCGGACGACTGGCTTGCATTCCATGATATTTCGCCGCAAGCGCCCGTTCACGTTCTTGTCGTGCCAAAAAAAGTAATTCCACGGGTGGGCGAGGCCACCCCGGAAGACGAGTCGCTTCTGGGCAAACTTCTGCTGGCAACGCAGGAGGTGGCCAAAGCTTTGAGCATTTCCAACACCGGGTTCAGAGTGGTCATCAATCACGGGCGGGACGGCGGCGAGACTGTGCCACACCTCCATATCCACGTTTTGGGAGGACGTCCCCTCGGTTGGCCCCCGGGATAAGCGGGATACTCCCCGCGTGCAGTGTTTCCGCAGCAAAAAACGCATCAACCAAATGTCGAACCTGCCAGCGCTTTCCGATGGCAAGCACCTCCACGATATCAAACCTCGCTGTCACGTCGGGTTGATTCAGTAACTCAAGCCATTCCTGTGCGGCTTGAATCACTCTCCGCCGCTTCACCCAGTCCACCGCCTCATGCGGTGCACCGAACTCCTCGCTCGAGCGGGTTTTCACCTCCACGAAAACCAACTCGCGCTTTCCCCTGACACGGCAAACCAAATCCACCTCTCCGCCACGGCGCGGCACGTAGTTTCTCATCAGAATTTTATATCCCCGCTCCCGTAGAAACTCGCCGGCTACTTTTTCCCCGCGCCAACCGAGGTCACGGAAGCGGCGTGCCTGCTCCAATCGCTCACCAAGCAGCACCTGCAGGAGATCCTCCGGCAGCTCTGCCAGCCACGCAAACGCCTCACTGCAAACCGAGCGAAAGCTGGCGAACAGGCGCGAAACTGCGTCGGTGAATCGGCGAAACTCCATGTGTGCGCAGTTTCTCCAGATGCAAAGCCGTCCCGTAGCCCTTGTGTTTGGCAAAAGCGTATTGCGGATAGTCGGCATCGAGAGCCTGCATTCTCATATCGCGCCAGACCTTGGCCAGCACGCTTGCCGCAGCAACGCTCAGACTCAGTCCGTCTCCACCCACCAAGGCGGTCTGCTGAATTGGAAAAGGCTTCACAGGCAGTCCATCAATGATCGCGTGATCCGCACCCACCGGAAGCGCTGCGAGCGCGCGACGCATAGCTTCATGGGTCGCTCTGAGAATATTCAGCGAGTCGATCTCCTCAACCCCCACCTCCACGATCGCGTGAATCACCCGCGAGTCCGCGCGCAATTCCCCGAAGATCCGCTCACGCAAACGCGCTGTGAGCTTTTTGGAATCATTCAAAACAGGATGCTCGAAGTCCGGCGGTAGGATCACCGCGGCAGCCACAACAGGCCCCGCCAGGGGGCCCCTGCCCGCCTCATCAATCCCCGCGATACGCTGAAAGCCAGCGGCCCGGAGACGCTCTTCATGTTCGAGCGTGCACCGGGCCGTCATTGGAGGAGTTTTGGCGGGAAAACACCAATCCCCGAAGGTAACGAGAATCGTCAGCGGGTCTTTTTCTCGCGCACCGCCATGGCCTGCTTGCCTTTGCGGGTTCTGAGATAAGTCAGCTTCGAGCGGCGGGCAGTGCCTTGGGTTTCCACCTCGATCTTCGCAACACGCGGGGAATGAATGGGAAACACGCGCTCAACACCCTCGCCATAGGAGATGCGGCGGACCGTGAACGTTTCGTTCAAGTCCGTGCCCCTGCGACCGATGACGATCCCTGAGTAAATCTGAATACGCTCTTTATCCCCTTCAACCACACGGGTATGCACGCGAACGGCATCACCTACATTGAACGGGGTGACGTCTTGTTTGGTTTGTTCCTTATTAATCTTGGCAATAATCGCTGACATAACACAGGTCCTCCTCAGAGGGTTAAAATGGGGGCGGGATTGAAAGCGGAACAGGGACGGAAGGCAATCAAAATCCCAATTTGGGTATTCTTTGGCATTGTTTGTGGCAGGCGGCTAAGTTGTTTAGATTGCGCGAACGTACCCGGAACCATGCAACCACTCATCGACCTACAAAGCGACGAATTCTTCATGGGCGAGGCTTTGCGCATGGCGCGGAGGGCTTGGGAGCAGGAAGAGGTTCCGGTCGGCGCGGTTGTGGTCCTCGAAGGGCGTGTGATCGCGCGCGCCTACAATCAGGTGGAACAGCTCAAGGACGCCACTGCGCACGCCGAAATTCTTGCCATCACTCAAGCCGAGGCTGCCGTCGGCGATTGGCGACTCACCAACTGCCAGCTGTATGTGACCAAGGAACCCTGCCCGATGTGCGCCGGTGCCCTTGTGCACGCGAGAGTAGACCGCGTAATTTTTGGATGCGCGTCCCAGAAGGACGGGGCAGCTGGAAGCCTCATGAACCTGCTTCAGCACCCGGGCCTCAACCACCGGTGCGAAATTACTTCGGGCGTGCGCCAGCACGATTGCAGCGCCATGTTGCAATCCTTTTTCCGCGAGAGACGCTAAATCTATGCGATCACCCCGCGTCCGAAACCACTGCCTTAGGAACAACAAATAATGAACCGCGCCCTCGGAATTGATTACGGTGACGCCCGAATCGGACTGGCTGTTTCCGACGAACTGCGAATGCTCGCGCACCCTCTTGAAACGGTCCAGAACACGCCGAAAGCCCTCCCCCGGATCAAGGCGGTGATCGCTGAAAAGTCCGTGGACGTGATCGTCCTTGGGCTTCCCAAAAACATGGACGGCACCAGAGGCGCATCCGCCGAAAAAGTGGAGGCTTTTGCCACGGCAATTCGCACCGAACACCCGGGGATGCGCGTCGTGCTCTGGGATGAACGCCTTACAACGGTAGCTGCGCAGCGCGCCTTGCACGAGGCAGGCCGCAACGCCAAGAACAGCCGCGCCGTCCTGGATCAAGTCGCCGCACAGATGATTCTCCAGGGCTGGCTGGACTCCCAGAGCATGCTTGCGCCTTGAACTCGCCGAGCCGCAAGGAGCAGGATCAGGCGCCACCTGGGATGATCCGCCTCAAACTGCAGGTCGCCTACGACGGCGCGGCCTTCGCCGGATGGCAGAGCCAGGCGGGGAAAAACGCGGTTCAAGATGCCATCGAACTCGCCCTTCGAAACATCGTAGGTGAGC
>JBILKY010000263.1:0-5323 GCA_044376395.1 Chthoniobacteraceae bacterium | reverse complement strand
ATCCGCCTCGAGAAGGATCCTCTGCATCTCAGGATCCCGCCGCGCCTGCATCACAAAATCGAGATTCACCGTCGCGATATACGACGGTGGCCCGCTCCTGATCCGCGATACCGCCCATTTCACGGCTTCCTTGAAGGTCACATCATGAAACTGATGCCCGAAAAGAACAACCGAACGAGGCTCAATGTTGGGAGCATGCATTATCACCAATCCAGCGCCACCGCAGTTCTGATACCCGCCTCACGATCCTGCCGACGCAGCATTTTATCGATCTGTAAACGCGCGAACCGCCGTGCTTGAGGACAGGCTTTTGAAACCGTAGCGAGGTTTTCCGCAAAAACACCGACGGGAGCTGTATCGGGCTGCAGCGCGAACGCATAACTGCCAATGAGGGTTCCAAGCATTCCGCCAAGCTCTGCAGGGTCAGCGCTCGAATTCCGAACACGATGCGCCATTTCGAAGTCCACGCGCGCGATCACACCGCAAGGACGCACCACAAAATTCGGCAGCCGGTGATCTCCATCCACGATGTTTGATTCGACCAGCGCGTGCGTTGCTTTGATTAATTCCTCCTCAATCGGAGCAAGGGCCGCGTCTCCTCCGTCTCTTCTAAGTCGTTTCACGTGTTCAGTGAGATCCTCGCACCGTCCGAGATCCTCGAGCACAACCGCCTCGGTGTGGGCAGCCCGCCCATCCCGCAACCGGAAGTATCCAAGCACCTCCGGCACGGGAGCTTTGTTCATAAGACTACGAAGCGCGACATATTCCCGCCACGCGGAGTTCGTCCGAGTCAGGCGCCTGAGCCACCCACGGAGGCCGCGTCTGTTCCAGAGTTTCACCACCAAATTCCTCCCATCGGGCCCTGTACTTCTTACGACCAGTACGTCCCCGTGCCTTTCCTTCAAGACCTCGACAGCCTGATTTCCGGCGCTAATCCGCTCCACAAACTCACCCAACCCATTTCCCCTGCGTCTCCACCCTGCGAGGCGCAACATTCCCGGTAATATCAATAGCACCGGAATGATAGCCGCACCCACCCGCATCACTACAGCGCCCGCCTCCGAGATCCGCGTCTCCCAGTGTACGCAGAGGAAAACGGCAGAAAGACCATACAAAAGAACAGGCACACTCACCCGCATCCCCTGCCAGAACAGTTCCCGCCGCAGCGCCGGAACGGAACGCAGCAAGACAAGGTGAGAGACAAACACGCAGAGTGACATCGCCGACACAAAACCGCCAAATCCGCACACCTTGAATCCCAGGTAACCGCACGCTGGCGACAATGCAGCGACCAATCCCGATGGTAAAAGCGGCCGTGCGTACCCAAGCGCTAGAGGAATCCGGTCGACACTCGCGCTTAGAATCCAAACCCACACATACAGAGCCAGCCACTGCGACATCCTGCCCGCCGGCTCAAATCGAAGATCATAGAGCGCTTTGAAGAAAACCGGCGCAAGCATGGAAAATCCAATGCATACAGCCCCCGCAACTCGCAGAAGGATCGCTCGGTAGTTGAAGGCAAGTTCCATCAAACGATCCGGCTCGCCCTGCGCTCCTGCCAAGATCGGGAAGACCACGCCGTTCGACACACGACTCACCACATTCATGGCGACGCGGGCGAACACAATTGCAAGCGAGTAAAGTCCAAGCTCCTCAAGCGACATCACGCGCGCAAGAACCATCTTGTCTCCCTGTTGCGAGAGGAACGCCACGGCTGAACTGCCCATCGTCCATGCCCCAAAACCCCAAAGCTCCCTAAAGGCCGCGCGACTCCACCCGAGGCTGTCCGCCTGCAGCGGATTCAATGCGTGGCTGACCGCACAACGCACAACACTCGCGGCGATCCCCCCCGCGACAACGGCCCACGCGCTCGGGGATCGGTAGCTTGCCCATCCAAGGGTGACCAGCAGGCAAATGATTTGAGAAATCAACTGGACCGCGAAAACCCCACCAAACTGCAACCGTCTGTTTAAGACAGCAAGCGAGGTTGAATTGAACCCCGCAATCAACACCGAAAAAGCAGCCACCGGGAGTATCGCAGCCAGCTCTGCACAGCGCGGGTCGTGCGCAGCAAAAAAAGCCGCAACAGGACCCGCAAGCGACGCGCATACGCACCAGAGCACAACGCTGCGCAATATCTGCACTGTCCACGCTGTCTGCAAGAACACGCGATCCAAGCCTATCCGACTCTGCACAATGTTCGCGCCTACTCCGAAATCGGTTAGCATTTCCATGCCATGCATGAAGGCATTCACAAGAGCCATGAGCCCAAAGGCGTCCGGCAGAAGCATCCGCGCCAAAAGGAGGCTTGAGATCAGGCGGATCACCTGCGAAAGCCCGTAACTTAAAACCGTCAAAACAGTGCCGCGAAATGCAGCACCACCTATTCTCTGAAACACATCCCCCATTTTATCCCCCGCCCCGCAATGAACGCCTCCACCGAGTTCCTCGTTGTGTGAGTGGAAGGCTCCTCCGCGCCTACCATGCCGCTCCGTGCGGAAACCCACATTTGTTTATCGCAATTCAGCACTGTTTTGTCCTCCAAAACTAAGCCGCTCAAATCAACGCTCCACAAACCACGCATCACAACGGCGCAAGTTCACTCAGCGACCGACACCCTGTCAAAGTAAACGCGCTTGTGGCCGTACTGCTAAGACTGCGCGAGAAGGACGCCGCAGCACCAATTCACCCCGCGAGTGACGGATGTATAACCCAGTTAGCCCACCTGCAGAAAGCAACATCGCAGGGTTGAACATGTCGTTAAACAGGTTGTCGATCATAAACAACCCCAGAAGCATGGACAGCGGAGCGATGGCCGCCACAGCAGTCTCGCGCCACATCCTCGGAGGGAACATCTTCAGAAACAACACCTGCGGCAGCAACAAGGTGAGCGTGAGAGCACACAGGCCGAACAGGCCGTTTTGACCGAATGCCACGATCCACAATCCGTCCGGAACCGACACCGCGACACCGTTTGCATTGAAAATAAACGACCGTTTCCAACCGGCCCATCCGAAGACCGGCCGCTCAAGAGCTTTTCCAATCAAAACGTTCTCGTTCTTGATCCGAAACGCCAGCGACTCCGAGCGCTCCTCGTTTGAAATCGCAAGGGAAGCAGCGATCAGGTTCTCGGCGTCCCACCAACCACTCCCCCGGGCAGCCATGTACACCGAAGGTAAAACACACAAACATATCATCGGCATTACTATCCGGAACCTGGCAACCACCGGGATCAACACTCCTCCAATGATCATGAGCACCAGCGCTCCAAAAGACTTGCACAGCACCAGAGTGAAGATCAGCACGCCGACCACGGCACCGGTGTAGATCCCAACCCTTGGAATACGTTTCGGAATGGCCCGGGCCTGCCACAAGCGCAGGCCGGCGACAGCCCCGCTGGCCATCCACATGCCGCACATCAAGCCGTGCTTCATAAAGACCATCGGACGCCATCCCCCACTCCGCTTGGTCTGTCCAAAATTTCCCGGATGCCAACCGTAAACGATTTTGTGCAAACGGGGGCTGATCGCAAACTCCACCCAGCAAAACGGGATGTACGCAACAGCTCCCGCAAACAGGCCGATGCACAAATCGCGCAGTGCATCCGTATTGTCGAAGTAAATGCGCCCTATAAAATAAGGGATGCCCCAAGCCACAATCTTCGCGAGCATGGCCGAGCCTCCATCATAGACGCCAAGATTATTTGAAACCGAGGAGCACATCGACGCAACGCACCAAAGCACCACAGGGAGATCACACGGATGCGGCGAAAACCTGCGGAAGACTTTGGGATCATGGATTGCCGCACCAAGGAGCACACCGTAACTCGCGGCGCTGATCTTGTCGTACGTGGGGAGCGCCGGAAGGTGGTATCCGTATAGCGGCAAGAGCATCCACGCCAACAGAAACCCATACAATGCAGCGCGGTGCGGCGGACGGACTTCACGGAAAATCCACACCACGAATGGCAGCCAGCCAAACATCATCAACGGCACCATTAGGGTTGTGTGCATAGTTCAGCGTTCCCCCGATGGACTGGCGACACGAACCCCTGACATAGTCTTGAACATGCGGGTGAGCATCGGAATTTTCGCGCACAATGAGGAAAACCAGATTGGCCGGCTGCTTGCTTCGCTCGCAGAGCAAGATCTCATCGCGGACGCCGCCGGACGCGGAATTAATGTGGAGATCATCACCCTGGCAAACGGTTGCACCGACTCAACCGAGGCCGCAGCCAACGCAGCGAACGCCCTTTTGCGCAAAGAATGCCCCGAGGCTCGCCTTCGCACGGAGCTAATTCCCGAATCCGGCAAGAGCAATGCGTGGAACATCTATGTGCATCGCTTTTCAGACCCGTCCGCGGACTTCTTAATCTTTATGGATGCCGATATTACATTAATCGGCTCACGAACTCTGCGTTTCCTCGTGGAAACACTTTCGCAGAATCAAACCGGAGACATCTCCGTGGATTTCATTCTCAAAGATCTGGCTCTCAAACAGAGCCCATCGCTTTTTGAAAAAGCATCCCTCTCCGCAACACGTCTTAACCAGGCAGGGCCGCCGAAATTGGCAGGGTCGCTTTACTGCGCCAGGGCGCAAGTGGTCCGTAGGATTTGGATGCCAAAGGGTCTTCTGGTGGAGGATGGCTTTCTAAAAGCAATGATCACCACAGATCATTTCACTCAACCCGAAGAGATGTCGCGCTTGGTTCAAGCACGCGACGCCGCTCACACATTCCAAGCAGTCACTAATCTGCGCTGCCTGCTCAGACACGAAGTGCGCCTCCTCATCGGGACTTGGATGAACGTCGTGCTTTTTGAGCACCTGAAAACAAAGGTTACCGAAACACGCCAACCTGCGGGCGACCTAATCCATACGTGGAACCAAAACTCGCCGGACTGGTTTAGGTGTCTTTTGAGCAGCGCTCCAACGAAGCGCAGAATTCGCCAGTTCAGCCTGAGCGTGATCATCCTCCCTTTTAAGCAGGCGCTTCGAGCAAAACTCGTGAATCGACTAAAAAACCTACCAACAGCAGTTCTCAGAAGCCTCTTCACCTGCTACGCACTCTTGTTTGCTCGGAGCCTGATCCGGCGGCAGCTTTACAAGTGGTAATTCTGCCATTCACGCCAACCGCAACCAAGTCGCTTTTGGATTACGATCTCTTCCGGATTAGCCAGAAACGTATGCGCTTTGTCAGAACCGAGAGAAATCCGATTCCGACTTGGATGCGTTGACGCCCCCCCACGCCGCTGACGTCTGGGGCAAAGTTTAACAACGCCGTCAACGCACCGACGGAGTGCCGCCGCACCTCTTCGAGTGACGT
>JBILKY010000262.1:0-5332 GCA_044376395.1 Chthoniobacteraceae bacterium | reverse complement strand
AATGGAGGGAGTTTAAATATGAATTCTCAAACCCTCCCAAGGAGGCAGCCAAGGCAAGCCTGTTCTTCGAAGCCGCGCCTTACGCCCCCAAAGGAGAGACGCTTGGAAAACTTTGGATCGATGATCTTTCGGTGAAACACGCAGGATCAGACACAGAGCTTCTCGCCGACGGAGACATGGAGGCATACCAGGACATTGTCCGCGCCACATTCAACTGGGACGAATGGGATGCAGCCATGGAGCGCTCCCTTAAATTGAATCATTTCAACACGTTTATTTTATCAGTGCCGGGGCTGGGCGGGGGGGACTATCATTCACGCCGAGAGGGTTTTCTTTTGGGCCACGCCATGGGCACGCCCGAACATGAGGCGATTTTTGCCGACTGGTGCCAACAGGTGCGGGAGCACTTGCGGGACAAAGGGTGGCTGCATATGGCGGTCTCCTACCCATACGACGAGCCCCATCCCCAGGACGTACCGTTTATCGTGTCGCAGCTCCAGCTGATCAAAAAGTACTTTCCCGAGCTGAAGTGCATGATCCCAACCAATGGTGAGGCGAAGCAGGAACTCGTGGGGCTCCAAGACTATTGGTGCACGATGACAAGCGGCCACAAACAGGCTTTTGCCGACGCACGAATCGCCGCCGGAGACACCTACACGCTGTACACCTGTGTCGGACCATCCGCACCCTTTGCGTCCAACTATATCGATCGGCCCGCCACCGATATGCGCGCGCTCATGTGGCAGGCGTGGCAGACGAAAGCGGCCGGCTTTTTGATGTGGCAAAGCGTTTACTGGAGCAGCGAGGCCGCTTATCCCGCCTCCCTTCAAAATCCTTACACCGACGCAATGAGCTGGCAGGGATTGCGGCCGGGACTCGTTAAAGGAGACCGGCGTCCATTCAAGGCCGGCGACGGCCGTTTCTTCTACCCCCCAAAGACGTGTTTTGACGGCGGTAATGCCTTTGTGGACGAACCACCCGCTGATTCGATTCGCTTGGAGATGACGAGGGATGGCATCGAAGACTGGGAGTACTTCGCGCTGCTGCGTTCACGCATTGCGGACGCGCATTTGAGTGAGGAGGAGGCAGTCCCTTTTAATGCGTTGCTCGCCGTCCCCCCCGAGGTGAGTACTTCATTGAGAAAATACACGTTCGCGCCTGAACCGATCGAAGCCCATCGTAAGGCATTGGCGCAGGCGATTGAGACTCTCGGAAAAAGAAAGTAGGTTGGCCTGGGAATCCTTTCAGGAGCGGAGGTCTGCTTCTGTCTTTCGGGGGAGACACGTCGGGCGCCCTGATTGAAGACTGGCAGAGGATCCCTGTAATTAATCCGCACTGTGTGACCAATTGCCTGTGTGAAGACTGGCAGAGAGGTGAAAAAGCGTGTGACCAATTGCCTGTCCCTGAAAGCACCGTCCGTCCCTGAAAGCACCGTCCGTCCCTGAAAGCACCGTCCGTCCCTGAAAGCACCGTCCCTAAAAGTGAAAAAGCGTGTGACCAATTGCCTGTCCCTGAAAGCACCGTCCGTCCCTGAAAGCACCGTCCGTCCCTGAAAGCACCGTCCCTAAAAGAATGGTCCCCGGATGCCTCCTGCGGGGCAGGAAGCTGTAAAAAAGCAGAAATTAAGCGCGCAGAGGGAGTTGTCGCAGGTCGTGGCGCGGCATACATAGTTTGCTGAGGAGGACATCGCGAAGTGGGACTCGAAAGAGCTGCTGGCAAAGAACTGCCTCTCCCAAGCGAAAGGTTCCCCAGCAAACCGCTCCTTAACCCAGTTCTTGTCCCCAAGGCTTATCAACGAGTCTCGATCAGGTGCGGCCTCAGATTGCGGGCTTTCAGAATGAAAACAGTTCAACGGCCGGCATGCATTCGATCGGGCGCGCGCCCGACGCTCGATATGCACTAAAGCGGTGCCGATACCGCGTAAAGTACCCTTCCACAAAGTCCACGGAGCCAAGCACCAGCCCCTCCGTAAAATAGCGAATCCTGCATTGTAAGGCCTCGCCGACCCCCAACTTTCCCCCAACCAGTCGCACGGACTCAATCTGCCCCGCTGAAAAACCCTTCCGCTTTTTACCGGACGCCTCGTTAGCAGTCGAAATTCCACCCGCCTCGAAAAGTTGACAACGATAGGCCGCCAGCCGTTTGTCGATCGAACTCGAACCCGTAGCAAATCCCACCATCACTGACGCAAGCGCCTCACGAGACTCCTTTGCTCCAGCAACTGCCTCTGCATATCCACACCATCGGTAATCTTTGGGATCATCCACAAGCCCCGCCCGAATGGGATTCAGATCGATATAGCAAGACACCACCCTGAGGGCGACGTCAGCTTCAACAAGAACGCTGCGAAAGCGCTCCTCCCATAATGTGCCTTTCCGGTCATGCGCACCGTTGTACCATTGCGAGAAGCGCTGCTTGAGCACTCGCATGAAGTAGCTCACATCCCACATGGTTGAAAAAAAGCGTTCGCGAAGCTCCTCCGCCTGCTGGTGATCACCGCTGGCACGGAACATTTCGAGCCGTTGTGCCAGAGTGCTTGCACCAAATGAGCACTGTGCCTTGCGGAGCCGCTCCGTCAGTTCCGCGTCGGTGGGCAGAAGTTCCTTGGGTGGCCGTCGAGGGACTTCCAGCAAAATGTGAAAGTGGTTCGACATAACGCAAAAGGTGATGATTCGCACTCCACAGTACGCTTCATACCCGCGCATGATCCGGACAAAAATTTCTTTCTCTCTGGCTTCCAGAACAAACCGTCGATCAACAATCCGAGAAACGCAGTGATAATACGCCACCTCAGCCTCCGGTTCGCCCTTAATTCGTGCACGCCTCATACCACTCCCTACGTACAGCAACTCAACCCGGTTTTAACCAATTGTCTGTCCCTGGCTTTGCTGGCTCAGACTCTATCCGCACGCCCCGCGATTGCTCGTCCCGGCGATTGCCTGTCCCCGCGAATGCCCCGCCCTTGTCCCCGCGAATGCCCCCGCGAACGCCCGTGCATTTCAGCGCGCCCCGCGATCATACCGCGCACTTGTTGCGGCGACGGGGCGAAAATTAATTTCTTGGAATGAGGAAATCGCTTTTCGCTCCGTTTCCGCAACTCGCGCGCGCGGTATCGTCGCGGGGCATGCTAAACTCCGCGTTACCATTGCCTCGGTGGCTAATACTTCGCGTAGTCCGCGCCTGTGAGACTTTTTAAGACAGACTGCTGCCAGTCGCGGAGCTTGCCTCGTAGCTGTTGGACGCGTTCGGGGTGCTGATCGGCGAGACTGGTTTTCTCGGCAGGATCGGCATCGAGGTCGAAAAGCTCGGTTCGCGGCGCAGCGGCTTTTTTTCCATCGTGGATGATGAGCTTGAAACGGCCTTCGATGATAGCACGGGTGCCGAGGAAGTCGGCATCGATGATGTCGCCGGGGTGGCGGAGGTTTTTGAAGTCTCGAGTCAACTTGCCGCCCAAGAGCTTGGTGAGCGGGCTGGTGCCTTCCTGCTGTTTGGGGTCAATGTAGGGCGGAGCGTTCACGGCGGTGAGGCGCGCCGTGTTGTAGTCCCAGAAACAGACCGGAGATGGGCGCTCGGTCATCTGGCCATCGAGCAGCGCTGTGAGATTTATCCCGTCGAGCGGACGATCTGGCAGCGGTTGACCAGTGAGTGCACAGAGGGTGGGCAGCAAGTCGCTGGTTGTCACGAGAACATTTGTGGTGCGCGGCTGTTTGATGCGGGCGGGCCACTCGATGAGGCCTGGCACCAGCGTGCCGGCTTCATAAAACGTCCCCTTCGTGCCGCGATGCGGTGAATCTAGTCTGGCATCGGGCGAGGTGCCATTGTCGCCGCAATATAAGAGCAGCGTATCCTCGCGCAGTCCGTTGGCCTCCAAATGTTTCCTCAAGGTGCCAATGGCGCGGTCCATCGCGGTAATCTCCGCGTAGCGCTCGCGCAGCACCTCGCCCTGCGGTCGCGTGACTTGGTTGCCCGTCTCGTTCGAGGTGAGATGGACCGACTTCGTGTATTTCGCCGGCAGGTCGTCGTACAGCGCGAGATCCGCCGGCAGACCACTGTAAGGCTCATGCGGCGAGGCGAACCATACGACGGTGAAAAACGGTTTCCCCTCCTTCCGCACGCGGTCGATGAATTGAATCGCCTCTTGCACGATGATCTCGGATCCTTCGCCCTGGAATATTTCGGGCGCGCCGCCGTTGCGCGCGAGCGACGGGTTGAGCTCAAAGAAATTGTCATGCGAGAGCCACTCCTGAAAACCCATCGCCCCCGGATTCGTCGGTGAGCCGGCTTTGACTGTCCCCACGTGCCACTTCCCGAAATGACCGCATTGAAAACCCGCCTTCCCCAGCACGTGCGCTCCGGTAATTTCCTCCGGCCGCAGCGACCAACCCGGTGTGAACGTGCCCATGCGGTTCGGATGGCGTCCGGTGAGGAAACTTGCCCGCGTCGGCGAGCAGCTCGGATGCGCTGCGTGAAATTGCTCCAACCGAAGGCCCCCCGCGGCCATTTCATCGAGCACCGGTGTTTTTACATGCGGATGGCCGTGATAACCCGTCTCTTCCCAGCCATGATCATCGCTCATTAAGAGGATGATGTTCGGCTTTTTCAAAGGGGCATCGGCGGCGTGGAGTAATGCAAGCGGCGAAAGCAGGAATACAGTTAGGGATGTGAGGCTGCGTTTCATAAAGCGGCAATGGAGCTCTTAGTCTATTTTTCCTTCGGACGGATGCGATTTCCTTTTGAACTGGGACCTGCTGTAAGCTCCCGCTCAGCTGTCAGTCACAGAAGCGGCTCGTTTTCGCAAATCGCGCGTGCGGTCCCGTCGAGGGGCGTGCTAAACGCTCGTGTCTGACATCTACCATGTGCAGATCATGGATGGCGACGTGATCCGCCAGCTGCGGCAGCGCATCGGCGTGATCGGTCACATCCACACCGCCGGCGTGCCCGGCCGCGCGGAACTCGATGCTACGCACGAGTTCATCCCCATGTGGGACGACAAGCTCGTCGCCCTGTGCCACAGCGTGCGCGTGTGCGCGTGCGCGTGCGAGGTCTGAGCGCCTTTTGGGTTCTGTCTCGGCGCCCGACTTAACCCAGCGGCGGCTTGACCGTGATCCGCGTCCTCACCGAGTTGGCGATGAAACATCCCTCGTGCGCGCGGTGATGCAGGCGCTCCAGGTCGGAGGGCGTGGGCAACTTGTCGCCGCTCCACACGATGCGCGGGCGCAACGTCACTGCGCTGACCCAAGGCACGCCACGCTCATTCTTAGTCATCACGCCGACAGCTTCATCCTCGTAACTGTCCGCGATGAAGCCCTCCTTCGACGCGACCCAGAGGAAG
>JBILKY010000261.1:0-5341 GCA_044376395.1 Chthoniobacteraceae bacterium | reverse complement strand
GCCGATGGCTTCTTCAGTCCCAGCGGTTGCACTTGGTTTTGATCCGATGCTGGATTCAACGAATCTTGGATCGTAGTTTGCCCATGGAACAGCGAGTGTTCTCCAAGGCGCAAGGCGTCGACGTAAAGCTTTCAGGTATGGACCAATTAACCAAATTTCTTGCCAGTGCAATCAGCCGCCGTGTGGCGATCAAAGGTATGGGAATGGCAGCCGCTAGTGCGCTGCTTCCGTTTGATCATGCGCGGGCCGAAGGGAAGGTCACGCTGCCCTTTGAAAATGGTGAACGAGATCTGGTGCAATACCCACAAAAGCGGCCGCTCATCCGTCTGACATCGAGACCGCCGCAGCTGGAGACTCCGTTCTCTGTTTTTAATGAGAGCGTGATCACTCCGAACGACGCGTTTTTTGTCCGTTATCATCTGGCGAACATTCCTCTCGAAATTGATCCTGATCTTTATCGTCTGAAAATCTCAGGGAAAGTGAATCAGTCGCTGGAATTGTCGCTCGCGAATATTAAGCGGGATTTTGAGCCGGTGGAGTTGGTAGCCGTGAATCAGTGCTCGGGAAACAGCCGAGGGTTCTTCAGCCCGCGTGTTCCGGGAGGGCAACTGGGTAATGGCGCCATGGGGAATGCACGGTGGAAGGGAGTTCGATTGAAAGATCTCCTAGATAAGGCTGGTGTCTCTGCAGGTGCTCGGCAGGTCTTGCTCGATGGGTTGGACAAACCTGTGACAGGGGGCACCCCCGATTACATCAAGTCGCTCGCGATCGACCACGCTTTGGATGGCGAGGTGATGGTTGCTTACGAGATGAATGGCGAGGAACTCCCGATGCTGAATGGTTACCCTCTGCGGTTGGTGGTGCCGGGCCATTACGGCACTTACTGGGTGAAGCATCTTAGCGACATTGTTGTCGTGGACGAAGCGTACACAGGTTTTTGGGTGGGAACAGCGTATCGGATTCCTGACACCGCTGGGGCCTGCGTTGAGCCTGGTTCCGTTGCAAAGACAACCGTGCCTATTTCACGCTTCAACGTGAGGTCGTTCATCACCAGCATTGCGGATCAAAGTGTCTTAAAATTGGGAAGGGAAGAGCGGTTGCGTGGCATCGCATTCGATGGGGGAGCAGGAATAAAAGAGGTCCTTGTGTCAAACGACGGCGGGCAGAATTGGAAGGCGGCAACGCTTGGGGCTGATTTGGGTCGGTATTCGTTCCGTGAATGGCATATGCCCTTCACGCCCTCGCAGCTGGGGCGGCTAGAATTGTTGGTGAAGGCTACCAACCGGCTGGGGGAGTCGCAGCCCATGGACGCGCTCTGGAATCCGGCTGGATATATGCGCAATGTGGTTGAGAAAGTCCGGGTGGAGGTGCAGGCATGAACTTGCATTGATTTAAAAAACCTTATAAAAATTTGGAAATGAAACAGATGCTGCTCTCTGTGCTCGCCGGCGTTCTCGGTCTCCTGGCATTTACTGCGTCTGGCGAGCCGTTGAAGATTGTTTTGCCCTCGGAGACTTCTGCATTCCGCGTTGTTCCGGGTGCCGAGATTGCGATGGCCCAATGTTTGCAGTGTCACTCTGCCGAGTATATCACCACCCAGCCGCGTCTCGGGCGAAACGCATGGAAGGCATCCATCGAAAAAATGCGAGCAAAGTACGGGGCTGTCGTTCCTTCTGAAACTGAGGTTGCTCTTTTGGAATACTTGGTGGGCACTTACGGGACGCCCTAGCAGGCACTTCAGCGGACGCGGTTGTAAAACGGGTCTGGTGAAAAAATGAAATGTCTCGTTGCAGTCGCGCCTGTTGTTGGATAGCAGGGAGGCGGTTCTGTCGTTTCCGAGCAGGACTTGTCAGCAGAACTCCCCCCCCTATGAGACGGCGCGATTTTTTAACGAGAGGTGTCACGGCCGTTGCGGCTATTGCTTTCACGGAGAGCCGACAGAGTGTTTTTGCGGCTGAAACTTCGAAAAGTGGTGTGCGTCGCGCGCTGAAGAAGGCCGTCAATTTGCGCATGATCAAGGCTCCAGGCGCATCGGTGGTCGATCAGTTTAAAATGGCGCGTGATGCGGGGTTTGACGGTGTGGAGGTAAATCTACCCGATGATGCGTTGAGCACAGATGTTCTTAATGAGGCAAGGAATGCAAGCGGTCTGGAGATCGCAGGTGTGATTTGTACGCCGCATTGGAGCTTTCCGTTGTCTGATCCGGATCCGGGCAAGAGAGAGAAAACGGTGAAAGGACTTCAATTTGCACTGAGACAGAGTGGAGAAATTGGGTGTAAGAGGGTGCTGCTGGTCCCCGGCGTTGTGAATCAAGCGGTGAATTACAAGGATTGCTGGAGTCGTTCTATCGAGGGGATACGGCGTTGTATTGAGGATGCGGAAAAGGCGCGCTGCCATATTGCCGTTGAGAATGTGTGGAATCAGTTCATCACGAATCCTGTCGAGGCTTTGCGGTTTTTGGAGGAGATCAACAGCCCTTGGGTGGGATGGCATTTCGATATTGGAAACGCGGTGGTTTATGGATGGCCAGAGCACTGGCCCGCTATTCTTGGAAAGCGGATTGTTAACGTGCACATCAAGGAATTCAGCAACGTAAAGGCGAATGCCGAGGGGTTACGCAAGGGCTTCAATGTTGAATTGGGGGAAGGGGAGGTGAATTGGGCGGCGGTCATGAAAGCGCTCGACGGTGCAGGTTACGAGGGGTACGGGGTTGCCGAGGTTCCCGGTGGTGATGCCGAGCGGTTGAAGTTTTTATCGCAGAGAATGAGTCAGTTGTTTGAGTCGTAGTATTCGTCACAAATCAGAGTTTCAAAATAAAGGGAGCGTACGTTCATATGAGAGCAGCAGTTTCAAAAGTGATTTTGTCTGGAGTATTAATTGCGGGCGGGATGAAGGCTTCAGCCGCTGACTGGCCTCGGTGGCGTGGTTCCGATTTCAGCGATGTTTCGACCGAGACTGGCCTATTGAAGAAATGGCCCGAGGGGGGGCCGAAGAAACTGTGGTCTACTGCCGAGGCAGGGTTGGGTTACTCCGGATACTCGATTGTGAAGGGGGTGCTTTACACCATGGGACTCAAAGAGGACATGGAACTGCTGCTTGCATTCGATGCGGAGACGGGGGCGGTGAAATGGTCGACGCCTGTGGGGCCGATTTTGAAAAACAAGTGGGGCGATGGGCCTCGCGCAACTCCGACCGTGGATGGAGGTCATGTCTATGCAATGAGCGGTCAGGGGTATTTGATTTGCGTGAGTGCGGCGGATGGAAAATCGGTGTGGAGTGCGGAGATGAAAAACTTTGGTGGTAAGATTCCGGGCTGGGGATATACCGAGAGTGTTCTCGTGGATGGCGACAAGGTGATTTGCATGCCTGGCGGCGAAAAGGGAACGCTTGTAGCGCTTAATAAAACGACTGGAGAAAAAATCTGGCAGACCGCAGATTGGACTGATGGCGCGCAGTACTCATCCGCAATCGCGGTTGATTTAAATGGGGGGCGTCAGATCATTGCGTTGACGATGCAGCATGTTGGTGGCGTCGACGCTCGCAGCGGCGCGAATCTCTGGCTGTCCGACTGGCAGGGAAAGACTGCGGTGATTCCGACTCCCATTCAGAAGGGCAACGAAGTGTTCATCAGCAGCGGGTATGGCGTGGGCTGCAAGCAAGTGCGGGTTGCCTCCGATAATTCAGTCAGTGATGTGTGGACCAACACGAACATGATTAACCACCACGGTGGAGTGATTCTTCTCAAAGACCATTTGTACGGCTACTCGGACAAAGCTGGATGGTCCTGTTTGGATTGGAAGAGCGGTGAAGTGAAATGGGCTGACAAATCTCTCGGCAAAGGCGCAATCCATTGCGCGGACGGCATGTTTTATCTATTGGAGGAAAGCTCCGGAGTGATTGCGCTCGTTGAAGCGTCGTCTCAGGCATGGAGTGAAGCGTCACGCTTCAAGATCGATCCTCAGACAACCCAGCGCAAACCAGACGGCAAGGTCTGGACGCATCCGGTTGTGAGCAATGGGCGACTGTACCTGCGTGACCAAGAGTTGATTCACTGCTACGAAGTCCGCGCGAAGAACTAGAGGTTTGGGGTGGGAGGAATGCCCATGCTCTGGAGACTGGGAGCGTCTACTTCGCTTTGCTGGGAATATCTTTTTTGGGATCGAAAGGTCTTGCCGGATTGAGCTGGGCGCTGAGGCCCGCGACTTCTCGCGCGACTTTTGACTGCAGCGCCCGCTTTTCTTCGTCGTTGGAGATGTATTCCCAGCCTCTTAAGAGTTTGGGGGTTCGGATAGACGTGCCATGCTCAGTGGTGTCTTTTTGATTTGGCTTTCTTTCCGCAGTCTCACCCTCGCTCCAAACGATTTTTTTCTGGTTCTCATTCTTTTCAGGCAGTGAAAACCCCAAAGCGTCAGCTCTGCGGGGGTCAACCAGAATTTCCCACCGCGGTGCCATGACTGTGAGGGTTTGGTTCTCAAGAATACTTTTGAATACTGCAGGACCGGAGTTTGAGTTTTCAGACGCGACGTGGAGTTGTTCACGGAACTTTACAAGGCTGCCCTCCCTCTTAATTTTCACCCATGGAATAGGCTCCGTGCTCCTCGATGCAAGCCAATCGTAGTAGGGGCCCCCTGAGAATGTAGTGTATTCGGAGGATGATATTTTGAAGCCCGAGAGGTTAGTGGTGTTCACCGAGTGCATCACGCTCGTTGGATTGGTGCTCTCTGGGAGTAGGACTTTTTGGAGATCTTTTTTTCCAAAATCCGTGACTTCGCAGAAGACGTAGTTGTCGGGGCCCAACTTGTAATCTCGATCCACCCACGTTCCGATTCCAGTGGTGTGGTTCCATTTCACCTCTGGGGGGATGGGCGCCCAGCCCACATAGCGGCTTCCGTATCTCCAACTCACCCACGAAGCAGCCCATTCAAGGTCAGGAACCCAGAACCAACCCTGCGGTTGGAGGCGCAGCCATCGTCCATAATGATAGACGATACCACCGAAGTTTTCCGAGCTCAGCCAAGTCCAGCCATGGTTCGAGTAAATCCAACTACCGAGGGTGTACGGCCGCCATTTTGAATCCACCTTAGGTTTCCAGCAATGACCGTAACCCTCAACTTCATGCCATGTCCCGTATGGCGATAGAGCCTCGATAAAGAAGGCGGCGGATAGATCTTCCTTACTCAGCCGTTCAACGGGTTTGATGGATGGAGAATTATCCATTGGAGGCGCCAGCGCCGCAGGGTCCTCTGGAGGACTTTCCTTGGGAGCCTCGGCGGTTGCCGCGTCTTTCGGTTTTCGGGATGTGCGCGAAGGGGCGCCGTGGATATCGCAGACCGAACAAAGG
>JBILKY010000260.1:0-5362 GCA_044376395.1 Chthoniobacteraceae bacterium | reverse complement strand
GCAGGAACATGCCTGCATCAAATCACCGTCTAAAAAACTCTCGCAAGGGGGTAGGTCGGCACTACAAGCACTTTTGAGAGAAGCAACGCTGGAAATTAGCAGCTTACAATTGCGCAAGGGTCGAAAATAGCCGCTTTTTCACTCGAGTCCGCGAAGTCGGACTAGCGTAACTAACGCTAAGAAGGGACGCTAACGCCGTCCACGGCTCGCTCCCGAGCCCCTTTGTCCCTGACGGTTTCCCGCGTTTTGAGGACGTTGGTTGCCACGTTGGGGCCGCTGATTGCTCCGGTTTCGCCGCTGGTCGCCCGAGTCGACTGGGGTGGGCGGCTCTGGCGCCGCGTAATCGAATCCGTCCGCCTTTTTACGGACGATTCCGCGTCCGATGAAACGTTCCAGCGAGCGAAGGTTCGAATAGTCGTCCTGGCACACGAAGCTGATGGCGTCTCCGACGGCGTGCGCCCTGCCTGTGCGGCCGATCCGGTGCACGTAATCTTCGGGCTGCGGTGGAAAATCAAGGTTCACCACGTGCGAAATGCCGTCCACATCGATGCCGCGCGCGGCGATGTCGGTTGCGACCAGAACACGCACCGCGCCGGAACGGAAATCGTTGAGGGCACGCAGTCGCTGGTTTTGGGAGCGGTTGGCATGCAGGGTTGCAGTCTTGATCCCGATGGATTCCAGTCGCCGCGCAATCCGATCCGCGCCGTGTTTGGTGCGGGTGAATACGAGGACCATGTTCATGTCCGGGCTTTGGAGCAGATGCGCGAGGAGCGCCGATTTGAGGTGTCTGGGCACTTCGTACACGAGTTGCGTGACTGTCTCCGCTGGGTTTGAGCGCCGCCCGATTTGCACAGTCTTCGGATGCTGCTGGAATTCGTGGGTGAGCGCCTCGATTTCCTTGGAGAGCGTCGCAGAAAAGAGAAGGGTCTGGCGCTTTTTGGGAAGCGCCTGAATGACTCGGCGGATTGCTGGCAGGAATCCCATGTCGAGCATCCGGTCGGCCTCGTCCAGGACGAGATGTTCAAGGTTCGTGAAGTTCGCGCAGCGTTGTCCCATGAGGTCGAGCAGCCTGCCGGGGGTCGCAATCACCATCTCCGTGCCCGAGCGCAGCGCCTGGATCTGGGGGCGTTCTGAGACGCCACCAAAAACCTTCGTGATGCGCACCGGCATATGCTTCGCGTACGCGCAGACGTTTTCTTCGATCTGCACCACCAGTTCCCGGGTCGGAGCGAGGATGAGCGTGCGCGTGGAGTTGCCGGCCCGCGCAGGCTGCTCGTGCAGCCGGTTAAGCAGCGGCAGTGTGAATGCGGCGGTCTTGCCGGTGCCGGTTTGGGCGATGCCGATCAGGTCGTGCCCTTTCAAAATCTCCGGGATTGCCGCCGCTTGGATGGGCGTGGGTTCGGTGTAGCCAGTTTCCTGGATGGCTTGCAGAATAAGGGGATGGAGACCGAGGCTTTTAAAGGGCATGTTTGGGCAGCATCCTCTCTTTTCTAACTGATTGCACGGTTGAAGATCATCGAATGCGCAAATAAACAGGAGCCTAGCTCTCATGAACTTTTTCCTCGCGCAAGATCAAGCCCGGAGCCGGACGAGCTGGCTGTTGTTCCTTTTCGGAGCCGCAGTTGTCGGCACCATCCTCGGCGTGCATTTCGCCGGCGCTTTTGTGTGGGGTTCGGTGATGGAAAGACAAACTGAGCAGATCGCGCTTCATTGGGATGTGCTCCCAAAGACTGCCGTGGGCACGCTTGCCGTCATCCTGATCGCGGTTTGGCTCAAGAGGCGGAGCCTTTCGGGTGGCGGTGCGGCCGTTGCTGAGCAGCTTGGAGGCCGGCGGATCGCGCCAAACTCCACCGAGCCCGCGGAAAGACGTTTGCTGAATGTGGTGGAGGAGATGTCCATCGCTTCCGGCGTGCCGGTGCCGGCGGTATATGTGCTGGAGGAGGAGTCCGCAATTAACGCCTTTGCAGCCGGCTTGGATTCCGCCGAGGCGGTGGTTGCGGTGAGCCGTGGTTGCATGAGGCGGCTGAGTCGGGAGGAACTACAGGGGGTGGTGGCCCACGAGTTCAGTCACATTCTAAACGGCGATATGCGGATGAATTTTCGAATGATCGGCTGGATCGCCGGAATCGTCGCGCTCACCGTGGTGGGGCGGGTGCTCCTTGAAATCGGCGTCCGGACGGTTTCGCGGCGGACGGGAGGTTCGTCCAAAAAGGACGGGGGAAACGCGCTTGCATTTGGTTTCTTTGCGAGCGGCTTGGTCCTGCTGGTCGTGGGTTGCATTGGGGCGTTTTTCGGGAGGTGGATTCAGTCCGCGATTTCCCGCCAGCGCGAGTTTCTCGCCGACGCGTCCGCTGTTCAATTTACCCGATTTCCAAGCGGGATCGCCGGGGCGTTGAAAAAGATCGGGGGTTTCGCCGATGGTTCCGCGTTGCGCGCCCCGCGTTCGACGGAGGCGCGGCACATGATGTTTGGCGAGTCCGCTGCGGGTTTTTTCTCCAGATTGCTCTTTGCAACGCATCCACCGCTCAAGGCACGGATCCGCGCTATTGAACCGCAGTGGGCCGGGGAGTTTCCGGATGCCCCGGAGCTTTCGGACGCCGAGTTCGGTGCCGAGCCTGAGGAGTTTTCGGCCTTGAACTCTGGAAGGGTGGAGGGCAGCGAGGCATCCGGTGACGCGCCTCCGCCGTTGCCGGTTCTTGGCGAAATGCCGGGCGTTTTGCAGACTCGGCGGGCGAAGCGTCTGATTGCGGAACTGCCGGGTGGGCTCCTTGAAATGAGCCGCGATCCCGAAAGAGCGGCGGATCTTTTGTTGATGCTGGTCGCGGCGACTCAAGAAGGAGCAGTGGACGGTACTTTGGGGGACCACCCCTTGGCTGGGTGCACGCTGGAACAGCGCTTGGTGCTGCTCGAGTTAGTGGTTCCAGCGTTGCGGATGCAGGGACATGAATCGGTATCGGAACTCATGCAGCGCTGCGAGGAACAGATTCGGTCCGACGGGCAGGTTAATTTGGTAGAACTGGCGATGCTCGAAGCGATCCGCAGGCACATTGGGATTGCTTCTGGGTTGAGCAAGCCGCCGCAGGTTCGCCATACCGCGTTCAAGGCGGTGCAGGATGAGTTTTGCGTGATTTTATCTGCGTTGGTTTTGCTTGGACACGAGTCAGAGGAAGAGCGGGAAGTGTCGTTTGCGAGCGGTTGGATGGAGTTCGGGCAGCCGGCGGCGACAAAGCTCAGGCAGGGCGATTTTGATGTGGACTCTGTTCATGCTGCGTTTCGCAAATGCGAACAGGCGGCAGCAGGGTTGCGGGGTGCGTTGCTCTCAGCCTGCATGAAGGCCTCGTTGCGCGATGGCAGGTTTCTGGCGGAAGAGCGTTTTTTTGTGCGCGCAATCGCCGATGCCATTGGCGCACCGCTGCCGCCTTTCCCGGAGACGTAAGTGGGGTAGGGGCGCCGCGGATGGGGAGGATGGGGTGGGAGCGGCATGGCGCCGGGGATGTTTTCTCTGCAAGCTCCTTGGTGGGCTTTGCAGGCGATGCGCTTGTGGCGCCGGAAAAGAGGGTGCCCAGCCGCGCATGACCGCAAGGTTGCGATGGTATTTTATGAATGAAACATGCAAGCTCACGCCCTTAATGTTGCATTCTATGACAAAAACACTCCCCCCCGCGTTGTTTGCTCTAACAGTTTTTACGGCATTCGGTGTGGCAGCGACCCCTGTGCAGACCGACATGCTTTCGGGCGTTGGTAATTTTCTCGCGTCGCTTACTCCCGAGCAGAAGGCGAAGGCCTCGTTCGGCTTTGACGATGCTGAGCGCAAAAACTGGCATTTCATTCCGCGTGCGCGGCAGGGCCTGACGATGAAGGAAATGAGCCACGAACAACGATTGCTCGCGCAGGCTTTGTTCGCCTCGGGAATGAGTTCCCGCGGGTATGGGAAAGCGGTGTCGATCATGAGCCTTGAGGCGATTCTTGCGGAAATGGAAAAGGGACAGACGGGCAAGGCGGTTCGCGACTCCGAGAATTATTTTTTCTCGATTTTTGGGACACCCTCGGCTGACCAGCCTTGGGGGTGGCGCATGGAGGGGCACCACCTCTCTTTCAACTTCACTTCAACCGGCAAGGACGTGACCGTGACACCGTCTTTTATGGGCGCCAACCCGGGTGAGGTCATGGCGGGGGCACGCAAGGGCATCCGCGTTTTGGGGCAGGAGGAGGATCTGGGCAGGGAGTTGGCGAATTCGCTCAGTGCCGAACAACGTGGCAAGGCGTTGATCAACGTGACCGCGCCCAAGGATGTCCTGAATGACCCGGCCCGCTTGGATTTGACCGCACCGGAAGGGGTGCCTTATTCGGAATTCAACGATGCGCAACGGGTGCTCGCCGAGAGGTTGGTTCGCGAGTACATCGGCCGCCATCGGTCGGAGATTGAGGCTGCGGAATGGGAGCGGATCCGTTCCACGGAACTGGCTGGAGCGGCCTTCGCGTGGGCAGGCGGATTCAAGGCGGGGGAACCCCACTACTATCGCTTTCAGGGTAAGAATTTTGTGATCGAATTCGATAACACGCAGAACGGGGCAAACCACCCGCATGCGGTGTGGCGGGATCGCGCCCGCGATTTTGGCGTTGATCCTTTGAAGGCGCATTACGAGAAGGCGCACAAAAAGTAGGTTGGTCAGAATGCGGGTGGCGGCTATGTGATGGATACCGCTGAGAAGGCGCTTCGCGGCGACTTATTTTTTGTATGCCGCGCGCTGCTTTGCCCGAAAGGCTGCAAGCTTCGACGCTGTTTTAGAGAAATTAAGATAAGTGCAATGATAATTCTTGTCGTCGCCTTGCAGTGAATCTATAAACCGCGTCTCGTTTCGCGGGATTCTTGTCGAATCGGGTTGGTAGCTCAATGGTAGAGCAGCGCCCTTTTAAGGCGTTGGTTGACGGTTCGAGTCCGTCCCAACCCACTTCCCCCAAGCAGGCAAGTGCTAATTTGTCGGCGGCACGCAGAACGCCGCGGCTACACCCAACTCCTCTGCTCGCTCGCCATGCCCGGGTGCGGATAAGAAGCGGGCTGACTGCGAAAACAGGCAAGGAGTGGCGGTTGCCTCTGAATTCCGAATGGGACGCCGCCGTAGGAAACACCAAGTACCCTTGGGGAGAGTACTATCCTCCACACTGGGATGATGGGAACTACAAGATTCTCGAAGATGGGGCTTGGGATCCAAAACAAATTGGTGTGGACGGAATCTTAGCCCGACTTCGCGGACTCGAGTGAAAAAGCGGCTATTTTCGAGCCTTGCGCAATTGTAAGCTGCTCATTTCCAGCGTTGGTTCTCTCAAAAGTGCTTGTAGTGCCGACCTACCCCCTTGCGAG
>JBILKY010000259.1:0-5365 GCA_044376395.1 Chthoniobacteraceae bacterium | reverse complement strand
GCCGCCCCAACGATCCGAATCTGGAGGCGCGCATCCGCGCGATGGAAACCGCGTATCGCATGCAAATGGACGCCTCGGACGCTTTCGACATTCAGAAAGAGCCTGATGCGATCCGCGACGGCTATGGTCGGAGTCATTTTGCAAATGGCTGCCTGCTGGCACGCAGGCTCGCCGAACGCGGAGTACGGTTCATCCAGGTCTATTACGGCAACGGCCAGCCTTGGGATTCCCACTCCAAGCACAGTGAAACCAGCCGGAAGCTTTCGGCGGACATCGACCAACCGATTTCAGCGTTACTCTCGGATCTGAAAAACCGCGGGATGCTCGAGGATACGCTCGTGCTCTGGGGGGGCGAGTTTGGCCGCACTCCAACTACTGAAAATGCGGACGGTCGCGACCACAATCCCTGGGGATTTACCATGTGGATGGCGGGTGGCGGCGCTAGGGGCGGCATGACTTACGGGGAGACCGACGAGTTCGGTTTCCGCTCTGTGAGCAACAAGGTTCACATTCACGACCTGCACGCGACCATTCTCCACCAGATGGGATTTGACCACGAGAAGCTTACCTACCGGCACGCGGGCCGGGACTACCGTCTTACCGATGTCTCCGGCGAGGTCATCCGCGAGATCCTCGCTTGAGCGTCGCGCGGGCGCCGGAGACGCCCAATCTCGCAGCATCGATTTTCAAGCACCCCTTCGGGCCGATCGGACTGGCGACTGACACTTGATTCCGGCACACCCTGGACAGAAAACCAGGCGAGAAAGTAGGCCTGGAGGGATTCGAACCCCCAACCAAGGGATTATGAGTCCCCTGCTCTAACCATTGAGCTACAGGCCCGCGAGAACGCCCGCCGCTTGAGATGACTGGTGGACCCAGCGACGGCGCGCGGGGTGGCAGCATGCATTTATCGGATTCGGAGAGCAAGGGTCCCCTCGAACAAAACCGCTCTGACTTCCCGCGATAAACATCCGGCTGCCTGCTTCGGAACTACGATATCAACTTCTAATTAAATGTTACAAATACCTGCCTGCATTCTTTTTCTGGTTATTTTTATAGCGCATTATGCCGAAATTCAGCATTCCTGCGCGGGAATCGTGAATGACAAGTGGGCCTGCCTGCGTATCATGGCGGTTCAATCATGCCCGAGATGACCGCCGCCGAATCTGACTACGGGAACGCTACCTCTTTTGCCGCGACCGTTGGTTCGGTGTCAGTTCGGCTCTGGCCCTCGGCACTGGGGTCGATACTTGCGGCGGTTGGACTGTTGACCGCCACGATGGAGGCGTCTCCCGCCGACGCGCCCAAAGGTGCTTCACAAGAGTTCTCCAGACCGGAGGATCTGCTGAGCTCGATTTCACGGGTGCTTAAACCCGATTGGGTCGCGCATTTCCGGCAAACCGTTCCTAAAGCTCCTGATTCTCGGGCGCAAATAGCATTTGCGATCGGCAGTGTTTTTGCGGAGGGCTGGCTGGCCACACACGCGGAGGACACCCAACATTCCCGGAACATAGGCAAAGACCTCCTCCTGCTGGCGAAGCCGCTGGGCACCCATCCCGAGCTGATTGAGCACAGTAAAAGTTTGGCGGATTGCGCCGAAAAACGGAATTGGGAGCTACTCAAACAGGAGCTCGAATCTGCCGAGAGCGACCTTACGAAAGCCCTTTCCAAAAACGGAGACCCCCATCTCGCAAGTTTGGTGCAGCTCGGAAAATGGGTGCGCACGCTTGAAATTGCAGCGGGAATATTACACCACCATTACTCGGATCAGTCTGCTGGCGTCCTGCAACAATCCCTCTGGGAAAAAAGTTTTTACAACGTATTGGTCAGTGGTTTTGAGTCAATTCGATTAGATGCAGCGCTCTCCTCCAC
Source organism: Chthoniobacteraceae bacterium (assembly GCA_044376395.1). Lineage (GTDB taxonomy): Bacteria > Verrucomicrobiota > Verrucomicrobiia > Chthoniobacterales > Chthoniobacteraceae > Chth-196. The sequence continues at coordinate 3,493 of JBILKY010000259.1, read as the reverse complement.
CCAACCCAAGCTGAGTGACCTGCACAAGTTGCTCGAGGCTCAATCCAAGTCGTTGCCGACCGACTCGCAAATAAACTCCCTCTCCGAGGCCGCGCACGCTGTGCTGACCGATATTCTTTCAAATCACAACTAGCCCAAAGATGCGCGTTTCACCGCTCCAAAAAATTTTATATACTTACCCGTATGTCATTTGAATCACCTTCTACGGCCGAAAAGGTCGGCGCCCCCCGTGTAACGCAGTTCTCAATTTTCCTCGCAAACAAGGTCGGCGCACTGATGGAAATTGTCCGGCTATTGAACAGCCGCAACGTGCATGTGGTGGCGATCAGCGTTCAAGATTCTGCAGACACTGCGATTGTGAGGATTGTAGTGAGCGATCCTGAAAGTGTTCAGGACATTTTTGCGGAGCACGAAATTCCACATGCCGTCTGCGACTTGGTGGTGGTGGAACTCAAAGAAGGTCCAACCGAATTGGGTAAATTGTTGGCCGCCCTTCTAGCCGCAGACATCAACATCTTCGGATCCTATGCTCTCTTGACGCGGCCGCGCGGACGCACAGCGCTGGCGCTTCATGTCGAGGACAACGAATGCGCGATTTCAGTCCTCAATCAGCATGGGTTCCAAATCTTGGGGCAGTCGGATATCTCCCGATAGCCCCCCGATTGCCCAAAGGAGCGGCGCTGAGGCGCAAGGAGTGGTCCATCTGGAAGAGAAAGAGCCGCCGCTCAGAAATGAGGCGCGCCCTGCGGTTTCTGATTCCGTTGCCTGAAGGCCGGTGCGGTCACTTGGTGAGTTGAGCCTGCAGCACTGAGGCGACCTGTTTACCCAGAAACTCATATCCCTCCGCGTTGAAATGCACGTCGTTCGGATTTTGCAGCTTGGAAAGATGTGGCGTAACAGCCTCGAAAAGATCGTCGACCGCGACACCGTGCTTCTGCATCACACTCAATGCTGCGGCATTCCGTTCCACAATTGATTCGGCCCTCTGGTTTTTGGACGCGTCATCCGGGATCGGTGTCGTGGTAGCCCACACCAGCTTGGCGCCGCTCCTTTTCATGCGCTCTACCAACTGCTCAAGGCGCTGCACATAGTCTGGAAGTGAGGTTGCCCTATCGTGGATGCCAAAATTAAAATGGATCAAATCCCACTTTGACTCGCCGAGCCACGCGTCGATTTTTTTGATGCCGTTCGCAGTCGGACCGCAGTTCTCCGGCGCTCGATGCACGTTCATTTTCCCGTTAAGAACCTTCCTGACGTCCTGAGTGTAGCCTCTCGAGACGGAGTCTCCAATGAGCAGGACGCGGGGTAATCCTTGTCCGTCCCGAACGAAATCCCATGCACTGGATTTCCCAGCCACTTTATCCCTTTTGTGGATGGGAAGATAAAAAGAGCCGAGATACTGCTGCAGTTGCCCTTCCCACGCCTGCTCTTCGGGCGGCAACTTCGATACGAGGGCCTGGTATTTCTGCTCCAAAAGCGCATCCGCCTCGGCTTTCTTCGCAGCGGCCTCCTTTGCGTTGGTGGGTTCATTTGGCGCGGCAACGCTGTTCTGCTGGGCAAACCCAAAGGCAGGGAACATGAGGAGTGCGAGAGTAAGAGTTTTCATATCTGGGAGAACGCTTTCGAATGACTAACCGCGCGCAAACCCACGGTCAACCGCATTGCCCCTCTCAGGTTCTGGAGAAGATACAGCACAAGGCTCGGCAAGTGGATGGTGACAATCAACGGCGCACCCAACGACGCGCCTTGAGATCAAAGCGTGGAAGGGACCGCAACGGGACTGGCGTGACTGGGATCCGCAGAGAGAACGCTTTTTCGAAAGCCGCCTCTAGTTCCGCGACAAGGTGTGCTGCGCCCTCCCCTTTCAAGCCACCATCGACCTCGATCTCCACAGAACATTCAGACATCGCTCCGCGGTTGGAAACCGTCACCCGGTACTCGCCGATTCCCCGAACCGTTCGAACCGCGTGCTCAACAGCCCCCGGGTACACGTTGACCCCGCGGATGATCACCATGTCGTCTGTCCTGCCAAGCACACCGCCCTCAAACCAAAGCACTCCGTTGGCATCCCTGCGGGCCCTCACGATGTCGCCGGTGCGGTACCGAAGCAACGGCCAGTCCTCGCGACCAAGAGGCGTGAGCACAAGCTCACCCACATGCCAATCGGGGACATGCTTGTCGGTGCCTGGGGAGATGATTTCCACGTAATACCGATCCTCCAAAACCCTAAGTGCGCCGTCCATACCGTCCTGAGTGAAAGCGACGGGCCCGACCTCGCTCATCCCGTAGTGATCGTAGACCTCCGATCCGGGCCACGCTTCTTTCAATCGCGCCCGCACCGCCGGAAGACTGCCCCCTGGCTCCCCGGCCACGAGGATCTTCCGCACGCTTGAGCGCGAAAGATCTATGTCTTCTATTTTAGCGATATCGGCCAGATGGAGCGCATAGGTCGGGGTGCAGCACAAGACCTCGGTACCATGCTCGAGAATCGCACGGACGCGCGCATGGGTGCTTGCGCCTCCCCCTGGGATGCAGCGCAGGCCCAGGCTTGCCGCAGCTTCAAACGCAGTCCAAAAGCCAAGAAACGGTCCGAACGAAAAAGCGAAGTACGCCAGCGTCCCGCGCTCAATTCCGGCTAATCGAAATCCCAGTCGCCAGTTCTCAAGCAGCCACTCCCAACTGCCGGCAGTGTCCCAAACCTGGATCGGCCGGGCTGTGGTTCCGCTGGTTTGGCTAAACCGGCTGTACTCACTCGGATGAACAGTCAAATTGGATCCCATCGGCGGATGCGTCGCCTGATCCAGAACAATTTCCCCCTTCGTTGTGAAAGGGATACGACGGCTGAAATCCTCCAGCGAAGTCGGGAGAAAACCCGCCCGCTGGAGACGCTCCCGTTGAAACGCATTCCCCGAGGACAACCGCCCCAGCAACCGCTGGAGCTTGCGCCACTGCCTCTCCTTCAGCGTAAAATCCACGGTGCGTTAAGAGGCTGCAGCGGCCTAGGGCTGGGTGGATTGCACCTGCGGCGCCGGCTTGGCTGCCGGCTTTCCCGGAGCGGGCTTGTAATAACTCACCAAGCAACCTCCGACTGCGGCTAACAGCATCCCGAGCCAGAAGCCCGGCTTCACGCCCCCGAGGCCACCTGCGGGCGGATGCATCGCCATGGAGATGATCGCGTTCACCACGGGCGCACCCGAAAACACAATCGCCATGACCACCGAAGGGGTTCCCTTAGCGCCGAACGCGAGCAGGACGCCAAAAGCACCAATTGCCCCGACAATCCCCGCGATGAGCGACCACGCCATGCCGCCGGCAGGATACTTCCAGTCCGCGCCGCTGCTCCAGAGCAGGATGAGCGGAGCCAGGACCGCCGTGAGAAAGTAAGCGAGTCCCACGAATAAAAACGCCTTGTAGCGTCCAAACACCGGATCCTGCATCTGCATCTGGCCGGTGTGCAGAAATACGCCGTACACCCCCCAGCTCACAACCGTAA
>JBILKY010000053.1:0-15761 GCA_044376395.1 Chthoniobacteraceae bacterium | reverse complement strand
CGCGAGGAGGCCTCGGCTTTGGCACGCTGGCGCTCGCGGGGCTTTTTACAGACATGGGTCTGACGCCCGCCCGGGCAGCTGCTGCCGCCAACGTGTCCTCCTTGGCACCCCGTGCTCCTCAGGCGCCCGGCCGCGCAAAACGGGTCATCCACCTCTTCATGAACGGCGGCCCCTCGCAGGTCGACACCTTCGACCCTAAGCCGAAGCTTATCGAGCTTCACGGAAAGCCGCTCCCGGGTAAACGCGACTCAAACAATGACAAGCTTCTTGCGGGGCCAGCTTTCGGATCAAAGTTCGGATTCGAAAAGCACGGACAGAGCGGCATCGAGATCAGTGAACTCTTCCCCCACGTCGCGAGACACGCGGACGATTTGTGCGTGGTGCGCTCGATGTTCACTGACCTTCCAAGCCATGAGCAGTCGCTCTCGATGATGAACAATGGCAACTTGATCCTCCCTCGACCATGTGTCGGCTCATGGGCGCTTTACGGTCTGGGGACAGAAAACCAGAGTCTGCCAGGCTTTGTTGTGATGTGCCCGGATGGAATGCCGGTGGGGGGGGCAGCCAACTGGCGCAGCGCGTTTCTTCCGGGGATTTATCAAGGCACGCACATCAACACGAAAGATTCTCGTCCCGATCAACTCATTGCCAACCTGCACAACGAAACCATCGTGCCCGAGCGCCAGCGCCGGCAGTTGGGTTACGTGCAAAAGCTCAACGACCTTCATCTGCGGACCCGCGGAAACGATCCGCAATTGGACGCTAGGATCCAATCGCTCGAACTCGCCTTTCGCATGCAGACGGAGGCCACTGATGCGTTTGATGTTTCCAAAGAGCCGCAGCACGTCCGTGAAATGTATGGGGAAACCCTGCAGGGGCGCCAAATGCTGATGGCGCGCCGTCTCGCGGAGCGCGGGGTCCGCTACATCCAGGTGTGGCATGGCGCGGGCCAGCCGTGGGACAGCCATTTCAGCATCGAGAAAGAGCATGCCCGCCTTGCCGCGGAATGCGACCAGCCCATCGCAGCACTTCTTCAGGATCTAAAAAACCGCGGCATGTTGAATGACACGCTTGTGATCTGGGGCGGCGAATTTGGCAGGACCCCGGCGGCGCAGGGACCGATCGACGCCAAGGTCGGGCGACAGCATCACAACGATGGGTTTAGCATCTGGATGGCCGGAGGCGGTGCGAAACCCGGTTATGTCCATGGCGCCACGGATGAGTTGGGGCTCTCGGTAGCGGCTGGGAAAGTCCATGTGCACGACCTGCACGCGACCATCCTGCACCTGCTTGGGTTCAATCACGAAACCTTGACCTACCGTTACGCCGGCCGCGAGTTCCGCCTGACCGATGTCTTCGGTGATGTGGTGCATGAACTGATTGCGTGAACGCAAACACGCCATGAAAATGCAAAAACCATACGGATCTTTCGCGTTTCTAGCCCCCCGCAAAAATGTCTCTATTCTGCGCGCAACCCTGATCTGGCTTTCAGCGGGGGTACTTCTCGCCCCCTTGCTGTATTCGAGTGAACCGCAGGCCCCGGCACTTTCCGATTTTCTCGAACAGCACTGCACCGCATGTCATAACCCGGAAAAGCTTAAGGGAAAAATCAACCTCAAGCCGATGTCGGCCTCTCCTGCACATTCGGATGCGGACCTTTTGGAGCGGGTGATGGACGTCGTCTCATCCGGGGAAATGCCTCCGGAGGAAAAGCCCCGGCCTTCGAAGGCGGATGTCGGCTCCGTTTTGGTGCATCTGCGCAAAATCCTTGGCGCTGCGCGCTTGAGGGATGGGATCACTCCCGATGACCCGAGCAGGGGAAATGACGTGGATCACTCCGCACTTTTCACTGAACCGGAGGTGCGAAAGGCTGCCGCGCCCTCGCGGCTCTGGCGTATGAGTCCGCACCTTTTCATGCAAAGGGCGAACGCGCTGACGCAAAACCGGCTGTTTCTTTATCCGAACCGGAACCTCGGCAAGGACGCGCTTCATCCGGCCTTGAGTTACATGACTCCTCCCCACGCATTCCGGGACCACGCCGGCCTTCACCGCCTTGAGGGCACAACCACCGAACTGCTTTTTGACGTTTGCTGGCAGATAGCCGGGCTGCAGGTGGCTCCTGCGAAATCTGCCCGCCCGCTGCCGGCGTTTGAAGTGCTGTTGTCTGCTGCGGAGCCAGATGATTCGGCGTGGGAGGCCGCGATCCGGGAGCAGTTCCATGTGTCGATGCGGCGCGCACCGCGGACGGATGAGATGGCCAGTCTTGTCCGGCTGGCAAGAGCAACTGAGTCCGAGGGCACGCGAGCCCTCGCATTGCAGACCTTGCTTGCGGCCGTCCTGCTTAAGCCCGATGCGGTGTACCGCTACGAGATCGGCCGGGGTGAACCTGACGAGATTGGACGCGTGTTGCTAGCTCCCCACGAATTGATGCATGCGGTTGCGTACACCCTCACAGACTTTGCACCGGACGAGACCTTGCGGCAAGCTGTGGCCGAGGGAAGGTTCACAGCGAGCAAAGACGTGGAGCGGGAAGTCGAGCGCCTGCTTGAAGCAACCGACGCAGTGATGCCGCGGTTGCTGCGCTTTTTCCAAGAGTATTTTGAGTACCCCCGCGCCACGGATGTGTTCAAGGACGCACGGCCCGTGGGTCTATCTCAAGCGGTGTACCGCATCGAAGATGCTGATGCGTTTGTGCGGTGGATACTCCGGGAGGACCGGGATGTCCTGAAAAGGCTGCTGACTGAGGACCGTTATTTCATGGGAACCGACGTGCTGGCGAATGTGCCGAATCATGTCCGGCGTTTCAGCGGTTACTTGTTTGCGGACTACGGTTTTCAAAAGGAGACCACGTGGTCCTCCGAGTGGAAGACCAAACCGACGCCGCCCCCTGTGGGCAAGCGTGCCGGCATGTTAACTCACCCGGCTTGGCTGCTGGCGTTTTCTGACAACGAGAAGAGCCAGGCAATCCAGCGGGGCCGCTGGATTCGCACCAAGCTGCTGGGTGGAACGGTTCCCGACACTCCCATCGGAGTGGATGCGAAACTCCCCACTGACTCCGAGCTGACATTGCGCGAGAAGATGGAAAAGGTGACCCACGCAGACTATTGCTGGCGCTGTCACCATCGTATGGATCCGCTGGGCTTGCCGTTGGAACAGTTTGACGATTTCGGGCGCTGGCGGGAGGAAGAAAAAGGAAGACCCGTGGTGACCACGGGAGAAATCCGGATCGGGGATCCCGCGTTGGACGGTCCCGTGAAAGACCCGTTCAAAATGATGGAGAGGCTTGCCCGCTCCGAGCGTGTCGAGCAAGTGTTCGTGCGACACGCGTTCCGGTATTTCCTTGGCCGCAACGAAACCCTCGATGATGCGCCCACACTGATTGACGCGCACCGGGCTTACCGCGCGAAGGGCGGAAGCATGAAGGCGCTGGTGGCTTCGCTGTTGGGTTCAGACTCCTTCCTCCTCCGCCAACAATTCACGTCCAAAGACCGGGAATCCACTGTTCAATGAAATCTCCATCTCTCAACCGTCGTCATTTTCTCAAAAACCTGAGCCTTGGTGCGAGTGCGACCGTGCTTGGTCCCGTGTTGGAGCGCATCAGCCTCGGGGCGGAAGGAAAAATGGGGCCGCTCCGTTTTCTATTTGTGCTGGAAGGTAACGGACTCCCTCCAAAACAACTGCAGCCTCAGGAAATTCCCTTTGTCCCTCGCGAAAACCGGGACTGTTTTTCTAGCACACCGCTAACGGGGCTGACTCTGCCCGCATCTTTGGCGCCGGTGGAATCGTTCCGTGACCGGATGACCATCATTCAAGGATTGTCCGGCCGCATGTGTAGCGGGGGACATTCCTGCGATCACGGTGCGTTGGGCGCCTATCACGCGAACGGGGGGCGTGCCATCCGAGGGGCCACAATCGACTCGATGCTGGGTCAACACCGGCCGGGCATTTTTCAAAACATCGCCCTCGGAATCTCCAGTGAAGTGGACAAGGCCATCGACTTCAACTGCACTGCACTCAAGCCGGGACAAAGCCTCGCGACCATCCTGCATCCGGCGATTGCGTACCGCAAACTGTTCGGCGTAGTCTCCAAAAATGAGGCGGGAGCGTCGTTTCAGGCCCAGAGCAGACTGCTCGACCACATGCAGGCTGAAATCCGGAGTGCTAGGAAGGAACTCGGTGCGATCGAAAAGGAGAAACTCGATGCATACCTTGGAGCATTTGAGTCGATTGCACGCACATCGAACCGGTTGGTGGAAGCCCGCGAATCTCTGGGTGCCATCGCACCTGCCGGAGCAGACAAATATCAGTCAAAGGTGGAGACCGACCGTTTGGATGCACAGTTTGAGTTGGCAACTGCAGCGTTGATTGGCGGGATTACCAACAGCGCCACGATCGCATCAGGAGTGGGCACGCCTAACTTCAACGTGACGTTTGGTGGACTTGGAATTCAGGAATCCAAGCATGTCATCGGGCACGCGCTTTATCTTGCCGACGACCACACCCGCTGGGAGATGTCTGAAAAGATCCGCGCCTTCCACTTTAGTCTTATCGCCCGCACGATGCGGGCCCTCGCGAATGTGCCCGAAGGCAACGGCACAATGCTCGACCGCACCATCATCCTGTATCTCAGTGACAACGCCGAGACGCACCACAGCACCTGTTATGAATGGCCCTTCGTGCTGTTTGGCGGGCCCGAGGCTCGTCTCAAAAGCGGTGGCCGCATCGTTCATTACCCGGACTACGGCAAGCCCGGGCACAAAACCATCAACACCCTTTACAACACGCTCCTTCACGCCTGCGGAAGTCCCCGTGACGACTTTGGACGGCTCGATCCAAATCTTGAGCCTCAGATGCACCGGGGCCCGCTCAGTGAGATCCTCGCATAGTCGGCGGAGTTATTTGTTGAAATCACCTGTTATGATATCCCGCACAAAACTCGGACCCCCGACGATTTTAGGCGCGGTCTGTGCGGCAGCTACCGCAGCCATACTCACACTTGGCTGCGCTGACTATGAGGGCCGGAAGTTTTCGAGTTCGGGACAAAGGAAATGATGAAACATAAACTCATATTCTTCTCCTCGCTGCTGCTCGCGTCGCTGGTTGTGCAAGCCATACCGCCAACCTCGCTCAAAACCGAATTCCTCGAAAACTCGCTCGGCATCGACACGGCCAAGCCGCGCTTCTCGTGGATCGTTCAGGACACTATGCCCGGCGCGAAGCAGACGGCGTATCAGTTGCAGGCCGCTGTGTCGCCGGAGTTCAAGGAACCGCTGCTGTGGGACAGCGGCAGGGTTGCTTCTGAGCAGTCGCATCTGGTCGAGTATGCAGGCAAGCCGCTCGTCTCGCGCCAGCAAGTGTGGTGGCGTGTGAAATCGTGGGGCAAGGACGGCAAGGACACCGGCTGGTCTCAGCCGGGGCGATTTGAGGTTGGTCTGCTCGGAACAGCCGACTGGGCCGGTGCCGAGTGGATATCTGCGCCTCGCTTTCCGGGAGATGAGAGCGAGGTTTCGGCGCGGTGGTTTGATGCCGCGGTGATCACTACACCTTGGCTAAGCGGGGTGCTTAGCGGCGGCGCGATTGAGAGCGCGCGGCAGGATTTGGCTAAAACCAGCGGAGCCGCCATGCTGCGCAAGGAATTCGACTTGCCGGGTGAAGCGGTGCGGGTGCGGCTTTATCTCTCCACGCTGGGTTTTCACGAAGTGACGCTGAACGGCCGGGCCGTTGACGACCATCGCATGGAGACCTCGCCGGTCCATGCGCCGCTGTTCTCCTACTACGTCGTTAAAGACGTCACCGAACTGCTAAAGACAGGCCGCAACTGCCTCGGGTTGACGCTGAGCAACGGCCGTCATGTCGAGGGCCCGAGACACCATGTGGTGAAGGATTATGGCGACCGGCCGGCCACGATGGTCAGACTGGTGGCGGATCTCGCCGACGGCTCCCAAGTCGAGGTTCTGAGCGACGCGAGTTGGAAAGCGGCCCCCGGCCCGATCGTGCGGGACAGCTTCTGGGTGGGCGAAGCGGTTGATGCCACCCGGGTGCGCGCCGGATGGAACAAGGCGGGGTTCGATGACGCATCATGGCAACCGGTCGAGAAGGCCGACTGTGTTCTTCCGCCCAAGGTTATCTTCCAATCTTTTCCATCCGTGCGCGTTGTCCGGCGGGTAAAGCCGGTGGTGCTTTTCAATCCCGCTCCGGGGGTCTGGGTTTTTGATATGGGAGAGGAGATCGTCGGGAATGCCGAACTGAGACTTCGGGTTCCTCGCGGAACCGTGCTCACCCTGCGTTACGCCAGCGACATTCACGGCGTTTATCCTGATCCATTCTACCGCTTCCGATACAGCGTGTCGGGATACCCCCCCGAGGTGGCACGCCGCAAGGGAATGTTGAGCCCGCAGGGTCGCGGAACGGTTTCTCACACCCGTCGGTTAAGTCGGTCAGCCAATGGCTCCAACGATTATTACGCCGTGGCACCGGCCGTTTGCACCGACGTGTTCCGTGCCGCCGGCGGCCCTGAGGAAGTGTTCGAGAGGAAATTCGGCTACCGCCCCTTCCGCTACGTTGAACTCACAGGATATCCCGGAACACCAACCCTTGAGACCGTAACCGGTTTGTCCACCCACAATGACATAGCCGCCACGGGTTCGTTTGCCTGCTCCAACCCGTTGCTCAACGAAATCGAGGAAGCATCTGCCCGCACCCTTCGTTACCTGCTCCAAGGCATGCAACTCGATAACGCCGGCGGTGAAAAAGGCCATTATCCCAGCCTATTGTCGCTCAATTACGGCATCCACGCCTATCGGCACGATTTGTCCGCTTTCACCGCCCGCATTCTTAACGAGGTGCGAGACTACTCAGGCCTGCATGATGTGATCGCCAGTCGGTTGAAAGATGCACCGCCAAAGGGATCCGTGCGAGTGTCGGTTTCGGAATCGCAATTAATCTACACGGAACTTCCTTGGCAGTTTTACCTCTACCACGGCGATCGACTGGAGTTGGAGACAAACTATCCGCTGATGCGCAAGTCCATCGGCTTCTGGTTCGAGAATCCGAAATTCCCGAGTTTGATTCTGGATGACGGGTTTGGAGACCACAACGGTTCCACTGCGGCTTACGATCTTCCGCAATACTGGAAAAATCCTTCGTCAATGGCTGGATGTTTGGTGCCACATGCGGTGCCGAAAGATTTTTACGGCACTACGACCGGCCTCAAGGTTACCGGCACGACCTTGCAGGCCGCTCGTATTTTGAACCGCGATGACGATGCCGCCCAACTGGAAAAGCTGCGGGTCGAAATCCGCACGGCGGCGCGTGACAAGTTTCGCGACCCGACCTCGGGAGTTTACTGCGCGGGAGCGCCCACTATGCAGGGAGTCAACGCCCTCGCCGTCTGGAGCGGGTTGGCTGACAGGTCGGAGTATGGGCCGTTGGTCGATGGCATCGTCGAAGACATGAGGGAAAAGTGGAACGGACATATTTCCACCGGCGCGCGGGCTTCATATCCCTTGCTCGCCGTGCTCACCCAGAACGGGCGGGTGGATGATGCCTACGCGATCATGACCCGAACCAACTATCCAAGTCTGGGACACATGCTCTCATTCGGTTCTAAGACCCTCGCTGAGGCGTGGGCTTTTCCCGCATTTCCAAACGACGCAGCGCGGACCCAGGGCGAACTCGCGCCGATGACCACATGGTTCTACGAATGGCTTTGCGGGGTAAAACCAGACCCTGCTTTGCCGGGCTTCAAGCATTTCTTCATTACTCCCCACTTCCCGAAGGATCTGGCCTCTGCGGGAATGGAGTTCCGGTCGCCTTACGGGAACATTGCGACGTGGTGGGAGCAAAAGAAAGGAACCGTGACCTTGAAAGCCCGGGTGCCCTGGAACACCACCGCCACCGTGAAACTTCCGGGCTTCACGAAGATCACCATTAACGCAAAGCCTGAGGAGCAGAGTGTATTCAATCTTCCCGCCGGCGAGTGGGAAATCATCGCGAATCAAAACAAGGAACGAAAATGAAACACGCCACCTCACTACTCGCCACCTTGCTGCTCACGATAGAAGCCACACTTCCTGCTGCGACTGTCGAGGTCATTAAGTCTGGAAAGGTTGTTAATCTCGCTCCACCTGACCCAGGGTATGTTTTCGAAACCATTGATGGCAACCTCAGCCTCAAGGGGACCGACATGACCTTCTTTGTCTCGGCGAGGTTGGGAGACCAGTTCAAAGCCACGATTCGCATGGCGATTGAAAACGGTGGCAAGTCGAAGCCCGCCGTCATTCTGAATGGAGTCAACGTGGTGTCATTCGATGGAAATCGAGTCGGCTTGGACGGACTCAATCTATTCGAGAGGGTGATGGTGCGGCAGATTCCCTGGAAACCCACCGCACCGGCGTCCGTGTCCGAGGGCAAGACCTTCGAACTCGAGATCAGACGGTGGAAAAAGGACGGAGCTAAAACGGCATCGTTCGCCATCCGCATCGACAGAGATGAAATCCTGGAGATACCCGATCTTGCGGCTGCCGTGGACAGCATTGCCCTCAGGCCGGGGAACGCGGTGATGCGGATCGAATCATTCACCCTCACGGGCCACGCAGTGGGCGGCGAGATCGCTGCCAGCAGTTCGGCCGACGCCGCGTTGAAGCTCAAAGATTGGAAGAAACATCAGGCCGCATTGCCCTCGATCGATTTGTCTCGGGATTCGACGCGCCATGTATTTGTGGCCGAGGGAACAGCGGGCATGGGGCATTTCCATCCGCACACGGCACTCCTTTCGGACAAGAAGACGATCATCGCGGCGTGGGCCATCGGCCATGGAGGTCATGCCGGTTCCGTAGCTCGAAGCGAGGATGGCGGCCTCACTTGGAAGAGGATCGACGAGGCCATGCCCCCGAACTTCGAGAACTACCAATGCGGGTTCTTCTTTCAAATGACCGACCCTGCGGGGAAGGAGCGTCTCTGGCATATCGGCACCAAGACGCTGAACCGGGTGGAAACTCCGGGCCGCATGCGGGGCTATATGCCGAGACTCGTCAGTGAGGACGATGGGAAAACGTGGCGGGAGGAGAAACCGCTGAGTTCCTATCCGGACCAGACATTCAACGCGATTGGCCCGTTTTGGAGTGTTGTCCGGCTGAAGGATGGTTCCTATATCGGACAGGGCCACCGATTTTCCAAGGAGGGCCCGCTGGAGGTTTATCAATCGGCCACCCAAGACGGCGGATTCACATGGAGCGAACCGCGCACCATTCTTCAGGTGGAGGGGAAAGACCCGTGCGAACCTTTTGTGTTCCGTGCTCCGGATGGAGCTGAGCTTTGCAGTCTCATTCGAGAAAACCAGCGGGCCGGAACGAGTCTGGTGATGTTCAGCAAAGATGAGGGGAAAACTTGGAGCCCGCCTGTGGATACCCCGTGGGGACTTACCGGGGACCGGCACCAGGCCGTCCAACTCCCGGATGGTCGACTTGTGATAGTGTTTCGTGACATGGCACCCGGGTCGCCGTGGCGCTTCAAATTCATCGCCTGGGTAGGCACCTATGAAGACATCAAGCAGGGCCGCCCCGGTCAATATCGTGTAAAGCTCATGCACAGCTACGCGGACTGCGGCTATGCCGGCATTCATCAGTTGGCCGACGGCACGGTCGTCGCCACCACCTACGGCAAGTATTGGGACGACGAACGCAAGCACTCCATCGTCAGCGTGCGGTTCAAGATGAGCGAAATCGATGCACTGGCAGTGCAGCAACTGAAGTGATTCGAAAGGAAAAATAAACGATGAAACAACAGATCATCACGCTCCTCACCGCCCTGCTGCTCGCGCCGCTGATTGAGCTTCACTCCGCTGCCTCAAGTTCCAACGCCACTCTCGAAGGTCGCGGACTGCCACGGATCCTGTTCAACAACGACAGCGATGACCTCAAGTGGCCCGCCTATCCGGAGCATCACGACAGCGTCTGGGTGCCCGCTGGCAAACCGATTCCTCTACCGGCCATCCGCTCGCCCGAGGACTACCTCGCGCTGCGCATTGGCCCGCTGGCGAAGACAGGGGTTTCGGGGCTCGCCTATTGTGGCAACTTCGGGCTGCCCATCTGGGAACTGAAGCGCGACCCTATCGCCCCTCTTGGTGATGATCCGCTTCAGCGGATCATCCAGTTCTGGAAGCGGGATGGCCGCACTTTCTTCTTCTCGATGCGCATGAACGACAAGCATCACGGCTACTTCAACTGGGCGCATCTTTGGGATGAGTTCCGCCGCACGCACCGTCATTGGTTTCTTCAGCCGCCATCGGATGCCGAGTGGAACAACGACTTCCTGCCTTGGCTGAATGACCCGGCGCGACCAGGTCCCCAAGAAATGTGGGCAAGAGTGCAAACGCAGCCTAGGGAGCTGCGAGCGGGTCCAAACCGCGAGCTGAACGGCGAGAAGCTGCTCTATGACTATTCCAAGGCGGAAGTCCGCAGCCATTATCTCGCGATCCTGCGCGAGGCGTGCCGACGCTACGACCTCGACGGCGTGGAACTGGACTGGCTGCGCTATCCAAAGTTTTTCCGCGATGGTGAGGTCAATGCCGCCGTTCTCACGGAGTTTGTCCGCGAAGCACGCACCATCCTCGACGAAACAGCGAAGCGACACGGCCACCCATTGCGTCTCGTCACCCGGGTCCCCGATAGCCCCGCACGCGCGAAGGAACTCGGGCTCCATGTCGAAGCCTGGATGAAGGCCGGATGGATCGACGCCGTCATCGCCGGCAACGGCTTCACCTTTGGCTCAAACGCACTCGACCAGTGGGTCACCCTTGCGCACCTACATCGCGTGCCCGTCTATGGAGTGATTGAGCGGATGCCGCGAGGCTTCACCCGATATGGCTCTCCGGAGACGCTGCGAGCCGCCGCCGCCACGCTTTGGGCGCGGGGTGCGGACGGTCTTTACACCTTCAATTTCTACAACACTGCCGAATATCCGCTCCTCGCCGAGCTATCGGATCCAGCGAGACTCGCGCGCCTGCCGAAGGAATTCTTCGTCGATGCGTGCAGCGTCACCAACAACGCCACGGTGAGCGATACGCCTCTGCCATTGGCGATGAAGGCCGGCACGCCCGCCACCACGCACTTGTTCATTGCGGATGATCTTGCAATGGCGAGAGAAACCAGCCTCGAGATTGTTTTTAAAGCCGAGGACGGACTTGTGCCTCCCGCGGTCATACTCAACGGCCAACCGCTCAAAGACCTGAAATCCACCCGCGGTAAATCCGACCTCACGCTCACCCTTTCATCCACCGCTTTGAAGCAAGCCCTCAAGCTCGGTGCCAACGACTTCAGCTTCACTTCACCAGCCGGTATCACGCTGACTTCTTTGAGCGTGCATGTGGTGCCGTGAATAAGATGACCTGAAACGAACCTCATGAACAATACACTCACACTCCTGAGCGCCCTGCTGCTTGTTCCACTCGCCGCGCTCCACTCTGCCGATGCGCCGAAGCCGAAGCTGAACCCTGATCAGTTCGCAGGCATCGACCCAGACGACGACACTGGGCCACGACCGGACAAGGCTGCCCCGCCGAAGTTGATCCCGAATCCCGGCAGCACCGCCGACTACAATTGCGCCAACCGCACCTGCACGGGCGTGCCCAGTATCGCGATTTCACGCGGCGGACGCCTCTGGGCGACGTGGTTCTCCGGCACGACGCCGGGCGAGATCATCGAGCGCTGCCCGAATGCTTATGTGGTCGTCAGCACCAGCGGCGATGGCGGCAAGACCTGGAAGGAAGTGCTCGCGATTGATCCCGACGGCCCCGGCCCGCTCAAAGCCTATGATCCGCATCCGTGGATCGACCCCGATGGGAAGCTCTGGGTGTTTTTCACCCTGCCTTACCCGCTGCATAAGCACGCCTGGGCGATCACGGCGGAAGACGGCGATCAGGCAAGCCCCGCATGGTCGCAGCCGCGTCCCGTATTCGAGGGCGTGCTGCTCAACAAGCCCACCGTTCTCGCGAACGGCGACTGGTTGTTCCCCACCTACGCCCGGCGACCGCAAAACATGGGCGCGATCCTCTCGCACATCTCGCGCGACAATGGCCGCACCTTCGCATTGAAGGGTCAGATCGAGGCGATTTGGGAACTGAGCCCCTCCGAGCCAATGGCGGTGGAGCGCATGGATGGCTCGCTCTGGATGCTTGTGCGTACCACTAACGGCATCGGCGAAAGCCTCTCCAACGATGGCGGCGCGACCTGGAGTCCGCTGAAGATTCCAGCCATCCAGCACACTTCCTCGCGCTTCTTCATCAGCCGGCTTCAGTCAGGAAACCTGCTGCTGGTGAAGCACCTCGGCATCGACGAGGACCCTTTGTCGGGCGGCAAAGCCAAACAGCGACGCAACCTCACCGCCTTCATTTCCAAGGATGACGGTAAAACATGGTCCGGCGGCCTCGTCCTTGATGAACGCGTCGGCTGCTCCTACCCCGACGCCCAGCAGGGTGCCGGCGGCACCATTTACTTCAGTTGGGACTTTATACGCTCTCGCGACCAGGAGGTATGGATGACGACCTTTCGTGAAGAAGACGTTCTTGCCGCTTCCGAAGAAGCTTCAGCGCGGGTGAAGGCCAATCGCAAGCTCGTGAGCAAAGGCGGCACGAAGTGACGGCTCACGGAATACACGGAATACACGGAATATGAAAACCAACGACAACAAGATTGCAGCAGAAATGATGCAGACTCGAACCACATTTTTCTGTCTCACATTTCTTTGTCTTCTCACCTCACTGCACGCCGCCGAGCCCGTCACCAACTCCATAGGCATAAGGCTTGTGCGCATCGAGGCAGGCACGTTCACCATGGGTCAGGATGGTCCGCCGTTGGAGGATTACCTGCGCCAGAAGCGGTTTGGAGAGATGTACAAGGACATCGACCGGATCGATTTTGATGAGAAACCGGCACACAAGGTTACGATCACGCAGCCGTTTCTCATCGGCGCCACCGAGGTCACAGTGGGTCAGTTTCGGCAGTTCGATCCCAAGTTTAAAATCGACGATCCCAAGTCGAACCGAGCGGATGATGATGCGGCGAGCGGTGTTACGTGGGAGAAGGCGGTTGCCTTTTGCGAGTGGCTCTCAAAGAAGGAGGGCAAAACCTATCGTCTGCCGACCGAGGCGGAATGGGAGTATGCTTGCCGTGCGGGCACGGAGACCTTGTTCCACACGGGGGATACGCTGCCGGACGGTTATCAGAAATGGTTCGGAGAGGAAAACCTGCGCGGCGTGTATTTTCCGCCAGGGCCGATGCCGCGTGAATACGACTGGCGGAATGTCGGGGGGGCTGCTGCTAAGTTGAAACAAGCGCAAATCATTGGCCTCGATCATCCGGAGGCCGAGTCAAAAGTCGGTGGCGCGGGGGCTCTGCGCGTTGCCCAAAAGACGCCCAATGCCTGGGGTCTGCACGACATGCACGGCAACGTGGCCGAGTGGTGCAGCGACTGGTACGGGCCGTATGAGGGCGGAACACACACGGACCCCCTTGGGCGCGCCGATGGCGATTGCCGGGTGTTTCGGGGTGGGTTTCATTCCTCCATGATCCGCTTCCTGCGCTCGGCAAATCGCGGTTCGTGGGTAACAAACTCTGCAAGCGAACGCATCGGCTTCCGGGTAGTGTTGGGTCAGCTTCCAAAGGGAAAACTCTTGCCCGTGGCTGGGCCGCCATTGAACGCGCAGAATGTAAGTCAGACTGTCATGAGCCCCAAAACGCCCTCAGAGAATGCGCCTTTCTACGAAGGTCCGAAGCCTTATGTGCGCATCCCGGATAACGCTTTCGGCCCGGTGTTCATCAGCCAGAACCACAGCCCGGCTATCACCGAGTGTCCGAATGGCGACCTACTCGCCGTTTGGTTCTCCACCATGGGCGAAACCGATCTCACCACCGCGAATGCTGCTTCCAGGCTGCGCTTGGGGAAGGACGAATGGGAGCTTGCCTCGCCATTTTGGGATGCCCAGGACGTCAACGATCATGCGCCGAAAATTTGGTGGGACGGCGGCCACACGATTTTTCACATCGTAGAAGGCCGACAGCATGGAGACATCCTGCTCCGCCGCTCAACGGACAACGGTGTTACATGGTCAAAGGCCGAAGTAATGCGCGCACGGGGAGAGTCGGCTGGCAATCCCATCCGCACAGCGAAAGGCGTCATCGCGATACCGTTCGACTTTTCGGGACTCTCAATCAGTCGCGACAACGGAAGGACATGGATCGAAACCGGGCGGGATCGTCGGGGATCGGATGACGTTCGTCCTGGAGGCAAAGGCCCATTTATTGCCGGGATTCATTCGCCCATCGTCGAACTCGCCGATGGACGTCTCATGGCCTACGCGCGACTCTCCGCGGAGGAGCCCGCACAAAAGCGTTTTGAGCTCAAGATGCCCTTGAGCTACTCCAGCGACCTCGGCGAGACATGGCAATGGGAGGTCAGCGAGTTTCCCATCGTGAGTAACACGCAGCGACCTGCGATGCTGCGGCTAAAAGAAGGTCCCATCGTCCTCTGTTCCTTTACCGACGAGGCGCGTAAGCCTAAAGCTGAGCGCGTCGGACTGAATTTCAAATGCATCGGGGGTGATTACACAGGCATCGGCCTCTACGCCGCCGTGAGCTATGACGAGGGCAAAACCTGGCCCGATCGCCGCCTCGTCGCCAAGGACGGCGTCACCCAGGCAGACATCAACGGGTACCTCGCCATGACTCAGACGCGCGATGGGCGGGTCCAACTCATCACAAGCAAGGATCATTACGTCTTCAATCTCGAGTGGGTCAAAGCCCTGCCGACTGCACCGAAAAAGTGATTACAGCCGAAAACCGACAGCGCCACTCCCAACATGAACACCGCTCAAATTTTAAGGAATCTGCTCACCGCGGACACACTCGCAATGGCTCCGGGCGCTCCGGATGCACTCACGGCTCGATTGATAGAAAGCGCGGGGTTCCCGGCGGTTTACATGACCGGGTTCGGTGCCACGGCGAGTCTGACAGGATGTCCTGATGTCGGAATTTTGACGCAGACGGAGATGACGACCCATGCGCGGAACATGGTTCGTGCGGTGAAGGTGCCGGTGATTGCTGATGCAGACACGGGCTACGGAGGACCGGCGAACATCGAGCGCACAGTGCGCGAGTATTTACAGGCGGGCGTTGCTGCCATTCACATTGAGGATCAAGCGACGCCAAAGCGCTGCGGGCACATGGCGGGCATCAAGCTCGTTTCGGTGGGGGAGATGACAGGGCGCCTCAAAGGAGCCATCGAGGCCCGGGGCGATTCTGATTTGCTCATCATCGGGCGCACGGATGCGTTGGCCGCGACTGGTCGTGATGAGGCGATTCGCCGTGCGTTGCGCTACCGGGAGGCGGGTGTGGATCTGGTTTTTGTGGATGCGATGAAGACCATTGCGGATGCCGAGGCAGTCGCTCGAGAAGTGCCGGGGCCGCTGATGATGAGCATTGTGGAGGGCCACGAGACGACACGCCTGCTGCCGCAGGATTTGAAAAGTCTCGGCTACGCGATTGCGCTCTATCCGCTTTCGGCGCTTTTTGCGGCTACCCGCGCGATGAGCGAGGTTTTGCAGAGCCTGCAGGGCAATGGCACCACGCTCGCAGAGGCTGGCCGCATGGCAACTTACGCTGAATTTTCGGAGCTGGTGCGCCTCGATCATTTCCGCTCGCTTGATGACCGGTTCGGCGTCGCCGATTCTGCCAAAATCCATACAACCCCAATCAAAGCTCCATGAA